>NZ_CP150231.1:1976428-2293214 GCF_037974225.1 Solibacillus sp. FSL R5-0691
GGTAATCCAAATATTTGCCTGACTGGCACGATAGATAGGGCCCATAACCATCAATAATGTTGTTAAAGCCTGCATAAGAGCAGATATCCCAATTCCAATTAATATGAGACGAAATGGAGATACACCATTTTTCCATGCTAATATATATACGAGCCCTGCAATTACACCGGCTCCTATAAATGCAGCTAAAGGCATCCATTTAATACTTACAGTTAATGCATTGTTTTCATCACTGAAAAAGGCTAAAAATCCTACCACTGCAACTGCCGCTCCTCCTGTAATGCCGAGAATATCCGGAGAAGCCAATGGATTTCGAATCATCCCCTGTAGAATTCCACCCGCAACAGCCAACGAAATGCCTACCATAAGCGCAACAATGATGCGTGGCAAACGAAATGAAGTCACTACCAGTTGTTCCATATCCGTCCCACCGCCAAAAAATACTTTTATTACTGTGAGCGGACTAATTTTCATATCGCCTATTCCTGTACTGATAATAAATATAATTGCGGCTATAATTGCGGTTATGGCAAAAACTTTTATTGCTCGTCTATCCAATAAAAACGAAATTTTTCCGTTAAAAAATCTAATGGTCTTATGATTACTCATTTTGCATTAAACCCCTTTCTAGCAATATAGATAAAGAATGGAGTTCCAATAATTGCCGTCATAACCCCTACCGGAACCTCTTGAGGCATGATGATATAACGGGCTAAAATATCAGATGCAAGCAACAAAATGCCACCGAGAATACCTGAAAACGGAATCAACCAACGATGGTCAATACCGACAATTGATCTTGCTACATGCGGGATAACGATTCCTATAAATCCAATGGGACCGGCAATGGCTACTGCCCCGCCGGATAATAGAATAATCACAATGGCCATCCACACTTTTAACAAACCTGTTCGAAGCCCCAAACTCTTAGCGACATCTTCTCCCATCGATAGAACATTCATTTTTGGGGAAATCAGCATAGCACCTAACCATCCAAAAATTAAATAGGGTAAAACCGATATTAATATTTCTAACTTTCGGCCTTGAACAGAACCGGCTAACCAAAATAAAACCTGCTCCAGAGCAGATTCATCAAGAACAAGAAACCCCTGTGTAAAAGAAGAAAACATGGCTGCCGTAGCTGCACCTGCTAACGTTAACTTAATCGGTGTCAGCCCTTCTCTTCCAATCGAACCGATAACATATACTCCAATTGCAGCAATGGCCGCCCCCAAAAATGCTACCCATGCAATCGCTTGTAAATTTCCCATCGAAAATACGGTTATTCCAATAACAACTGCAAAACCGGCACCGGCATTTACCCCAAATATATCCGGAGATGCAAGTGGGTTTTTCGTTAATGTCTGCATTAAGACACCGGCTATAGCCAGACTGATGCCGACTGTTGCAGCAATTAACGCCCTTGGTAGTCTGAGCGTTGTAATGACTAGATGTTCGTTTGAACCATTATTATGTTGAAAAGCATCCAAGGCGATCTTCCAAGTTGTATCTGTATAACCATATACGATACTTCCACACATTAATAATAAGAATAATAAGATAGCAAAAAGGAGCCCCGCTACCCTCCACCCATTTGATTTTAATAGCATATTTATTACCTTTCGAAGTAAATCTTAAAGTTTTATATTTCTGAAATCAGTTTATTGTAAGGACTACTACTCTGTCAATGATTTTGAGAATCATTTTCAATTAATCGTTGACACCCTCTTTAGGAGCACTTAAGATATTCACATGAATGATAATAATTATCATTACATTGAAGGAGGAATACATATGAAATCGAAATCTATTCTATCGATCCTTTCTATCATGTTTATTTTGATCTTAACGGCATGTGGTGGAAGTAATGACAACGGATCCGAAGAGAATGCTAGTGATTCAAAGAAAGAAGATACAAGCTATACGGTTGAACATGCAATGGGTACAACAACAATAGCGAAAACTCCCGAAAGAGTAGTTATTTTAACAAATGAAGGTACGGAAGCCCTTCTTGAGCTGGGAGTAACACCTGTAGGCGCTGTTCAATCATGGACAGGTGATCCTTGGTATGATTATATTGCAGATGAGATGAAAGATACTAAAGTGGTTGGTTTGGAAAGTGAGGTAAACGTCGAGGCAATCGCTGCATTGCAACCTGACTTAATTATTGGCAATAAAATGCGCCAGGAAGGAATATACGAACAACTAAGCGCAATCGCTCCAACTGTATTTGCGGATGATTTACGCGGTAACTGGAAAAACAATTTCGAACTTTACTCAAAAGCTGTGAATAAAGAAGAGAAAGGTAAAGAAGTGATCGAGACTTACGATACTAGAATTGCTGACTTAAAAGAACAGCTTGGCGATAAATTAACTATGAAAGTCTCAATGGTCCGCTTTATGGCCGGAGATGTGCGTATTTATCAAAAGGATTCTTTTTCCGGCGTTATTTTAGATCAACTTGGATTTGCAAGACCTGAGAGTCAGGATGTTGATGATTTTGCAATTAAAGGTGCCACAAAGGAACAGATGCCATTAATGGATGGCGATATTCTGTTTTACTTTACTTACGAAACTGGGGACGGAGCTGCTTCTGATCTTGAAAATGAATGGTTAGAGGATCCTCTATTTAACAATCTGGAAGTTGCGCAAAGAGGAGAAGTATATAAGGTTGATGATGTTATTTGGAATACTGCTGGCGGTGTAAAGGCTGCTAACATTATGCTCGATGATATTGAAAAGACCTTTCTAAAATAGGAGTGTAATCTACTTACATGTCAAAAAAACATCGATTCTGTCCTTAAGAGTCGATGTTTTTTAGCTTTCCAATCGGGTCGAAAATATGATAGCTTGGGTCTTTTTCATAAAGTCCCATTGCATTTTAATTTAGTTTATTTTTTGGGCTTCGGATCCAATATTGAGCGCAATTCCTTAATATCCTCATCAGATAAGGAATCTTCCTGGATAAACTGGACTAGCATCGATTTTAAAGTACCACCATAAATTCGCTTCACAAATGATTCCGCTTCTGCATGTTGGCATTCATCCTGCGTATAAAGCGGGTAAAAAGTATAAATCCGCTGCTCTTTATTCACACCCACCGCATTCTTTTTGACAAGGCGATCCAAAAGGCTACGTATTGTTTTAGGTTTCCAATCCGTGCGTTCTTGCAGATTGGAAATTATCTCATTGGCAGTAAGAGGTGCCTCTTTCCAGAGTACCGTCATTATCTCCCATTCGGATTCCGAGATATTAGGAATTTTTTTTGACACACCGTTCCATCTCCTTTTTATCGAGCTTCACTTAATATATCCCCTTCTCTTTCAAAATGGATAAAGTGATTTCTGCCGCCCTTTTTCCGGAGGCATTTTCTTCATTCTGTATATTGGTTGCAAAGTAATACGTATTTTCCGCACTCTCTACATACCCGATGAACCAACCATTTATTTCATTGCCATTAACGGTCCCTGTACCTGTTTTTCCATAAAGTTCCCTACTATTTCTTTGTTCAAGTTTCATTGCTTCTTTCACGGTTTGGATATTTTCTTCCTTGAATCCTAACTGATTGGTAGATAAGCTTTTTAATAATTGAACCTGTTCTACCGGAGAAATTTTCAAGGATGACTCGAGCCAAAATTGATCGATTCCTCCAGACATGTCGGAATTACCATATTTGAGTTGCTTCAAATAGGATTGAATTGTTTCTGCCTCGTTTCTTTTATCAATGTCCTGAAAATACCAAGTTACTGAATTTTGCATCGCCATTGATAAATTTTGATTAGAATTCCACGATTCGAACGGATATTGGGTACCATTCCATTTAATTATTGAATTATTAGCTGATATCACTTGGGATTCTAATCCAAACAATGCACTATATATTTTGTAAGTAGAGTTCGGGGATACTCTTAAAGTGCTTTTTTCTTCATTATAAATGTGATATTGATCCGCTTGGCTATCATATAACACAAAGCTACCTTCAAAGTTGGCAAACTCCTCACTTAAGTCCATATAAAGCACGTTTTCATTTTTAAAATTATAATGAGTAGAATCATTTGCCATGGCAGAAATGATTGGAATCTGACCAGCAACCAGTACCCCTAAAACAGTGAAAATTACTGTACTTTTCAGTTTTAAAAGCATAGTTTCTGTTTTAAAGGATGCTAATACAGAAAGGTGGATTCAACCAAGGTCTATTAGCTTTATTATTAATTAAAGAAATGAGGAAACTATTATGATGAGTTCATTTTCTAGGCGACATAAATTAATATCAACTCTATTTTTATCAATGTTAACGATTATCACGCTGGCTGGCTGCACAAATGGAGATTCAACAACTGCTTCCCCTTCCAATCAGGAAACTAATGAGACAGAGGGAAAACATTCTACAGAAGAGGCGTTTTCACAATTGGAAAACCAGTTTGATGCACGTCTCGGCGTTTATGCCGTTGATACCGAAACTGAAAAGAGCATCTCCTATCGTGCAGATGAACGATTCGCTTTCGCCTCAACATACAAGGCGCTTGCTGCAGGTGCAATTCTTGCCAAAAACGAGATAAAAGATCTTGACCGAATCATTTCGTACAATAAGGAAGACTTAGTTACATATTCACCTGTTACAGAAAATCACGTAGATACAGGAATGTCATTAAGTGATATTTCAGAAGCTGCCATCCGTTACAGTGACAATACGGCAGGTAACCTACTGTTCAATGAGCTTGAAGGTCCTGCAGGATTTGAATCGATCCTTAGGGAAATCGGCGATACGGAGACGGAATCTGAGCGATTCGAGCCTGATTTAAACTTTATTACGCCGGGAGAGTCTCGCGACACAAGTACACCAAAAGCACTTGCCCAAAGTCTAAAGGCATTCACACTTGATGACGTGCTTTCTTCAGAAAAACAGTCACTCATGAACGATTGGCTTATCGGAAATGCTACGGGAGACAAATTAATCCGCGCTGGTGTCCCCGAAGGTTGGATTGTGGGGGATAAAAGTGGAGCTGGTGCTTACGGAACAAGAAATGACATTGCCATAGTATGGCCGCCAGACCGCAAACCAATTGTAATCGCCATACTATCTGACCGTGAGACAGCTGACGCCACTTATGATGATGCGCTTATTGCTGAAGCTGCAAAAATCGTTATCGACACGCTAAAAGTAACCGATTAACTCTTATGGTAGCTAAAGTTTTTATAGTTTATCTATTACCTAGCTGCTTTTTACTGTTACGTTGAGAGAATACTAAAAACCCAGCTATTATCTTATTACAGATAAGCTGGGTTTAAATTATTGATCGGCAGCTAATATAATTAATGTTTTTCCAAGAGATAAATGGGATGCTTTAAATTAAGATATAATATCTGTCTTTTTACGTGTTAAAAAATATGCTGTAATCCAAGCTGTAACTGGTATAACAAGGGTCACACCAATAGCTGCACAACAAATGGTAATCAATTCACTGCTGAATACTTTAGAATTGAAGATTTCCCCAAAAGTATAAGATAAATCTTTAAACCATATGAGTAAAGCTAAGTAACCTCCAAAAAAGGCAAAAAATAATGTATTGGTACTTGTTCCTAAAATATCACGACCGATGCTTAATCCAAAATAAAAGAGTTCTTTTCGTTCAATACGCGGATGATGAATATGCATTTCACGCATTGGAGAAGCAATGGCAATGGCTGCGTCTGTAATCGCACCAATCGTACTCATGATAATAACAGATACAGCAATTTTCACAAAATCAAGACCGATATAAAATGAGAACATCCCCATTTCTTCGGTTTCTTCCTCACCAAACCCTTGTATCATCGCACTATTCGTGATGAAACTAATAAAGATAACCAATACAATTGTTGTGACGATTGTTGCGTAAAAAGCGGTTTTTGTTGTCCAGTTCACTTCATTAATGTAAAAAAGATTAATACAACTAATAAATACACAGGCGATGAGTGTAAGGATAACTGGATTGAGTGTAGGATCATTCATGAAAAATAGCAACACAACGATTACACCAAAATTTAAAAATAGCGCAATAAACGAACGAATCCCCTTTTTCCCGCCGATGATTGCCATTAACATGAATAATATTCCCGATAGTAATACTAATACATTCATGATTGTGCCTTCTTTCTATTTATAAAAAACATAGTTGTGTATAATCCAACTGGGATCGTCAATACAATACCAATCCCGCCAGATAACGCACGTACAAGTTCTAAGGATAGATTGATGGACATTGTATATCCAAACGGTGACGCATTTTTAAAATATAGTAAAAGGATTGGAATCGATCCACTGACATATGCGAAAAATAATATATTGGTCATTGTCCCCATTATATCTTTACCAATTTCTAAACCTGATTTAGTAAGCGCCTTAATAGAAATAGTCGGATCTTTTTCATACAATCCGAATAGAGAAGAAGACATCGTTATGGCAACGTCCATTACCGCTCCTAAAGAGCCGATAAATAATCCAGCTAGAAAGACGGTTTTATATGGTCGTGTAATAAATTGTAATTCTTCATAATGCAGTCCTTTTTCGCTTGTAATAACTAAACATAGGTATGTAATGGCGAGTGATAAAAATGTGCCTACTAAAGTGGCAATAATTGCTGCGAATGTCTTTTCATTTCTACCATTTACAAGCAATAATGAAAAAACTGTAAAGATGATAATGCTCAGTGCACATATCCATAATAAGCTTTGATTTGCATATTTTATGTAAATATCAAGTGCAAACCATAATAATGTTGCATTGAAAGCCAAGCTAATTACAGATAACAGACCTTGTCTTTTACCAACTATAAGTAAAATAAAAATAAAAACCCATAAAACGACGACGAGGTATTTGTCCCGTTTTACACCTGTAATTGAACCAGTCAGTATTTCATTTTCTCTAGTCACAGAGTTAATCGATACAAACACTTCACTACCTACATTAAATTTCTGATCAAATCCTTGCGACATGGAATAGTCATTTATAAGATTAATTCTCGATCCTTTTTCCTCACCATTTTTCACTTCAGCAACCAATTTCTGTTGGTATAACACATCTTTATTATGATTTGGATCTTCCACTTCCGTTGAACTAATATCTGTTATTTCTATCAGTTCAGCAATTGAGCTTTTATAGAAAGCATGGTTTTGATTAACCCAAATCAGGGATGCTATAAATAAGCAGACAAGGATACTAAAGAATAATCGCTGCCGTTTTGTTGTTTTTTTATAAAATAATTGCAAAGTCTGCATACGTTTCCCCCCTCTTAATAAAATGATATTATATTATTCAATTTGAAATAAAGCAAAATGGTGTTTATTCACCAAAAACAATTTAAAAGAAAATAGCCAATGCCAAAAAGGGCCATTCCTTTGATTTCAGGACGCCCAATCGGTAATTCGTTGTTCAGCTAAACGCCTTTTTTTAATAAAGAGACCTCTGTCAACCAGTCTTACTCATTTAATTCATTATTTATTTGATTTCCTCAATCTTTTCAAGAATACATTCATGAGATTAAGAATAACATTATCCCCTTACAACAAGAACATTAGAGGAATTTATGAACACTTTCTAGAAGGATTATTAGATCGAATTGTAGATGTCTTTTACTTCAATGTCACATTTTAGTGGAATCAGCCGTCTTTAAAAATTCTAAAGGAGGTATGTATGAAAAAGGTATTATCTTCTTTATTAGCCGTAGTTGTATTAGTAGGCGGAATGTATGTTGCAATTAACTCTGCACCACCTAAACCAGTCCTTACAATTGAAAATAAGACAGTAGAAGTGGCACAAAGCTCTTATTGTTGGAATGGGCTTCTTAAAACACAATGTGTTGATATGATTTCGCCACCTGACCTGATTGAACATCATAAAATCACCCCAGTTGTTGTATCACCTGGTGCTGACGTAAAAATAAAATTCCATCGTAAACCATTGGAAAACACGTTAACCGCATCGATATGGTCCAGTAACAATGAAATAACAAATGCTCCATTAAATGAAAATGTATTATCCGTCCCAAATGAAAAAGGTTTTTATATTTATAGCCTCTCAGCCTATTGGAAAAAGGGAAGTTCAAGCTATGTCTTTGTAATTGAAGTTAAGTAAGTTTTTTTATTAATTTTTCTAGTGAAAGAGAATTTAAATTTTTACATAAATAATTATAATAACATTCTTAAATCAAAGTTTTTGAGCACAAAAAAAGAGCCAAGTGTTGAATTAACAGCATTTGTCTCTTGTCAGAGTTATTACTGATGAATAATTTCAATTAATCGTTCAACTAAATTACCAGAAATTTTATAAACTGTACGAGTATCCTCTTCATCCATTATTGTGGCAGCCTCTTTATTATGTACCCAGAGATAATATGTTTTTTCTCCGATTTCAACTTGATAATGTGGGTCAAATACATCAACAATACCGGCAACCTTCTCTGCACCCTTAATTATTTCTTCAATACTATTGATTTCTTCTGAATCTGTTATTACATTTAACGACTCCTCTATAATCTCCGAAAATCCTATCATTTTATAGATACTAACACTTTCTACACTATCAGTATTATCAGCCTTTTCTTCATTGATTTGTTGGCAACCAAATAATAAAAGTGTTAAAGACAAAATCAAAATATATTTCCCCACTAAAATCACCCTTAACTAAAATTAGATTAACCTTGTGTGAAATTTTATTCTCATTTCACTTATTATTTTTAAAGAAAAATTTAATCCAGCAATTGTCATTTTCATTTAAAAACTTTAAATCTTCAATCGTTATTTGCTGCGGATTGATCCGATATATATTTTTAGAAGGTACTTTTTCATTGTGCCATATTGACCAAAATTCCACTCGGTTTTGTTCTTCAACATTTTCCTTAATATAGTCAACAAGTTGGTTTAAAAACATTTCACTATTATTCCCTCTTACTTTGTAAATATTAGACTTTTGAATTTGACCGCCTGCCTCGATAGGAGGGTTTTGTCTACAAGGAAGAACTTCAAACTGTTCTCCGAAATGGTTTTCATCTAAAGCTGTAACAACTGGTAAAGGGTTTTTGGAAGCAAAATAACGATAAAGGCTCATTATATTCCTCTTTTCTATGTATTTCCCATTCAATTATAAACTAAATAATGGAAATATCGGGCTACCCCAAACAAATGGTTGCCTTTGGGTGGAATATCTACACCTATTTCTTCTGAGTTATGGTTTACTAAAGCATCCATACCTTAATTTTTTATCCTCTAGCTTAGTTAAAATTTGAATGGTAGCCTCCTTTTCAAATCATATTTCAACTCTGTAATTTAACATGTTCTAATTAAAATAACCACCTGGAATGTTGACTAATCAACATTCCAGGTGGTTCCGCAATTACTTAGGATTTGGTTCTAATACTATAAATGGCCCTATAATTGGAGAAAGCACATTAAGGAAAGCGCGCCATAATTCTTTAACCATTAATTAGTCTTAATATTATAGCAATCCTCACAAATTATTCTTCCTTCATTTTGTATATAGGCTTTAATTTCAGTCATACCTTTTCGTTCTGGATAACGCATTTTCACAAAAACTACTTCGTTTCCCTTAATTTCTTTATCGCATTTAATACATTTAGGCACAATTTTAAACAATGTATATCTCCACCCCTCAATCAAGTTAATCTTTTTTACGTTTAACTTTAAAGAAAAGTTTCGTAGTTCATTAAATGGACCTATAATGGAAAAATGCGATTTTCTTATTCCGTTAGTTTAGGAACAATGTTATGTACAACCTACTTTAATTCACCTATAAACCAAATATCTCTTTTATAAATTCCCCCATCTTCATCGGTTATTTCTTCTTTAAATCCTAAAACATTCATATTTTGAGGGATATTTATTCTCCATTCACTTTCAAAATTTCGTTCTTTGGAAAGGGGCATCCACTTTTGAAATTCGTCATTTCTATTGAAGAATCCCTCGAAGTGAGAATCACCAACAAACACTATAATTTGGGAATCAAACAACGCTGGGAAACTAATATAAACAATCACTCGAAACTTATCAAGACTATTCGGTTTGCTTTCAATCAAATGTTTAGCACGTTCTAATAAAGTTTGGACACAAACTCGCTTAATTCCAAAAGGGGTCCTATCTGAATCAATAAAATCTTGGGCAACTGGTAAATGAAGATGCCAATATCCATGATAAAAATCCAAAGGAAAATAAGTGGTTTCTTCTTCAATACGCTTTATCATATTTCCTGCTTTTCGCTTTAAACCTCGTACCTTCTTATTACGCATTTTTATCTCCTAACTTTATCCACTCAATTTTAACCTTTTAGTTTAGTATATAATTGCTTATTTTCCCGTTGCCCTTTTGAACTAAACTGCTTCTTTAGATTATGTAAATTAAAAGCGCGTTCCCAAATAAACGCACATAGATTATGGTATAAGGGGTTAAATAAATTATCTAGTTCTCTCAACCTTATGATATGAACCTGCTTTAGTAGCCTCATAATACTTATAGTAAATGGCCATCTTATTACCTTTATAAACTGCGCCTGTACTTTGAACATAATTGAAGATTTTAATCATGTCTGCAGTTGAAACACCCTCACGTTGAGCAAAAGCCTCTATAAATTCTTCTTTCGCCACAAACGTTGGCATTGTTGTATTACTATCTGCTTTCAAAAACTCTTTGTACATCGCCAATTGTTGTGCCTGGAATGTAGATAGTTCCTCTGCCGATAAGTTACCTACTTTTGGTGTTTTTTGGTTAGCTAAAATATCCGCATATTTATCACTATACTTCTCATACTCAGAAACTGGCGTTTTTACTAAGTTCAATTCATATGGATTATAGCCAGTCGTTGGAATGTCTATGACACCTTCTTCTTTAGGTAATTCAATCGGTTCCGCTACAAACTCGGGATCAACATTAATGGAACGGTGCATAAATACCGCGAATTGTTGACGTGTTAATGATTCAGTCGGACGGAATGTCGCATCTTCTAAATAACCTGTTGTTATACCATTTGAATAGAGAGCACGGACATAATCGCGTGTTTCCGCGTCACCCTCAACTGTATCTGCAAAATCGTATTGAGCTTTGATTTTCACATCAAAGGCTACTACTAAGATTTTTGCCATTTCTGCACGAGTTAAAGGCGTATTCGGACTAACTTTATTATTTGCATCAGCAGACAATAAACCCGCTTGCATTAATGCATAGACAGCTTTCGCATGGCTATTCTTTTCATTTAAATCGCTTGGCATCTTCACGTTTTTATTAACGACAGCTAGATTTCCACCTAAGTAGCGATAAACTAATGATGCTGCGTGTTGGCGAGTAATTTCTACTCCACCTCGGAATGTACCATCTTCGTAACCATTGATCACTCCTTGTGACGCCATTTCATGAATAATATCATAGTTCACATTATTCTTTGTAACATCTTTAAAAACTTTATCATATGTAGCAGCTTCAACAGTTGAGCTGGTCATTGGAACGACAATAGCTGGTGTAGTAATTGCCAAAGCCATTGCCGAGAGTAGTAATTTGTTTTTCATAATTGTGTTTCCTCCAAGAAGTAAGTACTAATTGATATATCGTCATAATAACTACTCATATTAATAAAAAATAGATCTTATAAAAACGTGGCTTTCTTATTGAAGAATTGCGCCCAGATTATGGAATAAGAAAACCTCTACACCATAAAGTTTTTTATCAAACTTTACTACAAATGATCGAACTAAATTATTAATTATCAATCTTTATTAAAAGACCACCAATAACTGTACAAAAAACATTTGAGGTTGGTTAGTTATGCACTACCGAGCCATTGTTCTTTAAACAAAGTAATAATACTAGTTTACCTTCAGAATTTCCAATATTAAAACATTAATTTTGAATATATTAACAATAGAAATTTATGCCAAGCTGCTATATAATTGTTAAATGTCATAAGAACTTAGACCTACATTTAGTGAAAATAAGGAGAAGAAAACAATAAGTTTTAAACTAGGCACCAAAATAAATTTGCTATTTATTAGTGTTATATTATTATTTTCACTGATTATTGGTTTAGTAGTTACCAATCAAGTACGTTCAGGAGTAAAAGATTTTGCGCTAGAAAAAGCAAAAAGCGATTTAGATTTAGCCTATCGCTATATTAATGAAAGATATCCGGGTGACTGGAATCTGAAGAACAACCAGTTGTATAAAGGGGATGTTCTGATAGATGAAAATTATGAGATTGTAGATGATATTGGGGCAGATACGGATGGTACTGTCACAATTTTTAAAGGCGACACACGTGTTACTACGAATGTAAAAATTGACGGGGAGCGTGCAATTGGGACACAAGTTTCCGATGTAGTAGCGACTGCAGTTTTAAAGAATAAGGAAAAATTCTACGGTGAAGCCGATGTTGCAGGGAATAAATATCAAGCAGCCTATGAACCATTAGTAAAAAGCAACGGGGAAGTAATTGGAATATTTTATATAGGAGCCTCGCAGTCAATGATTACCTCCATTGTCTCTCAGATCATAAAGAGCTTTGTTATTGTCGTTTTAATTATGATTGTCTTAGCAACCGTAACAAGTCTTTACTTTTCAAAAGGCATTAAAAAGCGTTTAAGCGACGTTTCGGCTGTTCTGACAAGCGCCGGTATAGGGGATTTTTCACAACGACTTACGGCATCTAAAAGTGACGAAATTACAGATGTAGCGAACAACTATAATAAGATGGCCGATAACTTGAAGATATTGCTCCAGGAAGTTTCCAATCATTCCGATATAGTCGAGCGTTCTTCGGAAAATGTGTTAGAAAATGCGAAAGAAAATGTTGGTTCAACGGAACATATCGTTAAATCGGTGACGAACATCACGGATAGCCTTTCGGATCAACAGGAAATGATTGAACAAAGTGTAGTCGCAATTAGTGAAATGACGATTGGCATAGCGAACATTTCAGAAAACACAGCGGATATTGCTGAATCATCGGAACAATCAATGACTCAGGCAAAACAAGGCTTCTCAAACGTTGAAAAAGCGGTTCATCAAATTACAACGATTTATGAAGCCAATACGAAAACAAATGATGTTATTAAGGAATTAGAAAAACGCTCATTAGAAATAGGCAATATAACAAAAGCTATAACTGATATATCAAGCCAAACCAACTTATTGTCATTAAACGCTGCGATTGAAGCGGCAAGAGCTGGTGAACATGGGAAAGGATTTGCTGTCGTAGCCGATGAAGTACGTAAGTTATCTGAGCAATCCAATGCATCAGCTAAAATGATTTCAGACATTGTAAGCGCAATACAAAAGGACACTGTGAGGGTTTCCGAATTTATGAGCCATACACATAAAGAAATTGAGAGTGGCATTGTTTATGTGAGTCAAGCTGGCGAAACATTTGAAAACATCGTCAGTGAATTTGAAAAATCTAATGCACAAATACAAGAGCTATCAGCCATTTCAGAACAGATGGCTGCAAGTATGGAAGAAATTAATGCCTCTATTGAATCGGTTGCCGAACTATCACGCGGCACTTCGGAACATGCGGTAACCATTTCAGGTGAAACTGAGGAACAATTAGCATTAGTAGCTCAAATAACTGACGCTACAGAAGGACTTACGACAACTGCAAGTGAATTGCGCGGTTTAGTTCACCAATTTAAAATATAAATTGAAAAGGCGTAGCTCGAATGAGGTTTTTCATTCGGCCGCGCCTTTTGTAATGGTTCTACTTCACTCATGTTCTTTTTACACTATTTTTTAGCCCTTTAATACAAAAAGCTTTCCTTTATTCAAGGAAAGCGCCCAGATTTTTGAGTATCATTCATTTTCTTTTTTTAGTCTAATAATTCATTACTTCTTATGAACCTTCACATATACACTTCCAAATAGTCTATCACCAATATAAGCATCTAATTTCCACATTCCACTCTTAGGTAAACTCATATTAGATGGCATATGACGATCTGCCCCGTTATTTGCACCACTTATTCCCCCACCAGTGACATAGATTTCTTCATTATCATTTTCATGTGTGGCAGTAATTTTCACCTCTCCTTCAAGCTCCTGTTCTTCACCCCAAAAATGCCACATGTATTTATTGACTTTATTAGGATAAAATCTAAGATCTTCGCTATCATCATAGATAAAACCTAATCGTCCTTCTTCACCAATCATTGTATAGTCGCCCGATTCAAATAATGGACTTTCATTCCAATTGTGTTGAATTTTATTTTCTTTTTTCTCAATTGAGTTTTCATCATTACAGCCCACAATTACTAACGATAAAAATACTGCAATTATTAAAACTAATCTTTTTTTCAACATGAATACACCCCCTGCAAACTTTTATTTATTCTTGAAAAAAATACTTACTCTTTCTTATTTTAAATTTTTGTTGCTCCATAATCTGGCCTATAACGGAAAAACACGATCTTCTATAAGGGAATAACAAATTACATATTGAAAAACCCCGCTAGATTTATTAAGACTATTTTCAAATTCTTCCAAAAAATTGTGGTAGAAGAAAATATCAAAAATTTACTTTTTAATTGGTTTAAGTGTAGAATAGATTAACTTACCAGATTCAGAAGGTCCTCTAATATTTACAGGCAATACTAACTCCCCATTAGTTTTAATGTAAAAAAATTGAGTTTTTCCCGAATTAATTATTAATGCATCTTCAAAGTGGTTTTTTTGAGTTTCGACTTCTATTTTCTTAATATCAGGATTGATAATTTGACCGAAGTAGTGTGATATTTCCCCTCTTGAACCTGCACTCCAATTTAATTGATCACTCTGCGATATATGATAATCAATCGTAGATATTGTAGTTTTGCTGCCATCTTCATTTATTATGTCCCAATACCCTAACCAGTTTTGCTCTAACCGGGCAATCGTAATCGAATGATTGTCTCTATAAATGGTTAACCATTCCTCACCAATTTTCCTCACTAAATAGACTTCTTCTGTTCCTTGAGACCAATTTTTGGTGATTTTAAATACATCTTCTTTATCAGGCAGTTGTTTGTGATTATAAAATAGAAACGCAGTTAAAAATATTGTTATTAAAACTATCCCAGTAAAAATCTTTCTCATTAATTTCCCCTTCTGATTTCAAGTTTACTGTTGCTTTAATTCTTTACCGTAATATGCTTTATCCCTCCTTGAATTAAAGCACTCGAGTAAGTGCTAATTAGGAACCAGTTTGACATTGCTACTCCTCTGGATCGGCAAGTAATCGTATTCCATTACTACCTGTAATTCCATCTTTAAAGGGGTTAGTATTATAATGTTCATCTAATTCATGTAACACTTCATGCAGCTCTTCTAATGTAGGTTCCCAGTTGCTCACACCCTGTTTAAGCGCTAGTTTAGCTAGTTGCGCCGCTTTTTTAAATTCCTCATTTTTTTCTTTATCTTCTCCATGTTCTATGTTTTCTAACAAGTAAATAATACTTTCTAAATATTGCACATATATAGATGGTTCTAATTCATTTGGACTCATATAGATAGCATTATCTGTAATTACTGCTGCCTTAAGGTGCGCCGCATATAAATTGTAATTAGAGTCTGAAAAATCATAATAAGTATAGGTTTCCGTTTTGTAATCGTATTTATAAAACCTCTCAGGGTCCCAAAAAGTAAACTTCCTCCCAACTTCCAACACTTTTTTCTCATTCTCCTGTTCCTTATCATTGTCTGAGACAGCAAGTGAGCCTTCATTATTTTGATTTTTACCAAGATGATTTTCAGTTTGATTAGTATCTCCGGCAATTTCATTAGTTCCTTCATGATTATTAACATAAATAAAACCAAAAAATAAAACTCCTACAGTAAGTACGACCGTTAGTATATTTTGAAAATAATGCGGCTTTGTAATTCTATTTTGTTCTACTTTATGAATCTCATTCATTATCATTCTTTTATTATCTTCTGTAAATGAGGTCTTAATTTTCTCTTCAAAATTTAGTTCTTTAAGATGTTTATCCAAGAATAATCCCTCCTTTATTAATCATCTCTCGTAATTTCTTTCTTGCCCTTACTAAACGTGATTGTAGTGTACTTTCCTTTTCTTTCAAAACAAAGCTGATCTCTTTAATGGACAACTCTTTATAATAATAAAGAATTATGACTTCTCTATATTTAACAGGGAGTTCCATGATTTTTTCGAAAAGACCTTCATTTACACTGCCTCGAATATACTCTTCTGCTAGATCACTACTTTGGTTTTTCTTGATATCTTGCTGAGTTAGTCGTTGAAATAAATTTTGCGGACGTAAACGGTGCTTTCTTATGTGGTCTTTACACTTATTTGCGGCAATTGAGTAGATCCAGCTTTTAAGAGAGGCATCCCCCTTAAAAGAATCTATCTTCAAATATACAGTCACAAACACTTCTTGTGTAACATCATCGGTATCTGCTTCATTTCTCAAATATGTATAAATGAATTTTTTAATTTCATCCCCATAAGTATCCATAATGTCTTCAATGGCTTCAATTGGTTTTGATTTTATTGTATCTAGTGAATAAGTATCGAATTTATTAGAATAAACCTCCTTATTAACCATTTTTAACACCTCCATTTTGGTTCTATATATAAGACGTCATTAATGAAATTTATATTGCATTTTTTTACTAAAATAGTTCAATTTGTTAAAAATAAATTAGGTTTAAATCGCTTTTGAGCTTTAGCTATAAAGAATTGACGACAGTCTAATTAGACTATATAATTTTGAAGTCTAATTAGACTATTGAGTAAAGGAATGAATATAAAATGATAAAATCTTTTTTGATGTTAGGACAATCCAATATGGCAGGTCGTGGCTTTTTGCATGAAGTCGACCCAATCTATAATGAAAAAATAAAAATGCTTCGTAACGGACAGTGGCAAATGATGACAGAGCCTATTAATTATGACCGCCCTGTTGCTGGGGTAAGTTTAGCAGCTTCATTTGCAGAGGCATGGTCAAAAGCCAACCCGGATGAAGAAATTGGTTTAATACCCTGTGCAGAAGGTGGCAGTTCCTTAAATGACTGGCATCCTCAAGGTACTCTTTTTCAACATGCTTTATCTGAAGCTCGTTTCGCACTAGAGTCTAGCGAAATTTGCGGTATACTTTGGCACCAAGGTGAAAGTGATAGCAATAATTCTCTTCATGAAACCTATTATGAAAAATTATCTTTAATTATTGACTCTTTGAGAAAAGAATTAGCACTTGAAGATGTTCCGTTAATCATCGGAGGTCTTGGTGAATTTTTAGGAAAAACCGGATTCGGAAAATATTCTACAGAGTATCAAGAAATTAATGATCAATTACGTAGATTTGCAGATGAACAGCAAAATTGTTATTTCGTAACAGCAGAAGGGCTAACGGCCAATCCGGATGGTATTCATTTGAACGCTGTTTCCCAACGAAAATTCGGTTATCGTTACTACGAAGCATTTTCGAAAAAGGGTCATATTTTAGAGCCTCTTGCTGAAGAGGAACAATCCCTACAAATCACTAATAACTATTCGAAAACGGAACAAATTTATATTCAAAGTATGAATTTGGCTCTTGGTAAAATCACATACAAAGAATTTGAAGAAAATATGGCAAAGGTGATGCAACTTTGATTCCCTTACTTATCCTTGGCTTACTTATGCAAAATCCTGGTGCTCATGGCTACGAGCTTTTAACTTTAATGAAAAAGCGGCATTATAAATATATCGTGAACTTCACTAAAGGATCATTTTATTACAATTTGCAACAACTTGAAGAGAAAGGTTTCATAGAACAAACACATCAGACTCATTCTAAAAATGGACGCGAAATTCATCCCTATGAAATCACCTCTTTAGGGATTGAAGAATTCGAAAAGTTAATGACCAAATATGGGACTAAATCCGAGTATGTAAACTTACAATTCTACGGGGCATTATTGTTTGCAGATGAATTTGATACGAATAAATTATTAGAATTAATCCAATCCCAAATTGATCAAACGGAAGCTAGAATCGCTCTTCTTGATGAATACTTAGCCAACACCAATGAATCTCCTGGTAAAATTGATTATTTTCGCCGCATGAATGAAAATTCTCGTTCTCACCATCTAGTGAACTTGAAATGGTTTAAAGATTTGAAGGCAGACATAGAAAAAGTATAGATTAAAGCTATAATCCTCTTCCGCTCACTGGTAAATGAAATAAAGGGCGTATCCTTATTAAAGGAACGCGCCCTACTTGATTCAGTTAACTTTTCTCCACTAGACTTTCAGTAAAACTTTCCCTTCATAATTCCGGCTCTCAATTAATTCATGAGCTGCAGCAGCATCCTCTAAATTAAAAATTTGTGCAATTGGAAGTGAAATCTGTTGTGAATTAAATAGTTCAATTACTTTTTCAGCAACAGGCGCTAATCGTAATGGATCATGTTCCCTTGTTGTACCTAGGCTAAATCCTTTTATGTTTCGACAGCTACTATGAACATCACTTGTTTTAAAGTGACCAGCTTCCCCACTGCTATTTCCAAATTGAACAAGCGTCCCATATAAAGCTAAGCAATCTAAGCTTCTACTTGTTACAGAACCTGCAACAGAATCGAATATAATGTTTGCACCTCGACCCTTTGTAACTGTTAAGACTTCTTCGGTAAATGTTTCGTAAGTGCAAACTACGTCAGCCCCTAGTTCTTTCACATAATTAGCTTTTTCAAGATTACCGACTGTTCCAATGACTTGTTGAATGCCTGCAATTTTCGCTAATTGAACAAGCATTGAACCTACACCGCCAGCAGCACTATGTATAACAATAGTATCAGATTTTTTTACTAGCCCTATCTCATGTAATAGTAGGTACGACAAGATGGCTACTGTAGGCATTGCAGCTGCCTGTTCAAATGAAAGTGTGTCAGGAATTTTAAAAACTAGCTTTTCATTTGCACGTACATATTCTGCATAGGAGCCATCTTTAGGAAATGCAATGACACGATCGCCAATTGAAAAATTCGAAGTAGGAGCGGTTTCTACAATTATCCCGGCACAATCTAACCCTAATATTAAAGGAAAATTCCCTTTTCCTTTATTCCCAATCCGTTTTTTAATGTCTGCATAATTCACACTTGTATAAGCGACCTTAATTAAACATTCCTCATCTCCAATTTCCGGTATTTGAACATCCTTGTATGAAAGGACATTTGCATCCCCAAATTCACTTTGAATTATAGCTTTCATTTTCTCCCCCTCTTTCAATTCTCAAGTAGTCTACTAGTTCATTTTTGACCTTGTATTAACTATCGTAAAATAAAAAGGGAAATATTAACATAATACTTTAGGTTGATTATTTAATGGATGGACATACTTAACCAACAGCTCCAACATTATTGATTTTCTATATGTTCGATTTGTTCTAATATCCAGGATTTATCTCCTTCTTTTGAATATAAAGAAAAATATTCTTTATTTTCCTCAATTAAGTTCCATACCATTTCTTCTTGAACTACAATCTTAAATGCTTCTTCTTTAGTTTGATTATTCGGATCGTATGCTTTAATCCAATACTCTTTAAAGTCACTTGAATGCCCCTTTTCAATAACTATCAATATCGAGGCCGTTGATTTAAAAGGTCCTCCACAAGAGGCGAGAACCAATAAAACGACTATAATCAATAAAATTGAAACTTTTTTCATCGTACTCCCCCTAATCTTTAAATCTCTCATTTTAATTTCAATATTCCTACCCGTCACTTTTTAACAATATCTTCTAAATTGTAACCTAGAAAAATCAGGCTGAGTTCAATTATTTTGCCCTTTAAAGGAAAAGGAAAAAAGACCCTCTCCTAATACAAGGAACGCGCCCTAAAATTGCATACTGGAATAACCTCATTTAGTGATCGGACATCTCAATTCTCTGTCGTATGAAGGAATTTTATTGAAATAATTTTTTCTTTTATTTCAACCTTATTCTACCAGGATACAATACTAGCCTATTTATAAGGTCCATTCGTGATAAAATTAAACAAATAATTAGAGCTATGAAAACTCATTAAAGTCATTAAATATAAGGGGGAAAGATAGAAATGGCAGAATTAATGGATTGGAAAAATAGTGCTTACGGGCAAAAATTTATAGCTTCTTTTAGCGGAGGAAAGGATAGTGCCTTAGCTCTATATAAAGCAATGATGGTTGGAGAAGCGGTTGGACTGATTGTCATGCTGGAGGAAGAAGGAAAACGTTCAAGATCTCATGGAATGCCTCCGGAACTCATTCAGGCCCAAGCTAAATCCATAGGTTTGCCCGTATATACTGCAGCTGCAAGTTGGACAGATTATGAAAAAGTATTTATACATCTTTTAGAAAAGGCTAAAAATCAAGGAGCTGAAGTGTTAGTAACTGGAGACTTAGATATGCCGGAACATGGGTGTTGGCATGAAAAAGTTACGAAGTATGCTGGATTAAAGCTTGGAATGCCTTTATGGGGAATGGATCATCATCAAGCTGTCGAAGAGTTCATAAATTTAGGTTTTGTGACGATTATTGTAACTGTAAATTTATCACTTGGAATGCGAGAAGACGATTTAGGGCGAATGTTAACTCATGATTACGTGAAGGAACTTGAAGCTCGTGGGGTTGACCCTTGCGGAGAAGGTGGAGAGTTCCATACTACAGTATTAGATGGGCCCATTTTTAAACATCCTATTCCAGTCCGTAAATGTGAAATTATTAAGGACGGAGAATATGCTTTTTTACCCTTAGAGCTAGATGAGTAACTCATTAAGCCTGAGAAAAATACAAAACGAAGAAGCGTGTTTTGTAATGGATCAAATCACGCTTTTATTCTCAATATAGTTACCTTTTTGTAAAAATTAAGAATCGCGCTCATTCGTCATCTCTTTTACTACTTGCCTCTTAATGAAAAAGCGTTCCTGTAAGAGGGTAAATAGAAGTTATAACATCCCCCAGAATAGATTGATCTCATTGGTAAGGAACCGAAGAATCATACCTATTGTTACCACCTGAATTATTTGTTTTGGAGACTGATATAAAACAAAAATTGTGGCGAACCAGAGTAACAATTCAAGATTATATTTAATGTAAAAATACCAAACTCCAAAACCAAAAGCCTGTCTTGTAATAAGCATAAATATAATTGATGAAATAGTTATAGCTACAATACCTTTTCCTTTTGCATACCAACATACAATAGCCAAAAATGGCGAGATAATAGTCATGAAAATCCAAATCATCATATATGATTTAGGAAAAAAACCAGCCACCAGAACTGTGTATAGATAATAGCTTCCGACCATACCTGCAAAAAACAAAAAAGTATTTATGGCAGACCTGGAGAGTGGTGAATTAGGTAGTTCTGTTGTATTTCCTTATTACAGTCATTAAAATGGCAATAAAAAGAACAATAACACTGTTTATTAGTAAATATTGCCCTATCTGGAAACCGTAAAATATCGCAAAAGCATCACGAATAACTAAAAGTGCTAATACACCCCCGATTGCCCCAAATAAAACTGCTGATATAAATATTGCAAAAGCCCAAGAGTATAGATTTTCCTTTTTCCTGTAGGATATAAATCCAATAACATTTGCAACAACAATTAAGAAAATCATAAGGATTAAGAAAAAATTAGTCATTTAACCCCTCCTTTGTAAACGTATTTTTTGGAACCTAAAAAATTTGTGTAAAATGTTTAATTAATTGTAATTCGAGGTCTCTAATAATTATATTTATTTCTGCATCTATAATTTTCATTTCAATTATTGTCTTGTCCCACTCATTTAAATTAGAGCGCTTTACGCATTTTTGAAAACTTCTAACCCCAGAAAAATTATCCAAATATAGTGGTTTTTTCGCAATAAGATTATAGATATTGTCATCAATTTGCCAGTGACCGAATTGAATCTTTATATTTTTATTCATTTTATTTTGTGTATCAAAATTAAAAACTATTTCTTCAGTCTCTTCATCAAAGTGAATACCGGTTATTTTTAGATAAAAACTGTTATCATTTATCAACAACAATTGTATGCCTTCGTGGTCTTTTTCTTCTCCCACAAATTCCTGCCACTGTTCATCAGTCCACGAATCCATTTTAGATGTATCAAAGGTTTTCATTGCTAAAACAACGTTAATAATTTCTTTTGCCATCCTTAGCGAAACCTCCCTAATATTTGGTATTTAAATTGTATCATACTCGTAAACACAGATCCCCAGGGGATGTTTGGCCAACGTTCATAAAAGTAGGTTATTCAACTACATGACCATATAACGGAAAAACGCAACCTTCTTAGTGAAGAATTGCGCCCGAATGGTTAATAATAAATGCCATTAAAAGATGATAAGCTACACTTCTAAATTTTGTTTTAGTATTTGAATTGTAATATATTCTTTACATTTTGTTGTAAATATATTACAATTAATTTAAAGGCACAGGTGATTATTAATGTTAGAAAATGAAATTCACGTATTTAGAGCAAGAAAGAAATTGACACAACAACAATTAGCGGACCAGATAGGAGTGAGTCGTCAAACAATCGCAGCCATGGAGAAAAATAAATACAACCCATCGTTAATTCTGGCTTTTAAAGTGGCGAACGCATTAGACGTTCCTATTACAACTATCTTTAATTACAAGGAGGAGAATAAATGAGTTTAATTATAGAATATGCTATTTTCTTTTTAGTTATATTAGTAATAGCAGCGGAGATTTATAAGATTAGATTTGAAAGTGACAAGGAGTCTAAAGATGAACGAGGACTACAATTAATTTATAAATCCAAATCTCTTTCCTATTCAATCTTGTCAGGCGGGATTATACTAGGAGTTATTTTAGTTGGTGTATTGAAATTAGTTCCAATAGAAGCATTTATAATGATTATTATGATAACTTATTTTATTCAAAGTATAGCTTCAAGTGTGTATTTATATCACTCAAGAAAAATTTAAAGCTCCCGATCTTAGTAACTAACGGGAGCTTTTGTGCATCAAAGACTAACAAATTTATAACAGCCATTCAAATATTTTAGCAAGTAAAAATAAGGGTAAAGCGACTAGAGTAAAACCGACAATGAAGTATGAAATATAGTATAAAGTTGACTTTAATATATCAAAGACTGCGCCTGCCAAGTCATCTACAAATTTTAACATTCAATCACTCCACCTTTAAGTATTTAAAATTATTATAAATCAAACTGTATAATTTATCTATAAATAGAAAATCATGTGTTATTTGATGTTTGGTGGTATTCAACTAAAGCAGGCTATACTACAATAAGTCTGAATAACGGAAAAACGCGATTTTCTTATTGAAGATATCGCATCGATTATTGTTTAAAGGGGTATCAGTTTATGTGTATATTTAAACGACTCATTTTCTGATACATACTACTTTATACTTTCCCAACCATCAATTTCAAAATTAATAGTGCTAAAAAAGTTAATATACCTATTATAAGATAACTAATTGTTACAATAACAGGCAGTCCTAATGGATAAAATAACATAAACGTTACTGCGAACATGCCTCCTAGCATTCCTACATTATTGGCTAAACTTGAATATCTCCCCCTAAAAGATGCTGGAATATAGTTAGCTGAAATGCCCTGTATTGCGGGGAATAGCAATATTTCTCCTACCGATGCTAAAAACATGGCACTATATAGTTGTGGTTGTGTTTGCAGCATACTTAATAAAATATAACCCACAAACAGTAAAATGCCTCCTGTTAAAGCTACGTTCATTTCTTTAAATCGAACAAGTAATTTCTTTACTATAAATAAAAATACAACAGCAATCACTGTATTTTCTGTACGTAAAAATCCTAATAGCGAATAGCTTTCTTCACCAAATAAATCATAGTAATACAAACTTAAATAATAACCAATTTGATTATCCATTAGACTAAATACAAATCCTAAAAATAGTAATAAAAATAAAATCTTATTCTTCCATACAACGATCCAAATGGAATCATTCGTAGAGTGTTCTTCCTCTTCTTTGGTCAATATAGAATTTTCTTGTTTAGCCTTATGAAGTGTTTCAGGAATCCACTTAACGATAACAATAACTGTAATTATCGAGCTTATAATGATGAGAGTAAACAGTAAAATTTTATATTTTGCAAATAAAATCCCGCCAAGTGAACTACCTATTGCAAATCCCAAGTATGACGTCCACATCGAATAAATATAAACACTTTTTCGGTTTTCTTTCGTTGTTTCATCTAATATCAATGCACTATATCCTGGTAAAGCCATGGCTGTAAAAAAGTTCGTTAAACTAAAAGCTACTATACTCAGAAAAATTATGTATTCAGTAAATATTTGTCCCAACAATAATAGAATAAAACCAATCGCTGTCATCGACTCTCCTATAATAATTGATAATTTCCTCCCCCTTAAATCCGTAATTTGACCGCCAATAATACCGCCAAATAACGTTACCAAGCCTATTCCTATTGTTAAAATAGTAACTTTTACACTCCCCATTATGTTTGCAAAATATAAAACAATAAATGGTAAAACCGCTGTAGTTGTAATAACTGTAAAAAATTTTAATATAATTCGAATTTGTACACTCCTATTAAAATCTCTGAAATTCATATACAACCTCCAAATTTTGATTGATTAATCAATCAATTATTTAGTTAAGAAAAGGATTGCTTATTGCAATCCAAACAAACGTGTAGCATTTTCAGCATACAATTTTATAACATTTTCCGAAAATTGATCTGTATTAGATAAGAACAGACCTAATAAAACCGACACATATGAAATGGCTAAAATATTAGGATTGGCCTCAGCTATCTTCCCCTCTCGTTGACCATTTTGAATCAACAGCTCAATTTTATCTGATAATTCCCTAGCTGCCTTATTCGCAATAAGATATGGCTTCATATACTTCTCCCACTGTGAGGTAACATGAATTAATAATAGTAAATATAAGCGTTTTTCACTAAATAGTTTAAAATGATGCAATGTCATTTGATTAATTTCCTCTTTATAATCATTCGGTTGCGTCTTAAAACTTAGTGCCTTCTCTAAAAAATCTGTCATTGGTTCTTCAACACATTTTAATAATAAATTTTCTTTGTTCTCAAAATATGTAGCAACTGTTCCAAAGCCTACGTTTGCAAACTTAGCAATTTCAGCCATTGTTGTAGCCTCGTATCCTTTTTCTGCAAATAATTTAGTCGCTACCTCTAATACATTTTGTCTCTTTTCTTCTATCGTTTTTTTCATTTTACCCCGCCTAAATATGATATTGATTGATTAATCAATCATTTTAATTAAAAATAACATAATAAGGATATTTTTGCAAAATATATTAAAATTTCTTTTCCTTAAAAAACTTAATATAACATTTCTCATAGTATTCAAACGGCTTGATTGTTGGGTTATTTAAATCAATAGATAACTTATATTCCATAGGATCGTTTTCATCCCCTATCCAACATATATATATTTCACAATAATCGCCTTCTGGAATCAATTCTTTTAGAAATTCACATAACTGAATAAATGTTGTTTGAGCTTTTTCAAAATTATGTGGTGAATATTGCTGGTTGTACTCATTCATATTCCAAATTTGTTCGGATTTCTCCATAATCTCATAAACAAATTGTGTAGTAAAATGTTTTTCTTTTACAGTCATACGGTTTTCCTCATCTGAAAAACAATAATGAATCTCTATTTCATCATCGATAATTTCATCACTAAGTGCTACCTCGAAATTTAAACCTATATAAGTTGCGATGCTCAAAATAATTCCTCCGATTTGTTAAATAGCATTTGATAAAAAATATAGTATAACTTAATACATAATAAAACAAAGAATGTTCCTAAATAACATAGTTCCAATGAAAAAAGCGCGGTTCTATATAAACATTGTGGATGCGCGCCGGATTGTACTCTTTATCAATAATTTCTTAACCGGCATATAAATTGTTTCTTGGCTGGTTTTCAACTATAAAAAACACTCATCCGCTTTTCCCGAATGAGTGTTTGCACATTATTTTAATAAGTTAATATATCGACTGTACACATAGCCTTTTTTTCCTTTATAGGAAATGACATACCAGCCTTTTTCATTGCCAAGTATTTCTACTTCTTTGTTTTTAGCAATAGATCCTAACACTTTTCCACTGTTTGATGCTTTAGAGCGAACGTTTAAATGATATGCTGTTACTTTTCCTTTTGGTATTACTGGTTTAGATATTTGAATTTTGTATTTATTTTTATCTCCCTGTGAAAATCGTTTAACTGTTATTGCTTTTTACCTTTATAAAAGAATCCAATTAGTAACAAGATAAAGCCAAAAGCTAAAATAAATATCTCTCTTCCATAAAGATTAATCCCTTCTTCATTTTGGATAAATAATGCGATTAGCATTATTGAGATTCCTAATAACATTATTTTCGTTGAACGCATTATCTCACACCTTTTTATGTAGGTTTTGAACCATAGTAAGGCCAATCTTATCATTTTTTATTGACCTAACGTTCTCCACAATTTAGCTCGTTGTGAAAGGAAATTTAACAATTTTATTGAATTTTATAAATAAGTCGCAATAAATAAGAGGGAATTACTTTGAAAAAAATATTAGGTTTAATTTTATTATTAATTGGAGCCAAAATAATTACTATTTATGTTTCAGATCTTCATCTTTTGTGGCAAATCACCGTAAAATTTATTGGATTTTTTTTATTTATTCAAGGTGGTTCAATTCTTTTGAATAAAAGTAATATGGGGAAAAAAGGTGAATTTTGAATCGTACATATGAGTCAGATTTGAAACATTAAATATCCGAAAATTAGAAATCTCCCCTTTAATTTTCTTTCCCATTATAATATTGTCTAATCATTTAAATCGTTAACGTAGATAGTATAATAAACATGATAATAGTATAAGTGCCTATTATTAAACTATTTGCTTCTCTATAGTAAAGTGTAGGCAAAACGAGAAGTAATAAGCTGCTTAGAATAACAATTAGTACCTCATTTTTCTTATTTCTTGCCATAATATCATCCTTTCGTTATACAAGAATAACGCCATAAAAATAATGATTACTAAAGAGCTTTTAGTAAAATATTATTACCATTTAAAAAACTAACATTAGAATACTTGAGACGAGAAAAACAATTAAAAAGAACGGGAGGTAATAGGTTTTTTCTTGTTTGGTTTTTTGTTGGGAATTTTGTTGTCTCTTAAAACTCTTCCAACCAATAAATAAACCTAAAAACATTCCTATAATTCCGAAGCGCAAGATTGAAACGATATATTCAATTACAGGTTTATATGTAGTTTGATAAACCCCATCCCCTATCTGTGTAACATCCTTATAATTAACAAATAAAATAGAGATGGCCAATCCAAACAATAGTCCATATATACTTGATTTTCTTAATCTACTCTCCATTTATTTATTCTCCTTTCACACCAAATCTTTTTTAAAGGATAATGACCCGATAGTTTTAATTCACAAACTAGCTTAAATTTTAACATAAATATCCAGTTATCTATAAGGAATTTATTAGAATACTATTCCTATAACGTATAAAACGCGATCTTCTTCTTTATAAATCACGCCCGATTATTGAACATCTTATTCAACTAGAGCAGCCCTTAATCGAAGAATTATATTATGTTCTTTGCCATACTTTCTCTACGTTTGTTAGCACCTTACCATTAAAAGTTAATTTATATATATCTGGCATATCAAGATTTTGCCAAAAAGGAAAATCAAACTGGCTATCAAAGAAATTCATGATTAAAACCATTATATTTCCATGTGTGCCAATAACAACATTTTCACCTTTGTATTTCTCTAATATATTCAAAGTGCTTTCTACACCTCTTTTTTGAGCGACTATGTTAGATTCTCCACCCTCCCATGAAAAATTGTAGTCCTCCCATACTTTTGTTATTGCAAGAGTAAAATCGTTGGCTGGGACTGTGGTTAAAGTACGTTCTTTAAAACCATCTATAATTTCAACTTCTGTTTTTATGTATTCTGCTATACCTTTGACAGTTTGAACAGCTCGTTTATAAGGACTTGAAACAACAATACCAATTTCCTCCGTTTTTAATAATTTGGTAACAATTTTTGCATCAGAAAAACCTCTTTCCGACAAAGGTCTATTTATTTCATCAGGTGTATATAGAGAATGTGCGTGCCTAACAAAATATAAATTAGTCATTTTATCAGCTCCTAACAATAATTTTTTAGCATTTCCTTGTTTATTAACCTGCCTGTTATCGTAAATAAATTGTTTCACCATCTTACATAGAATTTTAACATTAATATCCAGATACCTTTTATCAAGTTATTTTGCAATCTGGCCCTATAACTGAAAAAGCGCGTTCTTAAATAAACACGCCCAGTTTGTTGAAGAACGAGTGCCAATACAAGGTTATGATCAGCAATACTCCCAAACGTCACTTAAGGAATGTTATACTTCAACTAACGTAAGCAAGGAGGGTGAGTGTATATGGAGAATTTCGAAAGTCTTTTGCCAAGACATAAATTAGATAATGATAGAGTAGAAATAATAAAAAAAATGGATAGGGATAAAATCTTGCCTTTATTGCCTAATCTCCTTGAATGGATTCAAGATATGAATTGGCCAGTGGCACCAAGCGTGTTAGAAATACTTTTAACTTTTCCAGAAGAAATTGTTCCATATGTGCAAGATGTTTTAACTTCTTCTGATGATGATAACTGGAAGTGGTTCATTTTACACTATTTAGTTTTAGAATTGCCGAGAGAGTCGAGAGTTCAGTTTAGAGAGTATTTAACAAGAGTATCTGAAACACCTACACGTAATGAACTCGCAGAAGAACTTGATGAAATAGCAAAAAAGATTTTGGAAACAATCTAAATAAATCCCTTCTTACTTCATTAACTATGTACTTTAGTACAACAAGAAATAAATAATCTCTACATAAATAAACCGAATAACGTTCCCAAATCAAAGTTTTGGGACACTATAAAAAGGCACGAACGTTGATTTAACAGCGTTTCGTGCTTTTTTATGTGAACATTGTTTATGCAGTATTTTATACATATGGTTTAAGACGTTGATACAGCGGTATTTGCACTTACTGGGAGTGTTCTTCTCTTTGCATAAAATTGTGTATATTTCTTATCTTTGTAAATCCATCATTTTCTGACGCTACCATATAAAAATGTTCTTCAATTAAATGGCCCGATCGTTGTTGATTGATTGTGTCTCCAAACTTTTATTTGAAAACGTTATTGAGATTAAAATTTATTTAGTATTTATAAATATGAATTGTTATTGTTCAGGTTCACTAAATGGGTACACATACATATCGATATCAATAAATGCATTGATATCGGAAGCAAATTTACTAAATTCAGGGTATATTACTAAACCAGGTGTAAAACCATCTATCATTGTTATCACTAATGCAACTTTTACATTCAAATTCAATTCTTTTTTTATACAGTTAATTGAATCTGTTTTTTCCTGGAAAACATTTAAAATAGGAAGTAAAACATCATCTACATCCAGTGTTTCTAATGTTTCAGATTCATATTGCCACGATGTAAACGAACGTGTACGTACATCATTTATTCTTTCACCCATTCGTAATATTCTTGTTGGTTTTACACCTAACATCTCTGTTACTACTTCTACAGGAAAATCATCAACATCTTCCTTACCAGTAAAACTAATGTATGCATATAAACTTGTTTTATCCATGCAGCCCTCCAAAGGTTTTTATATTTATACAAGTGATTATAACGTAAAATTTACTGGATAAATGTAACCAAAGATTACATAAAAAACTTTTGCTCCACAATCTGGCCCTATAATTGAATAAAATAAAAAAGCTTTTTAGAACCCCCCGCATAGCAGGGGGTTTTCGTTTCCAATCGAGTAGGAGGCTAGCCATTAATTGGCTAGCCGACCTCTCACACCACCGTACGTACGGTTCCGTATACGGCGGTTCAATCTTTTGAGTATCTTTGCTCGTAAAATTGGGACAGGTCTTTCAGTCCCCATTTTACGAGCCTTTTATTTGGAATGGCTTGGTGTAGAACCTCGCTTCGTGATATTCGCCAGTACCCTTTTCTTGAATGCGCCGTTTTCATCGCTTCATCATGTTGGATTCCGTATTGGCGTAATTTCACATATTTAGTTCGTGGTAGCTTCCACCGTTTCCATATTAATTGACGTAAGCGATGGTTTAACCATCCCTGTAATTCTTGGATGAAAGTTTTCATGTTGGAAACTCCGTAGTAATTAATCCAACCAACCGTTGTTTGATTGATTCTTTTCACAATCTCACTAAATGTCCCTGTTCGTTTACGACTCGTCAGTATTCTTAGCTTATCTTTTAGTCGTTTCTTGGCGGACTTGATTGGTCGGTATCCCACTTTCCCGACAGATTTTGTAGATGAAACCCTAAGAATGTAGCTGCTGTTGCGCCACATACTTTACTTTTCTGCTCATTGATTGTGAGACCCAGTTCATCTTCGATAAAATTCTTGACACTGGTCATGACGCGTTCACCTGCTCTTGGTGACTTTACATAAATCACAAAATCATCCGCATAGCGAATGAATCGGTGTCCTCGTTTTTCTAACTCTCTATCTAGCTTGTTTAAATACACGTTTGCTAGAATTGGAGAGAGTGGACCCCCTTGGGGTGTACCTTCTGTCGTTTCAATGAGGATGTCCTTGTCCAATATGCCTGAGCGTAAGAATTTCCATATTAGCTTAAGTACTATTTTATCTGTTATGAATTCTTCCAAATAAGCTCGTAGTCGCTGGTGATGAATCGTATCGAAGTAACTTTTCAAGTCACAGTCCACCACTGTTCGATAACCTTCCTCGTAATATTTCTTAGCGAGGGCAATTGCCTGGTGTTGGTTTCGACCTTTTCGAAAGCCAAAACTTTTGTCTGAAAAGTGTGGATCAATTATTGGTTGGATGACTTGTAGAATGGCTTGTTGAACAACTCTGTCCAATACACATGGTATACCTAGATATCGTTTGGAGCCATTCGCTTTTGGGATAGCTACTCGTTTCACTGGTTGAGGTTGGTAGGAACCATCTTTTAATTTCCTTTTCAATGGTTCCTCATATTTTATTAAATGCGCCTTCAGTCCATCAACCGTGATACCGTCGATTCCAGGTGCTCCTCCATTTCCTTTTACTTTCTTATATGCATTCCATAGGTTTCTATGGGACGCAATTCTGTCAATTAAATTGATACTTTCTTGTTTCTTCATTTCCATGTTTACATCCCTACACGCTCTTATATACTCTTTCGCTTCCAGCTTATCCCTCTATAAGTAGCCATCTATTCGGTCTATACCTTGATGTTTTCTGTGTTTTGGCGGGATGTCTCCACCTCCTTGTTTCTTTCAAGATTTAAAAGATTGTTCGGCCCTTCATCTTCGGTCGAAGACTACTATGGCTTCTGCTGACTTCTCTTGATTCATCCATTTATCACTAAACAAATTGTTAATTGAATAACCCTCAAGAGACCTCCCCGGGTAAGCACAACCGCCTTCCTCTCATGTAACTGCCAGATTTACTGTATGGGATTTGGGCAGTATTGGACTTCGCTTTGTTTAGCAAGCTCATCCGTCCCAAGTCAGCCTTTTATCTGATTTCTGTTCGTCAGTTCGAGAGTTTGCGTCCGACTTCCTTCAGATTCCACGTCACCATGGACACCCTTGTCTTTCGCTAACAGTTCCTACTGCCAAGCCTGTAGTGGACTTTCACCACCAGGCTGTTGTGCATGCCGGGCACACTAATAAAGCACTCTTCTTTTTCAAGAAAAGTGCCGATTGGTAATGATGCTGGAAGCTACTGACTAGGTTTTTTGTTGCAGAAATTTTAAAGCGATTTCCATAGATTTTAATTCTTTAAGGGCATATATAAGGAAGGATTTAGTTCATCACTTTCAATTACAATAGCAGTTAAACCTTTATCTGATTTAGTTTCATGCCATTCATCTTTTCTCCAAAACACCGCATCACCAGATTGTACTTTAAAATACTCTTCTTTATCGTTACGTACATACCCTTCTCCTGTTATTATTAATAAAAGTTGGGGTACTACTGCTTGATGATACCCTATAACACCACCTTCATCTAAGTGCATCCATCCAATATTGGTTTTTTCGTCTGTTTGGATAATTCGGGACATTATAAAATTTGAATTAAAATGAGAAACCTTCTTACCACTTTCTTTACTAAATTTATAAAACTCCATTATGTACCTCCAAGCTTACGGATATAGAACAATTATTCAATAATGTTGATCGATAATCCTTTAAATATTATTAAACTTAAGCTTGTATAGAAGATGATTATTTCACAATATGCTCCTTAACTGAGAACATGATCGAATCTATCATATGGTTTACTTGCTTTGTAGACGTTATTTTATGCAAAAAATGTGAAACCTTATATTCATATAATTCGTAAATGTAGATATTACTAAAAAAAGGAAGGTATTTCATGGAATTTTCTATACTAGAAGCAGTAATTTTATTTATTTGTGCGTATTTATTGCTTACTGTAGTTAATTTGAATAATCGAATCAAAGAAATGCAGTCTACTTTAAAACAAATAACTAAACAGACAATTACACCTGACCATCCGATAAATAACGAATTAAAACAACTATTAAAAGAAGGCGCTGATGTCAAGGCAGTGAAAAGGGCAAGAGAACTATTAGGGCTTTCACTATTAGAAGCCAAACAATATATTGATAAATTAAAAAGTGAGATTTAATTTAATGTAATAACACTAATATTTCAATTGTTTTGTTATACATAGTGTATAAATTGTTATAGTAGCAGCGTTTATATTTACAGAGCTGGTTTATAAAACCTAAATAAAAAGAAGACCTTTGCCTCAACAAGGGTCTTCCCAAATAGTTAACGGTGTATTTAAATAGGCTGATCATTTGCCTGTCCAAATTCTTGGTTAAACAGCTCTTTATCATCAAATGATTTATATATCGGAGCTTCCGCTGAAACTTTTTCGATTTCTTTATGAATGGCTGAGAGCACTTCGTCATTCGATACAATACCAAATAAACTTTCTCGTTTAATCTCACCAGTCGTATATATTGAAAGGTCGTCGTAAACTACGAAATCGATATAGCGAACAACATCGATAAAGCTCCCCCGATGAGTCATCGCAATGCGTAATGGATCCTTTAAAGATATGATCTTATTTTTAAATACAAACTGGATTCCCCCAGCTGGTATGTATATGATTTTGTTTTTTTCTGTTTCAACTATTTTTTCAATTTTTAAAAATTCTAGTTTCATTGTTACTCCTCCTAGTGCTACTCCATGCATATACCCTCTTTTCCTCATTATTAATATAAAGACAATAAAAATTTACTAAAAAAATTTTTGAGCTATTAAAATAATCGTCTTGAAATATAGTTTTTACAAAATAATTGGGCATTTCTTCATACGTTTATCCAATCCAAGCGCTACTTGTTAATTAATGAACCCTCCATTAATACACCACCCCAATTTCTCTTTGATATAGTATCTTCCTAAGTCCAGGGAAAAATAAGATGTTAACTGTCAAATATTTATCATTTGCCTATTGGTCGAAAACAGCTGTAGATAACATGAGTTTTGACATCAAATCTGGTGAGGTAATTGGAATTCTTGGGGCAAATGGTGCAGGAAATCTTCTACCATTGCAGCGGTACTTGGGGTTGAATTTAAAAAAACAGCAACCTCCCGTATCATCAGGAGATTGCTGTTTCTTCGTTGAAGGTGCTTTTCGTGCCCTTCAATATTATAAGTCGATTGTTTCGCCGCCTGTTACCCCATAAATTTGTCCGGTAATATAGCTTCCTTCATCAGATGCTAAAAGGACATATACTGGGGCAAGCTCTACAGGCTGCCCGGCGCGACCAAGTGGTGCATTTTGCCCAAATTCAGGGATTTTGCCATCCGGCTGTCCATTATCCAATTGCAATGGTGTCCAAATCGGCCCTGGCGCAACCCCGTTCACACGTACGCCTTTAGAAGCAAAGTATGCAGAAAGGTTTACCGTAAAGTTGCTAATCGCACCTTTCGTTGAGGCATAGTCCATTAAAAATGTAGATGGATTATACGATTGAACCGATGTCGTCGTAATAATTGCACTTCCCGGTTCCAAATGTTCTTCAGCAGCTTTAACGGCTTCAAACATGCTGATGACATTTACTTTGAACGTATCTTCTACTTGTTTGATCGTTAAATCGCTTAGTGTCTCCTGTGCGATTTGCTGACCTGCATTCAATACGAGCGTATCTAATCCGCCAAAAGCTTCCACTGTTTTCTTTACCATTTCTGTTGCCGCGCCATCTTCACGCAAGTCATATGGCAACAGCAACGCTTTTTTGCCGGCTTCTTCGATTAATGCTTTTACTTCATTTGCGTCTTCTTCTTCACCAGGGAAGAATTGAATCGCGACATTAGCGCCTTCACGTGCATAGGCAATCGCGGCAGCACGACCAATTCCAGAATCGCCACCGGTAACTAAAGCATTTCGCCCTTCCAGACGACTATGCCCTTTATATGATTTTTCTCCACAATCAGGTTTTGGACTCATTTCATTTTGTATTGCTGGAGTACTCTGTTCTTGATCCGGGAATTTCTCCGTATGAAATTTTTTTCGTGGATCGTTTAAGTTTGGGTTTCCCATCAAAAATCATCTCCTATCTAGTTAGTACATTCTTTGCGAGGATAATTTCCGTAAGCTTTAAAGCGACTTATCAGATATTCCTTCACATAAACTGTTACACTTTTTTGAATACCCTGTGTGAATTACTTTAAACAGCATCCATTCTTTCCTGTAATAAAATCAACGACTTATTCCAGCATTTTAGTCATTAAAACCATAAAAAATAGGTTGCCCCATTAAAAGGATCTTTTATTGTGTTTCCGGGAAAAATACTTGTGCTGTGCTGATATCTACGAGTGTTGGGCCCTTCGTATTGAGTGCTTCTTCCATCACAGACTCCAACTCGGTATCTGAAGTAGGACGTAATCCTTTCCATCCGCAAGCTTCAGCCAATTTCACAAAATCAGGATTCGTTAAATCAACACCTACTTCTTCCTTCTTCGCAACTTTCAGCTTGTCCCTTTCCATTTGCAGACTTTCATTATTTAAAACAATGACTGTAATATCCAGTTCATAGCGAGTTGCTGTCAACAGATCTGCAAGCACCATCTGAAGCCCTCCGTCACCAACAATCGCCACTACTTGTTTTTCTGGCTTAATCAGTTTTGCGGCCATCGCAGCTGGAAGGCCAAAGCCCATTGTGCGCCAGTAACCGGAAAATAAAACAGACTGATCTTTTTGTTTGAAGTTACGATTCGTCCATACGGTATTATCGCCGGTATCCAGTGCAAGAATCGCATCGGATGTTACTGTTCGGTCAATGGCACGGATAATTCGGGAAGGATGAACAGGATAACCTTTCGTATTACCTTCCTCCTCATTCTGTGCTGCCCACTTTTCTTTTACTTGTTGTATATGCGTTACCCAATCCTCAGAGCGAATGAATTGTTGCAGGCTCTCCGTTAAAATTGGAATTACTTCCTCTGTTTTCCCCATGATTCCAAGTTCTGTTGGAATTTCTTTTACAAACTTATCCAATTGACGGTCAATCTGAATAATTCGTGCATCCGTTGGCACAAACCCTTCCGGCCACCATGTCGTCCCTGCAAGAAGTACGACATCTGCCTGTTTAAATACATCAGCAGCATGAGGGTTCCCGCCTTCACCAATCCCTTGTAAGACAAGCGGTGAAGATTCATCAAACAAACCTTTTCCGCCTAAACTTGTTAGAATGCCGGCTCCCCAAAGATCCGCCAGTTTTTCCAAATCCGCTGAGACAGAAGTGGCACCTAAACCAGCCAGAATCATTGGTCGCTTAGCTGTTCTCATAATGTCTACAGCGTGTTTCAGACTTTCATTCGTAAAGCTGGAAGTCCCTTCGATTACATCCGGCAATCGACGCGGCGCTCCCTTAGCCGGCATCATCATAATATCCTTTGGTATGGATATATGCGTGACAACCCTTTGTCCAAGAGATGTTCGCGCAGCTTTTTGCAGAACTTCAATTGTTGCATCCGGGCTGGCCAGATTTGCAGAATAAGCGGCAAAAGGCTTTACAAGTTCCTGTTGATCGATATATTGCGGATATTCCGTACCAATCTTTCCACTTTCGGCCTGCCCTGTAATCGCAAGCACAGGCGCTCTATCTGCATGCGCATCACCGAGACCATTAATAAGATTCGCTGCACCTGGTCCCATCGTTGCAGTACATACACCGAGACCACCCGTTAATTTAGCTTCGGCAGACGCCATAAAAGCAGCTGTCGATTCATGTTTGACAGCAATATATTTAATTTTATCCTGTTTTGCCAATGCATCGATGAGTCCGAATGTCGTATCACCTACGACCCCATATATCCGTCTTACACCGAACATATACAATTGATCGAGCATTAATTCAGAAACTGTTTGCTCTGTTTTTCCCATAACATATGGACCTCCTTGATAGATCTTCCTAACCTGCCAGTTATAAAGTCTAATTTATATTTTTGATCACATTTTTTAACTTTCCCTAAATCATCCAAGTTAATCTTCATTTTTTCAAACAGAGGCTTTGTTATATCGTGTTGGGAAATTTTATCAAATAATATATAATGATTGAACATGCAGAAAAGTCATCTCGAGGAGGAAGACAATATGGCACATCATATTATCGAACAAGCGAAACGTGGCTTGAAGGGTTTTGAAATCGGCTATTATCATACTAGCGGTTGTTATGGTGGCGAGTATGAGGAAGAATTTTATAAATATTTTGCAGACGACGATTTTGAAACTAGAAAATATTCGATTGTCGCCTTTACATGTATGCTAGGAACTTGGGAAACAAAGTTTTGCCAAGTATTTTGGTCGGTAAAGGAATGGGAGGAAAATAGCAGTCGGCATTACCCTCTAAATAAAAGTCAGTTTTATTATTTTGAAGATTATCTTCATTCCTTTTTAGAACATCATGAGCAAATAGAAAAAGAATTCCCTTATATGTTTGAAGAAATAGTACACTTTTTGATAAAAATCGAACAGGATAGAGGGATTAGTTATGAAAAGTGGTTTCCTGAAATTAAGCCCACTGTTATTCACCGAATAAGACAAGAAATATTAATTCCTAAAAAATATTTAGCAGAAAAAAACAGCCCTATGAAATACTTATTAAAAGAAATAGGGATTGAACCGTTTTTTGAAATAGATAAATATTAAATGCTTATCTCTTATAATAATACACTGATAAAAAGTGGTTTAACCTTATCTACACAAACATTGGAAACATTTTTCCTTCGTAGTTTTTTAAAGGTTGTGCTATATTCAACTTGTCAGGAGTGATTTGATGAAGAAATTTTTAACGATTACTGTAATTATCCTTGCTTTACTTGGAGCAGCAGGCTATGCTGTGTGGCATTTTGGGACAAACATCGCTTCCGAAAAAATCGTCGAACAAGTTGAAGCTAATTTAAATGCTGAAGATAAAGAAGAAGTGAAATCCTATATCGCAAACGATCCGAAGCTGCAGGAAATTGTAAACGAAGCAGCAACTACGGACCCCGATTCTCTACCCTTTCAAACGAAGGAAGAAGCAACTCGTCTATTAATCAAAAAAGTAGGCATTAATCGTTTATTAGCAATCCAGGAGCAGGCGCAAAACGGTTCAATCAGTGTTGATCAAGTAGTTTCCGAAATGGAAGGCACGCTGTCAGAAGATGAACTTTCTGCGCTAAAATATGTCTTATATAAGGAATTTTATAATTAAAATTAAACACCGCTTCGTAACTATAAAACAAAACTCGATTGCCTATACGGAATCGAGTTCTTTTTAATTCAATGTATTTTTCTTTGCATATAGCCATAATAAGTTATATTTACTTTGCATTATCCTAAATTTTCTTTGTTAGGAGGAACTAATATAAGAAAGTGGCCATATATTTTAGGCATTTTTACTTTCGTTGCATTTTGTTTTTTATGGATAACGTTTGAAACAGCTATTATTAAAGCTTTTGACAAAGGCGCTTTTGAATTATTGTACGGAAACAAATTCATTACAATGTTTCATCATATAGGTGAAACTAATTTTATTTTTACCGTCGCAATCATTCTTTGTATCTTTATTTGGATTTACAAAAAAGACTATAAATTGATTGGGTTTGTTATTGTTTCCGTAGGTGGTGGATACGGGTTATATCAACTATTAAAACGCCAAATTGAGAGACCGCGTCCGGATATAGCAGATCAATTTTCTACATTTAGTTTTCCTTCAGGACATGCTGTACATGGTTTATTATATTTATTTACGATTGCATATGTATTAAACCGTCTTTACACTTTAAACAAAGCATCACTGATTGTTTGGATTGCAGCTATTATCTTAGCTTTACTAATTGGAATCTCCCGAATTACAGAGGCACGTCACTTTGCTTCAGATGTGATAGCCGGTTGGTCACTTGGCTATAGCTGGTTTATTCTTTGCGTATGGTTTTATAGGAGAACCATTGAATATAAACGCTTTGAAAAAAACTCCGGAACATAGAATAATCACTTATCCGGTGTGAGGTTCTTTTGCATTGTGAGTGCTGGAATTTCATCACCATTTTTATTAATGATGATTTCTTCCTTCACGATTTTATAACCTAGTTTTGAATAAAGCGCGATATTATTCTTTTCACTTTTTCGAACTTTGCATTTTGAAACAAATATATTATTTTTCACAGCGTAGTCTTCTAAGTAGTTCACCAAGTTAGTTGCTACGCCCTTCCCCTGGTTTTTAGGTAACACAGACAATCTTGAGAAATAAATAAATCCCTCATTTAAAATACATTTCACAAGTGCTATTAATTCATCGTTATCGTATACCCCGAACATTTCTGTCCCTTGTTTGAGCTCGGTACTAATGGAGTCTGCTGTTTCATTTAAAGCACTGGAAGGTTGCGGATCTGTCTCGTAACGCTTAAACGCTTGATGGATCACTTTAACCGCTTTGGATGGATCAATATTCATTTCTATTTTCAAGTTAACACTTCCTTTAATAAATATAAAATGATATTTATAATTATACATATATAACAAAATAAGTAAATTCAAAAAAAGAACACTTTTCTATTACCAGAAAAATGTTCTAAAAAATTTACATTATGTTAGGGATAAATACTTTCACAAATAAGATGTAGCCTAAAGCACCAATCGTTAAGCCAATAAGAATAATTCCAATGGATAATGATTTAGTTTTTATGATTTTCACCTCACCAAATTATCTTTCAATATAAATTACATCATTTGAAGGTTCAAGATACTCCTTATCCCCTAAAGAAAAAGTAGTATTTAAATGGTCAATTTCCGCATACTGAACTGCTTTACCCCCATTGATAAAAACCAACAGGTAAATATCGTCCCGTGAACCAATGTTGCTTGGATCAGTAAATTTAACGCCGACTTGTTTTTCTAAATCTGTTTGTGTCGTATAAGGCTGAACTAAAAACGCCTTGTCCCATTCGAAATCGTCAAATGTGTTAAGAAAAGTTTTGCTTGTACTGTTATCGGATACCATAATAATCGATGAATGGAGTCTTTTTTCAATTTCTGTATTCCGTTTCATAGCGCTATTATTACACCCGGTTATCACTAAGAAGGATAACAATATAACTGAAATTTGTTTGATCAATACGATTCCCCCTTTACTATGCCCCTTTTATGAAATTGAAAGGGACAATATTAGTTCCCTTCGTATTGATAAATGATTTGAACTACTCCGGAAGAAAATGTTCTCGTATTCACAACTTTTAAATTTAATCTTTCTTGAATATCGACAAACAGCGGTTTTCCTTCTCCCAATACGACTGGATGAATGGATAATCTGAATTCGTCAACAAGCCCTAAATTGATAAAAGTCGTTATAAGACTTGCTCCGCCATATAGCCAAATATCTTTACCAGCCTGGTTCTTTAATTTCATCACTTCTTCAAGGATGTTGTCATTTATAAATTTTGCTTTATTCCCATCCCCGTTTTGAGTTCTGGAAAACACATATTTTTCTTTACTATGAACCAAATCCCACATTTCTTTTTCATTTTCGGAGCTACCCTCTTCAGGAATATACTGTCCCCATAAGTCGTAGCTTTTTCTGCCGTAAAAAATGGTGTCTATTTGATTCAAAAAGTCGTTAAAGTTCATTTCCGGATCCATAATGCACCAATCGATTTCACCATTTTTTCCCTCAATCAATCCATCTAACGTAATGGCTAAATCTAAAATGACTCTTCTCTTCGTTGTATTTCCCATAATTTCCGCTCCCTCTTTGATGCAGCTTATTTCCACTCTTCACTTAAAATTGCGTAATAGTATTCATCCCACCATTCATCCCCGTTTGGAATGCATTTTTTGAAATACCCTTCCCTTCTCATGCCGATTTTCTCCATGACACGATACGACGGCGGATTTTGAGGTTGGCAAGTTGCAATCACTCTATGTAGTTTCATTTCTTCAAAGGCATATTGTAACATGGCTCGGGCCGCTTCTGTAGCATACCCTTTATTATAAAATTTCGGATTGAATACCCAGCCTATTTCATATGTATGGTCACCGAAATATTTACCGAAAAATAGATGCCCTATCAAAGTATTTTCACCTTTCAGTATGACCGCGAACTTTTCCGCTTCCTCCCCCATATTTTGTTCAATAAATTCTTTTACAATTTTTTCTGTAAAAACCCCTTCAGGTATATATTTCATCACATTGGCATCGGATGTATAGTCATATACCGCCTGTAAATCGTTCATGTTAAAATTCCGTATTAATAATCTTTCCGTTTCGACGTGCATTCCCTTACCCCCATGTTAAGACTATTTTCTAGTTTCGACATCAAATGATGGATTACCTTTAAAACAAAAAATCCTCACCAGTTGAGCTGGCGAGGATCGTTGTATTGAGCAACGAAAAGACAACGAAGCGCAACTTACCGCTTCAACCTTCACAATATTGTTATTGTAAAATATTTATCCATATTTTAATAGCTGTAGCACCAATCATGAGTGCAAGCAGCCATTGCAGTATTTTAACATTCATTTTCTGACCGACTTTTGCACCAAGTGGAGCTGCGATAATACTTGCAATAATCATAATGAAAGCCGGCCAATAGTCGACCTGGCCTGTCATCACTTTGCCGACACTGCCACCGATTGATGAGATGAATGTAATCGCCAAACTTGTCGCGATTGTAATACGTGTTGGAATTTTTAACACTGTCAGCATAATCGGTACGAGTAAAAAACCGCCGGCTGCTCCGACAATGCCTGATCCGATTCCGACGATGAGTGCAAGTGAACTCGCCAAAGCTTTGTTGAATGTAATTTCAGTTGCGTCTTCAACGGTTTTCTTTGGAATCAGCATCATGACAGCCGCAATAGCAGCAAGTAGCCCATACACAATATTGACGGTATCTTCAGATAAATACCCTGAACCGTAACTGCCGATAAAGCTGCCGACCAAAATTGCGGCACCCATATATAAAATGAGCTCCTTGTTCAATAACCCGCTTTTCCGGTAAGCCCAAACCCCTGCAAGCGAAGCGAATAAAACTTGTACGGCACTAATACCGGAAACTTCATGCGCGGTAAATGCGACTAAACCGAACAATGGCGGAATATAGAGCAGTAGCGGATATTTGATGATCGAACCGCCAACCCCGAGCATACCGGAAAGAAACGAGCCGATAAATCCAAGTCCAAATATGACCCCTATATACAACAATGATAAATCGATTTCCATATGCTTTCCTTCTTTCAAAAAATTCAATTATGCCTCAGCCAACACTCTGTTACGTCAACCAGGGCTTATCTTTATTCAACTGGCGTAATCTAAACCTGCTGATTAAAGATAAAGCGGGTAGAATCGATCTCTACCCGCTATTTTTTTTATGCTTTTTGAATATAGAAATACAGAACGCCCGCTTCTTCTTTTTGTTCAACAATTGTGTGTCCGCCTGCACCTGCCCATGCTTTGAAGTCTTTTAATGCCCCTTTATCTGTTACTAAAACTTCCAGTACTTCACCAGAGTTTATTTTATCGATTGCCTTTTTCGTTTTTACGATTGGCATTGGGCATGCTAAGCCTTTTGCATCTAATGTTTGTGTAATATTCATTTAAAATTCCTCTATTCTTAAATTTGATTGTTGTAAGCGATCTATAATTTTATCGTGTAACACGGTTGCGTTCCTCTTGAGCGTGAGGCACGCATAGGTGTAACATTTCAATTTCCAGCTTTAAATTAGCGTACTGCGCAACGGTTTGGACCAATCTCCATTTCCGTTTGCTCGTCGTTATCAGGTGTAATTTTACCCATGTTAACGTGGCGAATTTCTTGGTAAGCATTTGGTTGTGGTGGTAAGTTATCTGTTACCATTGAGCGGAATACGTCTTCATCTTCCACATTTAAACCGTGATTTTCAGCGAATAAATCACCAAGGCGTTTTGCTACTGTACCATTTACGTTTAGCTCGTCAATGATCATAAAGTGAGCAGGTAACACGATTAAGTCTTCTGCCAATGTGCGGTAGCGAGAGTATAATGTTTCGCGTAAGTCACCAACCCAGTCTTCAGCAAGTCCCGCTAAGTCTGGACGACCGATTGAATCGATGAATAAAATGTCACCTGTTAATAAGTATTTACCATCGATGACAAATGAAGTTGAACCGATTGTGTGACCAGGTGAATAAAGTGCGCCGACTTCAATTTCAGAAGCACCTAATTGTACCTTTAAACCGTCTTCAAGTGGTGCGTAGTCAAATACAACTTCTTCCGCATCTTTGGGTGGTAAGTAGTATATTGCACCAGTAGCTGCAGCGATGTGACGACCACCAGAAATGTGGTCAGCGTGTAAGTGTGTATCGAAAACGTGTTTAATCTCAACACCTTTTTCTTCAGCGAACTTCGTGAATACTTCTGTAAAACGTACTGCGTCGATAATTGCCGCTTCGCCTTCAGAAATGGCCATGTAAGAAAGGCAGCCTTTTCCTAAACGTACAAATTGGTATAATTCGCCACCATTTGCAAGATCCCCAACTTTAATTGGCTCAAGGTACATTGACCAAGATTTCATTCCCCCTTCAAGATAACCGACAGTAAGACCTGCATCCGAAAGCATTTCTGCGACCATGATGGAAGAGCCTTCTTTCGCACAAACAACCAATACCTCTTTGTCGGCGGGAATTTGCGGTAAAATTTCTTCTACACCGTCTAATAATTCGAAGTAAGGAATGTTTAAGTATTCGAATTTATGACCGTCAATTTTCCAGTCTTTAAATGCGTCTTCATTCCGGACATCTAAAATAAACAATTCTTTGTTTTCAATTACTTTGCGTGCCACTTGTGCGGCTGTCCATGCTGTTACTGTCATTATAACTACCCCCATAGGTATAATTTTTTATAAAAATTTTTATAAATTACTCTACTTTTTTCTGTAACGCGCCTTCATAACCGGTCATACCCGGCAAGACATTGTATACTTTTGTAAATCCTGCTTCAGTTAATTGTCTCGCTGCCAGATCCGAACGTGTCCCTGTACGGCAAATAACATATATTGTTTCGTCTTTACCGAGTTCATCCATTCGTGTTCCCAATTCGCCCATCGGAATTGATTTAGCTCCTGGGATATGGCCGAAAGCATATTCTGCTGCTTCACGTACATCCAAAATCAAGCCTTCTTCTTTCACCGCATCTTCATTGGAAATCGTTTGTTCAAATGTTTTTTCAGCTGCTTCACTCATTTCCGGATTGCATTTTCGGATATAGTGATAAAACACACCATCTACTTCACTTGAGCCGATATATTGATGACCGACCGTTTTCGACCATGCCTCTAAATCCGCGACAGAGCCTTTGTCTGTCGCCTGTATTTCCAGCACTTGCCCTTCTGCCACATTGTTCATCGCTTTTTTCGTTTTGACGATCGGCATTGGACAAGCTAAACCTTTTGCATCAAGTTGTACGTCTGATTTAATCATCGTGATCCTCCATTCATACCAGTAAGGGTATAATTTATTTTAAAATTTTTACTTCACTTCGCCATTCCATTCGAGCATGCCACCCGTCATATTTGTCACATCAAATCCTTGTGACTCTAAAAATGCTGTTGCCTGACCACTGCGACCGCCAGAACGGCAAACCATTATATAAGGTGTTTTTTTATCCAACTCGTGCATACGGAATTCCAGTAATCCTAATGGAATATGGGTAACTCCTGGAATATGACCAGCCTCTACTTCCGCTACTTCTCGAACGTCGATTAAGTTTACCGCTTCCCCGGCTTCTAATTTTTCTTGTACTTCCTTTGGTAAAATAGTTTTCATCTTCATTTCCTCCTTAATATGAACTCATGCCGCCACGAACATTTGTTACTTGTTCATAGCCTAATTTTTTCAGTTGATTACATGCCTGCTTCGAACGCATACCGCTTTGACAAATGACTACAATTTCCTTACCCTTTGGCAGCTTCGACAAATCCGAACCAAGTGGCATATTTCTAAATTGCTTCACATTACGTGCCTTATACTCGGCAGGTGTTCGTACGTCTACAAACACTTTATCTTTGTCATTAATCATTGTTTTAAGCTGGGCCGTTGATATCGTTTTGACACCTTTTACAGGTTTCATGCGCCAAACAAAAAAAGCTGCGATCACGGCGATTAATAGGATTGTTTCCATAGGTCACCTCTTAAATGAATAAATTGACGTTTCCGTCTTCAGCATCCGCTAAATAGGCCGCTACTCCGGCATATTCAATACCATCCAGCAATTCTTCCTTTTGAAGTCCCAATAAATCCATCGTCATCGTACATGTTATAAGCTTAATGTCCTGCTCCTGTGCCATTTCTACAAGTTGTGTCAATGTTAATGCGTTATGCTTATTCATGACATGCTTGATCATTTTCGGGCCCATGCCGAGCATCTGCATTTTTGATAGCCCTAGTTTTTCCGCACCACGTGGCATCATTTTGGCAAACATTTTTTCGAGGAACCCTTTTTTAACAGCTACCGGTTCTTGCTTTCGTAATGCATTGATACCCCAGAACGTATGAAAAATGGTTACTTCATGATCATATGCTGCAGCACCGTTTGCAATGATATAAGCAGCCATCGCTTTATCATAATCTCCACTGAATAATACGATTGTTGTTCTTTTCTTTTCCAAATCCAGTCCCCCTACCCCTATAGGTATAATTTATTTTAAAAATAAAAAGCCTTATCGACTTTTTACTAGTAAATCCACTGCCTGTTTGACCATAGCATTTTTATCGAGCGTATCGGCATCTTCTTTTGAAAGACACTCGACTAAATTATCCGTCACGATGACACCGATTGTGCGGTCAACAGCAGAACGAACAGCACTTAGTTGCGTTATTACATCTTTGCAGTCCTTTTCTTCTTCCATCATCCGTAGAATGCCTCGTAGCTGACCTTCGACTTTTTTCATTCGAGCCAAAACTTTAGGATCATACTGCATATGCTCACCTCATTTAGAATAATTTATTAACCAAACTATACTACCCCTTAGGGTATGTGTCAAACTATAAACTTTCGCAATAGCTATTAGTTTTCTCTCGACAACCACGGCTATTTCTAACCACATCATATACCCCTATAGGTATAATGTCAACAAAAAGAAGCTCACACATTTGTGCAAGCTTCCAAAACTAGTGCTCATGCAGATTCGCATCTTGTTTCGTCGGATGCACGGTACCGTATGGATGATTCGGCGGAGCATAGATGGAATACAGCTTCAACGGAATATTGCCGATATTGATCACGTTGTGCCAAGTTCCCGCGGGGACGATGATGGCGCTATCGTCAAAAACGAACCATTGCATATTTAAACTGTCTCTTTCATTCCCCATTTGAACGATTCCTTGGCCTTGCTCAATCCGTAAAAACTGATCGACGTTCGGATGCATTTCCAAACCAATGTCTTCGCCTGGAAGTAAACTCATGACAGTCAATTGCAGATGTTCCCCTGTCCATAATACGGTCCGATACGTATGGTTTCCGAAAGTCGCTGCGTGAATATTGAAGACAAAAGGGTTCTTCCCATAGTCCGTGCTTTTATTCATGCTGTTACCATAATTCCACTGACCATACGCACTTGGCATAAAATCCATATTGATTTTCAATCCCTTCACAATCTTTCTCTCTAATAGATTATGTATTGCCTTCAGTTAACGTTCATCCAAATATTTAGATATACGAATCAAATACTATACCTCTATAACTTTCCAACGGTGTCGAAGGTTAAAATTGCAGGAAGTTTCCTTGACCAAATCCACCCTTTCTCATAAGTCGTTTTCATCCGATGCGATGGACCATATTGAGCCTATGATCATGGGTTCACTTTCGGCCCCTCAAAAAAGATCTTTAATAAATAATTAAATAATTAAAAGATATATATTGTCGTGCTAAAGCACGACGGCGTATATTTTTAAAAATAATTAAACCACTTCATACACTTTCCTCACATAGTTTTAAAAAATCCAATCAAACATGTCCCCTTTTCCAATTTTTAATGTCATATAGCAGGTAAGACAACAAATTGGAGGGATTGAAAATGAATTTACCTGAAATTAAAAGAACACACTCCTTAATGAAGAAGTGCATCCAAGTTTATTTCATATGAATTTAATGTTCCAGTTCAGAAATTATCCGAGCTTTACGATCGTTCTACCTTTTGCCTGACCTTTTAAAAGTGTTGGCAGTGCTTCCGGAAGTTGCTCAAGCGAAATTTCTTGCTGAATTAATTGCTCCAAATTAGCCGGTTTGAAATCTGCTGCTAAACGGTTCCACACCTTTAATCTTGTGTCCATTGGGCAATAAACCGAGTCAATTCCTAGTAAGTTCACACCGCGTAAAATAAACGGGAAGACTGTGGACGGAAGTTTTGTCCCTGCTGTTAATCCGCTGACTGCAACCGATCCGCCGTATTGAATTTGGCTTAGTAATGAAGCTAATGGCTCACCACCGACAGGATCGACCGCAGCTGCCCATTTTTGTTTTCCTAATGCGCGAACTTTACCGTCATACACTTCTTCACGCGGAACGATTGAAGTTGCACCAAGGCTTTTTAAAAACTCATGTTCTGATTCCTTCCCAGTGCTCGCTTCTACTTCATAGCCAAGCTTTGATAGAATCGAAACGGCAAAGCTTCCGACACCGCCTGTAGCACCCGTTACGAGCACTTTCCCTTTATCAGGCGTTACATTATTTTCTTCTAGTCGTTGAACGGAAAGCGCTGCAGTAAAGCCTGCTGTACCGATGACCATCGCTTCTTTTAATGATAGTCCTTCCGGCAGTGGAACAAGCCACTCAGACGGGATGCGTGCATATTCACTATATCCGCCAAAATGAGTGACACCTATTTCATAGCTTGTCGCAATTACTTTGTCCCCTTCTTTGAATTGCGGATTTTCCGATGAAATGACCGTTCCTGCCAAGTCAATGCCCGGTACGAATGGATAGCTTTTGACAATGTTGCCATCCGGTATTGCTGCTAAACTATCCTTATAATTAATAGAAGAATACTCTACTTTAAGCAGCACGTCTCCATCAGGTAAATCATTTAAGGAAAGTTCCTTCACGTCTACTATAAATTGTTCTTCATTATTGACGACTAATGCTTTAAAGTTTTCTGCCATTTTGACCACCCCTTCTAATGTTTACAAATAAAGGGTAACAAAATAAGGGATGCCGGTCAAAAAGCTGCTTTGTTTCAACTAAAAAAGCCGAAACGCATGTTAGAACAGCGCCTCGGCATTGATTAATTTATTTATTCAAAAGCTGGTGTTGCTGTTTCGTCGTAGTTTTCTATTAGGAAATTACGCACTTCTTCACTCGTCATCGCTTCTGCAAGCTTTTTGATTGCTTCGTCGTCTTTGTTGTCTTCACGTGCCACTAATGTAATGGCAAAATCGTTTTCCACACCTTCAGTCAACAGTGCATCACTTTTCGGTGTTAGATTAAGTGGTGCAGCATAGGCAGGCGTCATAATTACCGCATCCGCATCATCGTACATACGCGCAAGCATTAACAGATCGACTTCCTTAAACTGAAGATTTTTCGGATTGTCCTCAACACTTGCTAATGTGTAATACACATCTGTTTTTTCCTTTAATGTAATGACACCGTGCTGAGCAAGCAGCATTAATGAACGGTCAACATTTGAAATATCGTTGGCAATCGCAACTGTTGCTCCATCCGGTAATTCTTCAATTGAATCATAATTTTTAGCATACACGCCGTAATTCGCAAAGTAAATCGGCTGAATCGGCACTAAATTAGCGTCATTGTTACGGTTGAATTCCTCCATATACGGTACGTGCTGGAAGAAGTTTGCATCGACTTCCTTAGCAGCCAGCGCACTGTTTGGCTGTACATTATCACCTAACACGACAATTTCCAGATCAATGCCCTGTTCCTCTAATTTCGGCTCTACTAGTTCCAAAATATCCGTCATCGGTGAAATTAATGATGCAACTTTTAATGTTGTCTCTTCTTTTTCCACTTCTTTATTCGTTTCTGTTTCTTCATTCTGTCCGCAGCCTACTAAAGCAAGTACCGCCGCTACACTTAACATCCATCTTTTTTTCACAATCATTCTCCTATCTTTTGTCCAACCATCTTGCTGCAGTCGTACCAATCATTTGAATAAGCTGCACCAAAATAATCATAATTAAAATCATGTAAAGCATTAGATCTGTCTTGAATTGCTGATAACCATAACGAATCGCAAAATCACCGATTCCGCCACCGCCAACTACACCCATTATTGTGGAATAAGAAATGAAGCTGACAATCGAAGTCGTCAAGCCGAGCACCAGACCTGATCGCGCCTCCACAAAAAGAAAACTGAAAATAATCCGCCGCACCGAAGCACCCATTGACACAGCTGCCTCAATAACACCTTTTGGTACATCAAGCATAGACTGTTCGACAAGCCTTGCATAATGTGCAATGGCGATAATCGATAACGGAACAGTTGCCGCAACCGTCCCAATAGCTGTACCGACAATGAACCGTGTAAAAGGGATTAAGAAAACGACCAATAGCAGGAAAGGAAACGACCGGATCGTATTCACCACTAAGTTTAGTATGTTGTAAACGATACGGTTTTCAAGCAACTTTTCTTTCCCGCAAAGAAATAAATATGTACCGATTGGTAAACCGATTAATACGGCAGCCACAATTGACACACCGACCATGAAAAAGGTCTCACTGATCGCCCGCCAAATCTCGGCTTCATACTGACGTAATACATCAGGCATGTCCGATTCCACCTATCACGAGCTGATCGACAAAGCTTTGCGGATGTTGGCTCGTTTCAAGGATGCCATCAGGTGTTAACTCCACCGTCTCATATATTTGCCCAGCATCCAGTACGGTAGCACGATGACATATACTTTTGACAACTTCAAGCTCATGACTGACAAGGACAATTGTCACACCAAGCTCAACATTGATCTTCTGTAAAACACGCAAAATTTCCGCAGAGGTGTTAGCATCGAGCGCAGAGGTTGGCTCATCACAGAGCAGGACCGCAGTTTCATTCGCAAGTGCCCTTGCAATCGCCACACGCTGCTTTTGCCCACCGCTCAGCTGTGCCGGATATTGATTGGCAAACTGTTCGAGCCCGACAAACTTCAGGCATTCAAGTACACGCACTTTCCGCAGCTTTTTCGGATAGTTTGCCAGGACAAGTGCAATTTCAACATTATCACGGACGGTCTTATTTGCGACGAGGTGAAAATGTTGGAAGATCATTCCGATTGATTTTCTTGCTTTACGAAGTTCAGCATTCCTTAAAGCTGTGAGTTGCTGACCATTGATGACAACCGCTCCACTATCCGGTACTTCCAGCAAGTTCATCAGACGTAGCAAAGTTGATTTACCTGCACCGCTCGCCCCGATCAATCCATGTATTTCACCTTTCGCAATCGTCAGCGACACATCCTGAACAGCGACAAAAGAACCAAATTTTTTAGTAACTTGCTGTAATTGTATCACCTGTTTACACACCTCCACTGCATACCCAATCGATTTCTAATTATAGTAGAAAATGTATCAGCTACCAAGAGAAATGTTTTTTGAAAAAAATCCCAATGTTTAAAATCCTACTCCCCATTCTTTCAATATAAAAGCTGCCGGAAACTAGAATTTCACTCTAACTTCGCGGGCAGCTTGGTATGTATTTAGTTTAATTCATCCATTTTCATAAAAATCGACTGAACAAATTGCTCTTTATAATTTGTATATTCAGTAATCCCTTCCTTACCTGTCTTAAAGAAAGCATCTTTCAACAGCTCATATTCCTTTTTCACTGCTTTATTAACATTCAAATAATCTCGGAAAAAGCGCATTTGATGCCATTTTTTGTTACCCCATTCTACAAGATGAATGAAATGTGTTTTCGTTTCAAATGTAGTATCTGTAAATTTTGCGCAAACAATTTCATCCGGTCTTTCCACTTGCAAGCGATAAAAACCGGCATGCTTAAGTCCTTTGAAAAAGTCTTTACCAAGCGAATCCAGGTTGACAACACCGATGACAATATCAATTACCGGCTTTGCGTGAATCCCTTCAATCGATGTGCTACCGATATGTTCTATTTGATGAGGCTGTAAACTTGTGTACTTTAGAATGTTTTCTTTAGTCTCAGCAAATTCTCTCTTCCAACCTGCTTCATGCGGAACGAGAACCACTTCATCTTTTTTTAATCCGAGTTTCATCCAGTCCAATCCTTTCTCACTGATTATTTGCGGAAATATTTCACTGATGCCATTCAAATAGTAAAATGCGATTTTCCGCCTGCTGATATATTGCAGTAAAGGTATCAAAATCACCATTTTCTGATTGATGAAAGTAGAAATCACCCGGCTGTAAATCAATTGAATAGGCTTGAATCGTATTTTTGAATTCATCGTCTTGCTGGATTTTATACATATTTTGGACCCTGTTTACAAAATATGAAACATGCTGATTTGCCTTGATTAAATTATTTTCTGTCACTTTTATAAAATCATGAAGTTGCTCTTGTTCAATCTTGTTCTCATACAATAATTCAGTTACCCATTCTCCATCTCCACGTGCGGGAAATTTTGTTGACCATACATTGATTATTTCTGTCGGAACCGGCAATGCTATACCCCAGCGTTCTTTATAATGGGCCACCTTTTCTTCAGGGGATACCGATATACCAAAGAGAGAGATGTAGAGCAACAAAATTACAATTGCTAAAATTAAAAAGATAATTATCTTCTTTATAGAAACCCCTCCAATTCAACTCCACTTCTATTTAAAAAACTGGCCAATTACTCGAGGGAGCAATAACATCAGTTCACCAGCTGTTGCAGAGTTTTCAATCTTATCTAATGTGTCTGTTTTGTCCCAGCTTGCCGAGCTCGGTTTTACTATATCCCCTTGAATTGGTTCTGCTCCGCTATGAAACTGAATACGCAGTGATTTGGCTTGCAGGAAATCCTGATGATCCATTACTTGAAAATGGATATGGGCTTCTGAGGAATTGCCAGAATTCCCACATAGGCCGAGCAGCTGACCTGCCTTCACTTTATCCCCTGTTTTCACACAAATTGAAGCCTTCTTGAAATGGGCAATCATGCTGTATTCATTGTCTTCATGTGCGATGATGCAATAGTTTCCTGCTAGATTCTTTTCATCCATTTCCCCGTGTATATTGTCGTTAATTCCATCCAACACTTCGACCACCACACCATCAGCCGGTGCCACAACCTCAGCTCCAAATGCATAGTAGCTTTCATTTTGAAGCTTCGAGTTCCTATATGTTTCGTTGTTGCTCATTTTAACTAAATCATAAGCATAACGCTGCTGTTCATATGGATAGTGATAGTTGATAAATTCGTTCGTGCCGCCCCAAAAAACATACCACTCGTCACTGATCGGCATACTGTATGTATTTTTCGTCCATATTTGATCACTGCCCGGATACGTTTCATATAGTTTGAAATACATTCCTTGAATAATATTGTTATCGTCAAATGCTATGACAACTGCTTTCGTATACGTATCATCGACCCATATATACTGTTCCAGCCCTTGAAATGTATTGGACACGATATATTTATAATTGCTTACATCTGAATTATAGTCTAAAGAAAGTGCACGAAATTGTTCAAACGATACAAGGTTCTGAAACGATTCTGCTGTTTTCCCGTAGATATCCTCAAATTGACCGTTTAAAAAATAGTAACCGAACTGTTCTTTCAATTGATTAACCATTCAAATGCCTCCTCTTTTTTTGCTTCTTAATTTATACGAATTTTCCGACAAAAAAGTTTCAACTCGTTTCCTTTATAATGAAATATGCAAAAACATGGCCGCTTCTATATGAAGGACCATGCATGTTCATTTTTCTTATTATGCCGTGCCAATCCCGATAAGGAACCAGAGCACAATAAATAGGATTTTGTACTTCTCCACTTTTAAGATGTGTAAGTTTGTCACTTCTTTTTTTATCAGCCACCAAACGCTAAATCCATATGCAAATAATAAAAGTAAAAGCAATGGCTTATAAAATGGGCCAATCATGAAATAATAATAGCCCATAATCGCCACAACAATTATATAAATTGTCATAGCAATACCCATTCCGCGTATTTTTTTCGGCAGTTCAATTTGTCGGTGCTTATAGTAGCTGGAGGCCACCAAGATCATTAGTAAAACGCCTAGACCAATAAATATCGGTGGAAATTGGAATCGATCATGCGCATTCTCCAAGTCAGATAAAACAGTAGACGGATATTGTTCATACCCGGGATAATATGCATCATTGCTAATATCATGCATATAGTTCCATGCCAATTCAAATTTTCGCTGTTCCCCGTTTTTATATAACACGATAATGTCATAATGCACGTCGCTTTTCGGAGGAGCCATAACCGCAGAAAGTTCTGAAATGTTTTCGAATAAAGCGATCATTGAATCTGTCGTCACATTTTCAACACCAACAAAAAGTGTCGACGTTCTTCCCCTAAACCCCTTTTCCCCATTATTTTCATAGGAAGTGATTTTGGCAATTTCACCTGATGCTGCCTGATTGTTCATGTCCGAGGTGAACAGTAAAAACAGACCGATAAAACAAATCGCCGCCATTATGCCAATTTCACGGAAAGTTTTCAACTGATTTCGTTTTCTAACAGGTTCCTTATGGATATTCTGATAGATGGATTTTTTTAATGCTTCATTTTGCGGGAGTTCCTCTAACTGTTTTAAGCGATCATCAATCTTCATCGATCTCACCTCCTAAAATTTTCTGCAATGCCAGCATCGCACTCCGCTGAGTGTTTGCGACTTTCACAGATGATAAGCCCATAATGGCACACGTTTCCTGAATCGAAAGCTCCTCAATTTTCCGGTATATGATGACTTCGCGTTGTACTGGTTTTAACTTTTGCAATGCCTCATATAATTGCTTTCGGTCTTCTTCCTGTATGAGCCATTCATGCGGAACATCGTGATCACCCACCTGCTCCGGGACATTTGTAAATGGAAGCCACTTAATTAATGCTCTTTTCCGGTAATAGTCATAAACAAGATTTCGAGCGACTTGCCTCGTATACGTTTGGAAATTGGTTACTTTGGTCAAATCCGTTTTATAAATTCGCACAAACGTATCCTGCGTTAAATCTTCAGCGACTTGTGCGTTAGATACCATGTAGCGTATGTACTGATAAGTTTTGCCGAACTCCTGCTCATAAAGCTCATCAAAATCCATGTCCATCACCTCTCTTACTTCTATAGACGAATGAAAATTAAAAATATGTAATTTTATTTAAAAGTTTTTAACTGAAAAAAGCATCTCCTTAATGAGATGCTTTCGGTCTTCGATGAGGAATCTGCTTTTTTATTGAAGGTTCTACTTTTCGGTCGGAATGTTCTACTTTACAGTCTGAATGTTCTACTTTTCACCTGCTGCGTTCTACTTTTCTCATGAAACTTTCTACTTTCAGCACGCGAGGTTCTAATATAAATCGAGGTTCTACTTTCTTCGGAAAAGGTTCTACTTTCTTCGGAAAAGATTCTACTTTTCGACCGGAATGTTTTACTTTTGCCACGAAATCTTCTACTTTTCCTACACCATGTTCCACATTCCCCTTAAAACCTTCTACTTTACTTAATCCTAAATATCTTTACCATCTTCCAGATTAGTACCACAAACAGCGCTGCCAATATGACGAAAAATGGCCAGCCGATTGTTGTTGCTTCTTCTAAAGCAATCACAATCGTACGGTATACGATGTAAGCGAATAATATATTAATGATGTTTCGCATATAATTTAATGTTTGGCGACTATTTCTGTAAAAGACCTCGGCATTTGATTCATTGAAATGTGCCGGATAGTTGTGCGTTTCAGGGAATTTTTCTAAAATCATTAAAAAGATATGCATGGCAATCCCGATGCCAGGTAATATTAACAGCTCCCATTTTGAGCCCCAACGGTCGACATCACCGTTGCCGCCAAAGTGGGCAGGCACTTCACTTGGCAGTTCACGCCAGTTCATGAATAGGACAGCAAGCATTAGCGCTAATGCGATATAGCCGAGAATATCCATCAACCATTCTGACTTCGTTTTTGGAATTTCAATTTTAGGTCGTTTTGTCAAACTCATTTCCATCACCTCTTTAAATTTTTTACTTAGCACTTTTTATAACAATATTTTGCCAATATCCGCTATACTGGAATTTAATCATCCTCTTGATAGGAGAACTACTTATGCTACTTGATATTATTCAATTTTTAAGGGAAATCGACCAGATCATATTTTATTACATAAAAGAGCTCGGACTGTATATTTATATTCTGTTATTTGCGGTTGTTTTCACGAAGACTGCATTTGTAATTTTAACTTTCTTACCCGGGGATAGTACGGTGTTCACAAGCGGAACGTTAGCAGCGATCGATAAGCTTGATTTTCTGACATTGCTCATTATTTTCATCGTGGCAACAACACTTGCCGACAGCAGCAACTACCTCATCGGAAAATCGATAGGGAAAATACCGCCGAAGCGCAATTTGTTCAAGCGTTTTGTGCCTGAGGAAACGACTGAAAAAGCACTGACATTCCTGGAAGACTATGACCGGGTTGCCATTACGTTTTCACGGTTTGTGCCGTTGATGCGGACAATGACGCCGTTTATATGCGGATACTCCGGCTTTTCGTATGGAACATTTTTACGCTATAACTTCATGGGGGCCATACTTTGGACCGTTGTTTGGCTTGGTGGTGGCTTTTTACTCGGAAATATTCCATGGGTTGAAGAAAACCTCGTCCTGACACTTACGATTATTTCGATTTTCGTATTTAGCTTTACAGGTTATGCATACATTCAACAATTCAAAAAAAAGAAAGCGGTTACTGCCGATTGAAAAAATGGAGCCTATCACGTTCAGATGATAAGCTCCTTTTTTTAGTTTGTCTCGTTTTCCTGCTGATTCATTTCATGTAAATATTCGATGATTTCACGAATACCGTCCAATGAATGCACAAGAATATTCGGGTCGATGCAAGAAATCATGCGGTCTTCCAAATTGGCAACCGCTGTAAAATATTTCGTTTTTTCGTAATTGACAAGACCCATCTGTTTTAATACGCCTTCTTCAAAGTCGATAATTTCCTTCGCATCGGCAACAACCAATCCGTAATTAATCAACTCTGTCTTCAACACAATGATTTTGACCGTTTGTGTATTTGTCGGGCGATTGTACAATATCGTCTGAAAATCGATGATTGGTGTAAGTTCCCCACGAATTCGCGTAAAGCCGAGCAAGTAGTTTGGTAAATGAGGAATCGGCGTTACACGCTCCAGCTTTTCAATCGATACGACCTGCTCAACCGGCACAGCATATTGTTCTGTGCCGCATAAAAATACGACTGCTTTTTCAATGCTCATATTAATACCTCTTATTTCGTTGTTTGAACAACGATTTCTTCCAATAAATCAGCTAGTTTTTCTAGCTCTTCAACCGGCATTCTTTCGTTAGTTGTATGAATTTCTTCGTAACCAACCGATAAGTTTACAGTAGGAATACCGAACCCGGCGATAACGTTTGCATCACTGCCGCCTCCTGAAATACCTAGCTGTGGTGTACGTCCGACTGCTTCAACCGCTGCTTTTGCAACTTTCACCACTTGATCTTCTTCTGTCGCACGGAAGCCTGGATACATTAACTTCACTTCAACTTCAGCACGTGCACCCATTTCTTGTGCTACACGTTCAAATGTTTCTTTCATATGGTCCGTTTGGGCATTCAGTTTTGCTTCATCAATCGAACGGGCTTCTGCAAGAATCGATACTTCATCACATACGATATTTGTTGCTTTACCACCTTCAAAACGTCCGATATTCGCAGTTGTTTCTTCATCAAGACGGCCTAATTTCATTTGAGCAACCGCTTTTGCTGCAACAGTGATTGCAGAAATACCCTTTTCAGGTGCAACGCCTGCATGTGCTGTTTTACCGATGATTTTCGTAAATACTTTTGCCTGGAATGGTGCTGCAACGACGATACCGCCTACTTTGCCGTCACTATCAACCGCAAAACCGTATTTAGCGATGATTTTTGATGGATCCAGTTCTTTGGCACCGACTAATCCGCTTTCTTCACCAGCTGTAATGATAAACTGGATCGTACCGTGTGCGCTGTCTTTTTCTTTTAAACGACGTGCCATTTCGAATAGTGCTGCGATACCCGCTTTATCATCCGCGCCAAGAATCGTTGTGCCGTCAGAATAAATATAGCCGTCCTCACGAATTTCCGGTTTAATGCCTTTACCCGGCACGACTGTATCCATATGTACTGTAAAGTAGATTGGCTCGATAGATTCATCGCCTTTTAATGTTGCGATAATATTGCCTGCACCGTGACCATTGCGTGTGTGCGCATCATCCTGGAAAACATCAAAGCCCATTTCTTCTAATTTTTTCACTAAAATTGGTGCGATTACTTCTTCGTGTTTAGTTTCAGAATCAATTTGCACTAATTCCAAAAACTCTTCTACTACTCGGTTCATGTTTGATAACTCCTTTAAATAACTAGTTTACGCTTTATTGTACGCCTCTATTTTTGAAAAAACAATGATTGATCATCGGCATTTAAAATGCTTTGTTTTTCTACTTGTAGCGCCTGTTCTTTTTCGATTGTGATGCTCAATTTTTGTTTCAAATCGCGAAGTGTATTCGCCACATCATCCTGCACACGCAAGAGCTGATCAATCGCAGTTGTAATCTTCGAATGAACCGACCAATCGGTGAAAATATTATCGAAAAAGTAATCCGTAAACATTACAAAACCATCCGTATGAACTTCCAATGTACTTTGACGCATCTCTTTAATGTCGAGCAGTTCATTTTGGAAACGTTGCAGGGCCATCTGTGCTTCATGTAAATAGCCATTCGTTTCTTCCAGCTTGTCGTGCTTTAACGCCGTCGCGATAAAGCCTCCGCCTAAAAAAGTATCCCATGTGGAGTAGGATTTGGCATCCTGCAATTTGGAACCGGCATCCGTGAGCTTATTAAATGCCTGTTTACCCGCATCGATCGCTTCATGGATTTCGGTTTTCAGCTGTTTGCATAAAAGCTCCTGTTCAATGATGCCCGTTAATTCCTTTGCTGCTGCAGGTGCATTTGCCATCAGCCACACTTGTTTTTCATCTTCTATCTTCTTCAGCTGCTCACGAACAGTTGAAACATTGATCTTGCTCAATTGTTGTTCAAGTTGAACCCGGTCTTCCTGTAAATCTTTAAATGTTAACTGTGCTTCCACCAGCTTCAGCTCTATTACTGCAACCTGGTCCATACTTTCCTCAATGAGCTCATCTTTTTTCCCTGACCAGCCCCGGAATAGATTCACGAACGAAAAACTTTCAAGCTTGTTTAGTTGCTGGCGTGTTTTTTGCAAATCGCGTTCATGCTGGTTCATATCCTGTTCGGCATGCTGGATTTGTTGGTCTAGGCTCTCGATTTTTTTATTCAGTTTTTCTGCTTCCAACAGTTGCAGTTGATACTGTTCTGATTGCTGTTGCAATTGCTGCCATCCCATATTATTCACTCCTTTATCAATCCGTTGTAGTTCCCGATAATCCTTATTCGATTGCTAATCCAGTTCATCCTCATCTTCTACAAACAGCTCCTGCAACATTCTTTTACGGTGCTGCAAAAAATACGAGGTTACCTGATAATGCTCGGTTTCTTCATATTTCACCTGCTCGATCCCTTTTTCATCAAACTGATAGATGACGGCATCGGGAAATCCAAGCAAAATTGGCGAATGTGTTGCGATAATGAATTGGACATTGCCCTGTTTCACTAAATCATTCATCAACGTTAAAAACGCCAGCTGTCTTGTTGGAGATAAAGCGGCTTCCGGCTCATCCAACAGATAGATGGCCTGCCCTGTAAACCGATGCTGGAACAGCGAGAAAAAAGATTCGCCGTGTGATTGGTGATGAAGTGATTTTCCCCCGTATGCTTTGTAGCCGTTCTGATCAGTTTCATCCAGATGTGACGCAAACTGATAAAATGTCTCGGCGCGCAGGAAAAAGCCATTCGTTACTTTTGGCCACCAGGAGAGCTTTACATAATCGCCTAGTGCGGATTCGGATTGATCCACATCATATGCCTTATAGTTTTGTGTACTGCCACCTGCCGTATTGAATCCGATCTGATCTGCAATCGCTTCGAGCAATGTAGATTTGCCCGCACCATTTTCTCCAACGAAAAACGTGACCTTCGCATCCACATCCAATTCATCCATATGGCGAATAAACGGAATCGAAAACGGGTACTCGCTATAGTTCGATATTTCTTCTTTTTTAAGTTTGACCGATTTTAAAAACATCTGTTTTCTCCTAACTTTATACCGCAGCCATTATGATTCCGACGATAAATACACTTCTTCAAATGGCTGAATGATGACAAATCCTTCACCGGAGAAGGCCATTTGGATTGATTCATTGCTGCCGCGTCCAATGAGTGTTCTGAACGTAATATCCGTTACAAACTCCGGTTTTAAATTACCGGACCATGCAACCGTCGCATTTGGGTCTGTATACACGGTTTCACCCGGCTTAACGATTAAGGTTAACGGCTCAAAATGAGTTGTAATCGCCACCTTGCCTTTGCCGTCCAGCATGACGTTGAATAAGCCGCCTGCCATCATACCGGCCATTTTGCGCATAAGTCGTATATCCCAATTGATCGATGGTTCAAATGCAAGCAGGTCATTGCCGTTCACGCACAAGCTTTCGTTTTGCAGATCAAAAATGGTAATCTTTTTTCCTTGATCCGCTAAATATAACCGGCCTTTTCCTTTTGCTTTCATTAGCTGTGTACCTTCACCTGTCAAAGCTTTCTTAAACATTTTCGATACGCCATGCTCCAGCATGCGCTCACGCTCAAACTTAATCGAACCGACATAGGCGATCATCGCGCCCATTTTCGACCATACTTCCCCGTTCAGATTCACTTCGAGTACACGGTCGGTTTCCAGTTCAAAATAATCGTTTTCATTTTGGTCTTGCTGCGTCTTGTTGACAAAATCACGAATGGAATAGTTCCCCATCAGTAAAACCTCCCTTTTCCTGTTCTACGGATTAGACCTTGTATAAGTTTCGAATTTTCTGCATTTTATAATTGTATGGATGTACGATTGTTTTCAATCACTACCATCTCATTAAAAATTCCATTACAATGATAAAAAGAGGTGATCATGATGGAGTATCGACGTGAAATCGCTTTAGTGTACAGTGTTGAGGAAGCTATGACAAAGCTGAACATTATTAGAGGGCACGGATTTTCCGAGCATGAAATCCATGTATTTTCAAAAGATATACACCCTTTACAGTCACTGAAAATGTATACAGATATTCAAGTCCATCTTGCCGGCAACTGGCTCGACCAGCTGATCAGTTTTATCATACGAAAAAATGTCTTTGAAGTGAGTTTGCGAATTTTGAAATTAACTCCTGAAGAGACCGCCCATTATGGGCATGGCATTGAACTTGGGGCAATCTTTCTGTTTGCCGAGCACGAGCACCCGTATGAAAAGGAACCGAAAAAACAACAAGCAGCATTCAATCTGTCTAGAGCGGTGGATTAATAAAAACTACTGAGAATTATAGAAGAAATCATTTTAAAAATGGTTTATTTAAATGCATGTAAGGCAATGGTCAGCAACTTGCCCGAATTTGGGGATGCTTCTGTTGCAGTAAGCTCCATCGAAACGATAAAAATAACAGCTGTAGCCGATTAGTCTGGCCATCGCCATATTTATCACGTTAAGTACTCATCGTAATATGTGCAAATCCTTTACCTGAATGAACCTATCATTCAATTCCACACTTCATTTAATTTATCACTATAAAATGTAATGGCATTTCTGTACTTCTGAATTTGTTGATCAGACGAAGTGGCGGCTAAATTTTTCAATAGCAGCTCCATTGACCGTTCATGTTTCTCCAAGTTAAACAATGTCATCGCGTAAAATACTTGAATGGCTAAATTGTGCGGAAAAATCTCCAACCCTTTTTCAAATGTATGTTTTGAATTCTCGTATTCCCCTAGTGTTCTGTATGTACTCCCAAGACCCAAATATGCATTGGCTAAATCTTCATTATTTAAATCGCCTTGAATTGCTTTTTCATAGTATGGAACAGCTTTCGATTCTTTTCCTAGCACATCAAAGCTCCATGCACACTGGTAATTTACATAGGCCTCGTTCGGGTGCTGTTCCACTAAACTTAACAACAGCTGATTGGATTGCTGTAATTCCCCATCATTTCTTAAATCAATTGCCCTCTGTAGTTGATAGATTTCCTTCATTCTTTGTCCTCCTAAATCGTCTTTCCTTTATCTAGCATAATGGCTTTTTGAAAATTTCACTATAATAAAATAGGAGGATTTACCATATTATAGGTCTGTAAATTTTATTAATTTTTTAGTACTTTTTTCTACTTTGTATTAATAAGGGCTTTTATTTAAGCAAAAAAACACCTCAAAAATGATTGTATTGTGCACAAATCATTTAAGAGGTGTTTCTTAGCGCGCTTTATTAATTTTATAGCGGGATATTTCCGTGTTTTTTATATGGACGGTCTTCCTGTTTTGTAGAAAGCATATCCAATGCCTGGATTAGCTTAATACGTGTTTCACGTGGATCGATAACATCGTCAACCATACCGCGTGAAGCCGCTACATAAGGGTTTGCGAATTTTTCTTTGTATTCTTCAATTTTCGCTGCACGTGTCGCTTCCGGATCAGCCGATTTTGCAATCTCGCCTGCATGAATAATGTTTGCCGCACCAGCAGCACCCATTACCGCGATTTCCGCGTTTGGCCAAGCGAATACTAAGTCCGCGCCAATTGCTTTTGAGTTTAATGCTACGTACGCGCCGCCGTATGCTTTACGTAAAATAACTGTAATTTTTGGTACAGTCGCTTCTGAGTAAGCATAAAGGATTTTCGCACCATGACGGATAATTCCGCCATGCTCTTGTTTAACACCTGGGAAGAAACCAGATACGTCTTCAAATGTAATAACAGGTACGTTGAATGCGTCACATGTACGCACGAAACGCGCTAGTTTATCAGATGAATCGATATCTAATCCACCCGCCAGGAACTTCGGCTGGTTACATACTAGACCTACTGATTCGCCTGCGATACGCGCGAAACCAACAACGATGTTTTTCGCGAATTCTTTTTGCACTTCCATGAATGAACCTTCATCAACTACTTGTTCTACTACTTTACGAACATCATAAGATTTTGTTTGGTCAATCGGCACAACATCAACAAGCTCTGAACGGAAGTTATCGCCTTCTGGAGCAGCTTGCTTCGGTGCTTTTTCTCTGTTGTTTTGTGGTAAGTAAGAAAGCAGTTGCTGAATTTGTGCAATGGCAGCTTCTTCGTTTTCAGCACGGAAGTGGGCATTCCCTGAAGTCGCGTTATGCACTTTAGAACCGCCAAGACCTTCTGCAGAAATTTTCTCGCCTGTTACTGTTTCAATTACTTTTGGACCCGTAATGAACATTTGAGATGTTTTATCAACCATTAAAATAAAGTCTGTAATCGCTGGTGAATAAACAGCACCACCCGCACATGGTCCCATAATTACAGAGATTTGCGGAATTACACCAGAATAAATTGAGTTACGGTAGAAAATGTGACCGTAGCCGTCAAGTGATAATACACCTTCTTGGATACGCGCACCGCCTGAATCGTTAATCCCGATAAATGGCGTACCGTTTTTCGCTGCTAAATCCATTACCGCTGCGATTTTTTTTGCGTGCATTTCACCAAGTGCTCCACCGAATACGGTGAAATCCTGTGCAAATAAATACACATTACGGCCATTGATTTTACCGAAACCAGTAACTACCCCGTCACCAGGGCCTTCAAGTTTTTCCATACCGAAATCAACTGTACGGTGTGTGATGAATGGATTGATTTCAACGAATGACCCATCATCCAATAACATATCAATACGTTCACGAGCAGTCATTTTCCCTTTTTCATGCTGCTTTTCAATACGCGCATCCCCGCCACCAAGCTGGATCGCTTCTTTACGGTCATAAAGCTCATTAATTTTATCAAACATATCTGGAGTTACTGCCATTGTTGTCATCGTTATTTATCCCCTTTTCCGCTTTTATCGCATAATTCATAAAGTACACCAAATGAGTCTTTCGGGTGTAAAAATGCTACTTCTGCGCCGCCAGCACCTGGTCCCGGCTCCTCAGATAATAGACGTACACCTTTTTCACGAAGTTCAGCCATGCGCTCACGAATACCTGTTACGCCGAATGCAACATGGTGAATGCCTTCTCCGCGCTTTTCCAAAAAGCCATGGATTGCGCTTTTTTCACTCATTGGTTCAAGCAGCTCAATTTTTACGTTGCCTGCATCGATAAAAGCAACTTTTACTTGCTGTGATTCTACTTCTTCCATCTTTAATAATTTCAAGTCTAACGTTTCTGTGTAATATGTAATACGTTCTTCAATATTACGTACGGCAATGCCGATATGATCCACTTTTTCCACGGTACTGACTCCCTTTTGAATAAAATTATTAATTCCCCCATATCTGAAACGTGTCCATACATGTTGAGGTGTTTATAGTAGGTGTTTGACGCCTGATAAAAAAATTTAAAAATTTCGAAAATGTAAAATCTAATGTACTTGAGAATTCCTTCAAATTTGATAAACTAGTACTAGTTCATATTGAAGGAGCGAAAAGAATGAGCAACAAAAAGTTTCAAAAAATAGTCGTTTATTCAATGGTTGTTATCATGTTAATCTCAACTGTTGCAATGGGTGTCGCAGCAATTATGTAATGGATGTTTAGGCATCCATTTTTTTATTTTCTCCTGAGGGTGAAGTTGATTTCCATCCCGGATCGGACGCTTCCACTCAATAATTCAGGATTATTTCATCCCCCTGAACGATTGTTTGATGACCAGGTATTCATCCATTTCTTCGATAAACTGATACAGTGCGGCCATTGCGAGGAATGTTTCGTGATCATTTGGCAATGGCATTTTGGCGAACTCTTCTTTTACTTTGTCGAGTTTTTCCAAAAAGCGGCTTGCCGTATTTCCTGAATGGACATTCTCGCTCAAGTCTTCCATGAAAGCTGCAATTAATGTAGCCTGCTCTGTCATTACCGGCAGTGTCGTAATTTTAGGCAACACGTGCTCAATAATTTCCAGCTGTCTTTCACGCATATCAAAATACAGGTAAAATGTATTTTCTTTACGCGTTACGTGATTTTCAACATCTTGGAATGCCAGCGCTTTTCCTGCCTCGACCACTTTTGCCGCCTCGATCAGTTCATGACCGTCCCATAATGTATCGCCATCCCTCAAATACCCTGCAATTTCCGCAAGAATTTTCTTCAATAACGATTCCAATTTTTCGCGGTGGTAATACAGGCCTTGCTGGATATCCGGCATGTACATATTTACGACTAAACCAACCCCGTAACCGATTGCCATTAAGCAAAATTCATTAATAAGCAGATCGACCGTAAAATTGGCGGTCAAATAAATGTGCATCATGATGACCGAACTAGAAATAAACCCTTCTACTACTCTAAGAGAAACGATTGTCGGAATGAAAAGAATCATCACAATCCCTAAAACAACCGGCGAATAACCGAATATTTCGAAAAATATAAATGCATAAGCGATCCCGACAATTGTTGAAACAATCCGGGTATACACTGCATGTAAAGATTTACGTTTTGTTGGTTGAATGCTTAAAATCGTCAGAATACCAGCTGCCGTGAAAAACTGCAAATCAAAATATTGGGCAATTGCTATCGCAACGGCAGCACCAATGGCTGTTTTTAAAGTACGATAGCCGATTGAAAATTTCTTCATATCGGTTGAACTCCCCCGTTATAGGAGTGCAGCGGGTACATTCAAAATGCACCCGTTACACAATAACTCTAGTAAAATTAGATTTCTTCGCAGTTTTCCTCGAAGTGACCCTGAAGGTTTGTTACAACACTCATTGGGTCATGTCCTTCGATTTCAAAGCGGCCAACTTCTCCTACAACTTGTCCATCTTTCAATAATACAAATGATGGTGATGATGGGATGTGATCTTCACCGAAATAATAACGTGCAGCTGCAGTTGCCTCTTTATCTTGACCGGCAAATACTGTTACTAAATGGTCTGGACGTTTATCGTAATGTACGGCATGTGTTGCTGCAGGACGTGCAATACCGCCAGCACAACCACATACAGAATTCACCATAACAAGAGTTGTTCCTTGACGAGCAAACGCTGCTTCTACATCTTCCGGAGTGCGCAGTTGTTCATAACCTGCTGCTTCCATCTCTGCACGTGCAGTCGTTGTAATTTGTTGCATAAATAAATCATAATCCATGTTCATAAGCTTTTTAGCCCCTTTCTATGTTCCTTTTTATCATAGCAAGGTTACGAAAGATGTGCAAAGACTCTTGATTATCATTATTTTCATTCAGCGGAAACTCCCGCTGAATGAAAATAAGCCTCCGGCGGATGTCACAGATTTTTTTAAGGAATTATAGAGGTTTCCAGCCTAAAAGCGTCGCATCGTGCGAAAGGCTGACTGACCCACTTCGTGTGGGTCCAAACTCAAAAAATCTGGACACAATTACGCCAAGGCGTAATTGATTTATTCATTTTTTTCGCCAAATAATGCATTGACCCCTTGTGTTACTGTTAACTGGCCATGCAATATTTCTTCCTCAAGTGACCGGACCTGCTTTTTGCGATCCGGATTTTTATAGAACGAATCGATTAGATGATCGGTAATCATCGTATGGAACCAGTCGCGTGTTTGTTCATGGCGACGTGTCGTCCAATAATTCGACTCCCTTGTTGTTTGCTCAAACTGCATCAGCATGTCCCAAACTTTGTCGAGCCCCGTTTTTTCAAGGGAAGATACGGTCAGTGACGTACTGAGCCAGCCAGGAGTCGATGGCTGTAGGAAATGAAGGATCTGCTTGTATTCCTGCATTGTCCGGCGTGCAGGGCGTACATTATCCCCGTCCGCTTTATGGACGATAATGCCGTCTGCAAGCTCCATAATGCCCTTCTTCATCCCTTGAAGCTCATCTCCCGCACCTGTTAGCACGAGCAGCAGGAAGAAGTCGACCATGCCGCGCACATATGTTTCACTTTGACCGACACCGACTGTTTCAATCAAAATGACGTCATAGCCTGCCGCTTCACATACGAGCATCGTTTCGCGTGATTTTTTATGGACACCGCCTAATGTACCGGCACTCGGTGATGGACGGACAAATGCATTTTCCTGGCGTACCAGTTCTTCCATCCGTGTTTTGTCCCCTAAAATACTGCCGCCTGAAAGCGATGAACTCGGGTCGATTGCAAGTACCGCCACACGCTTGCCCATTTTGCACAGCATTGTACCGAATGCTTCGATAAACGAACTTTTCCCCGCCCCCGGTACACCAGTGATGCCAATACGGATTGAATTACCTGTATAAGGCAACAGTTCCTGCAGCAGCTTCTGTGCTTCTTCCTTATGGGCATTGTTCGAGCTTTCAATGAGTGTTATCGCTTTTGCGAGCGAAGTACGGTTACCCGCACGTACTTCGCTTGCCAGCGTCTGTAGATCAAGTGCTTCCTGCTTTTTTTTCCGGAACTTTTTCGGGTTTGAATAGCTCATACCATCATGACCACCCTTCACACCATCCATAACAAATAAAGCGCTCTTCTCATCTTGTGGCATCACTACTCTGCCACTTCCTCATAACCTAACTTTTTATAAATTTCTTCTATAATACGGATTGCCGATACTGGAATTACAGTACCTGGTCCGAAGATTGCTGCTGCACCTGCTTCATACAGGAACTCATAGTCTTGAGCCGGGATGACACCGCCGCAAATGACGATAATGTCTTCGCGACCTAGTTTCTTCAATTCAGCTACAAGTTCAGGCACTAATGTTTTATGACCCGCTGCTAACGAAGATACGCCGATACAGTGTACGTCATTTTCATTTGCCATTTGTGCTGTTTCTTCCGGTGTCATGAACAACGGAGAAATATCGACATCGAAACCTAAGTCCGCATAGCCAGTTGCTACAACTTTCGCTCCGCGGTCATGTCCGTCTTGTCCCATTTTCGCCACTAAAATACGTGGACGGCGACCTTCTGCTTCCAGGAAGTCTTCTGTCATTTGCTTCACTTCTGAAATCATTTCATCATCTGAGAAGTTTGCAGAGTAAACTCCGGAAATTGAACGGATAACTGCTTTATGACGGCCCGATACCGCTTCAATCGCATCCGAAATTTCACCTAATGATGCACGGGCTCTTGCCGCATCCACTGCAACAGCTAATAGGTTTTCAGAGCCGTCTTCAGCCGCTTTTGTAATTCGGGCTAAATGTTTTTGTACTTCCGCTTCATCACGAGTAGCCTTCATTTTTTCAAGGCGGGCAATTTGTGACTCGCGTACGATTGCATTGTCGATATCCAAAATGTCGATTGGATCTTCTTCAGCAAGACGGTATTTGTTTACGCCGACAATCGTTTCTGTTTTTGAATCGATTTTCGCCTGACGTTTAGCCGCTGCTTCTTCAACTTTCATTTTCGGAAGCCCTGTCTCAATCGCTTTTGCCATTCCGCCAAGTGCTTCGATTTCTTCGATTAATGCCCATGCTTTTTCTGTCAGCTCTTCTGTCAGTTTTTCAACATAGTACGAGCCGCCCCATGGATCGATTACTTTTGTCATTCCTGTTTCTTCTTGCAGGAATAGCTGTGTATTACGTGCAATACGCGCCGAGAAGTCTGTCGGTAAAGCAATGGCCTCATCCAGCGCGTTCGTATGAAGTGACTGTGTGTGACCCATCGCTGCCGCGTTTGCCTCGATTAATGTACGAGTTACGTTATTGAACGGATCTTGCTCTGTTAAACTCCACCCTGATGTTTGCGAGTGTGTACGAAGTGCAAGAGACTTCGAGTTTTTCGGATTGAATGTAGACATCATCTGTGCCCAAATGCGACGTGCTGCACGCATTTTCGCCACTTCCATGTAATAGTTCATGCCGATTGCCCAGAAGAACGATAAACGCGGTGCAAATGCATCGATATCAATGCCGGCTTTTAAACCTGTACGTACATATTCAAGACCGTCTGCCAATGTATAGGCAAGCTCGATATCATTTGTCGCACCCGCTTCTTGAATATGGTAACCCGAAATGGAAATCGAGTTGAATTTCGGCATGAATTTCGCCGTATATTCAAAAATGTCCGCAATGATTTTCATCGACATTGCCGGTGGATAGATATATGTGTTACGTACCATGTACTCTTTTAAGATGTCGTTTTGGATCGTACCGGCCAATTTATCAGGCGATACTCCCTGTTCTTCAGCTGCAACGATGTAGAAAGCTAGAATCGGTAATACGGCACCGTTCATCGTCATCGATACTGACATTTGATCAAGTGGAATACCGTCGAATAAAATTTTTGCATCTTCAACCGAATCGATTGCAACACCGGCTTTTCCGACATCCCCTGTTACACGAGGGTGATCCGAGTCATAACCGCGGTGTGTTGCTAAGTCGAATGCTACTGAAAGCCCTTTTTGACCCATTGCCAAGTTACGACGGTAGAAAGCATTTGATTCTTCCGCAGTCGAGAAACCTGCATATTGACGCACTGTCCATGGACGCGCGACATACATTGTCGGGTATGGGCCACGTGTATTCGGTGCAATACCAGCCACATCTTTTAAATGTTTTGCATCTTGAATGTCTTCTTTATTGTAGACAGAATTCACTTCAATGCCTTCATTTGTCACGTACGAGCCTGTAGAAGTAAGTTGCTCTTGTTTTAATACATCTTCAATGACAACCGTTGCGAAATTTGCTTTACTCATTGTTGTACCCCCTTCACGCTCATCACGACATCCGATAGCTTTTCTACGATATTCTGACCTGCATGAATAAAGCCGTTTAAGCCTTTTGCAGTCCATGCCGCTTCTTCTTCTTTATATTTACCAGCCACGTCCAATACAACTGTTTGTTTTTTATTTTCTAACAATGCTGGAACAATGGCTTTCGTATCTTCATCCGTTGCTGCTATTACTACATAGTTATAGTCTTCGCTTGCCAGCCAAGCTGTTGCGTCTTCAACTGTTTGGAAGCCTGCTGTCTGATATGCTACGATGCCCGCTGTTGCGAAGAATCCTTGTACAAAATCTGCGCGCGGCTTATAGTTTTTCAGTTCGCCGAATGTCAAAATCGCTGCCTTGATTCCAGTTTGTGCATAAGTTGCACGTAAGTTTTCGAATGGAACGGCAAGACGTTTTACATCTGCAAATTGAGCATTCTCAGTTGTTGCTACTGTGTCTTGCGGATTCGCATAAATGTTAGTACCGATTAATGAATGCTTGCGTGTTTCCACTTGCTTCATGCGCTCCTGATATACTTCCTCAATTCGAGCATCGATCCCGTATGTTTCTAATCCGCCAGCAATTTCGATTTCCAAGAACAGTGCCCATGCTTCTTTTACATAGTCTGCTGTTAATGATTCGATAAAGTATGAACCGCCTGATGGGTCGATTACATTTGTTACATGCGACTCTTCTTTCGTAACAAGGGATACATTACGTGCAATACGGATTGACTGCGCTGATACACCTGTCAAAGCATCATGCGGGTGTACTGTAATAACATCTGCACCGCCGATTGCCGCTGAGAACGCTTCATTGCCTGCACGTAACAGGTTTACATAAACATCATATTTCGAGAAGCTGCGTACCGAAGTTTCCACAACGACCGGGACAGCGCTTGCTTCATTGCCGAATGCTGAAGCAAACGCTTTCCATAATACTTTGAAGGCACGAAGTTTTGCTACTTCTGCAAAGAATTGCGTATCGACCGCAAACTGAACGAAAAACTTCTGTTCAAATGCTTTAAAATCTTCTACTGTAGTGGCAAGTTTTGCTGCTTGTGCAAGCGCAATCGCAAGCTCTTGGACTGCATTAGCGCCGTCATTATGGAACGGAATTGTATTCGCCCCAAAAGTGCGGACGTTTGGATAGTCAGCTAATTCCACTGTTTCTGGGGAAACGATGTAGCCTACAATGTCACTACGTTTAGCTTCGTCAATATATTTGAATACATCCAGCACCGCATCTTCAGTAGAAGAAACGATGAATTTAAATGAATTTTCGGATAAATATGAAGCGAGTTTTTCGCTATCTTGTTCAGTCCAGTCAAATGCAACCGGGCTGTTGATTGTAATCATTTCATTGCCGCGTGATAAGCTATCCTCGATATTGGCAAAAAAGCTGGCTGCGTCATTGCCGACAATTTGCTGGGCAACAGTGAAGCTCGTCTGTTTTGTTAAAGAACGGATTGTTGATACTTGTTTCTCCAGTTGATCTCCCAATTTTTCGATTAAGCTTTCTTCTGTATAAAGTGGGTCAAGTGTTATATTTTCAATTGTCTTTGTAAATAAGGATTCAAACGGTTTTCCTTTTAATGCTTTTACCGCTTCTTCCTTCCACTGCTCATAGCTAGCTGTTTGAAATTCGATCTCTTTCATATTCATTGACATGTGGTCGCTAAGTAGCTTCCCCCCTTGTTATATTTCTGTACTATAGTTTACACGAGAATGTTCTGACAATAAAGAGAAAAAAAACGTGAAAGCCTTATTTCATAGGCTTTCACGACATTTTTAGTAGACTGACATCTTCTGTTTATCGACATTTTCGAGAATTTCTTTCACACGAGATAAGAATTTACCACAAATCATCCCATCCAAAATTCTATGGTCTAATGATAAACATAAATTCACCATTGAGCGTGGTGCAATCATATTCCCCTGTACTATTACAGGTCTTTTTACAATACTTTCCACCTGTAAAATTGCTGCCTGTGGATGATTGATAATGCCCATCGACTGAACAGAACCAAATGAACCGGTATTATTGACAGTAAATGTACCACCTTGCATATGTTCCATTTTCAGTTTACCGTTGCGTACAAGATGCGCATATTCATGAATTTCTTTTGCAATGCCTTTAATCGATTTTTCATCGACATTTTTGATAACCGGCACAAATAATGCATCATCCGTAGCTACAGCAATCGATAAATTAATATCTTTCTTCTGAATGATCTTATCTTCCGCCCAAACCGAATTGATGATCGGGAATTCTTTAAGCGCCTGAGAGACCGCTTTTAGGAAGAATGCAAAATACGTCAGATTGAATCCTTCTTTTTTCTTGAAATCTTCTTTTATGCTGTCACGGTATTCAACTAGCTCTGTCACATCGACTTCCATCATCATCCATGCATGCGGAATTTCATGTGTGCTGCGCAGCATATTTTTCGCAATCGCTTTACGCACTTGTGTCACCGGAATTTCGATATCTCCTGCAGCAACAGGAATGTCCTGTTTTTGCTGTGGTGCAGGTGCCGAAGTTTGCGTAGCGCTTTGTGCTGACGTTTGTGGAGACGATTCTTGTTTTTGTTCAGCAAATGCTGTTGGTTGTTCATCATTCGAAATGTCCTGATTTGTCGGCTTCCCTGCAGCAATATAAGCTTCGACATCTTTTCTTGTAATCCGATTGCCAACACCTGTGCCGGTAATCTGAGACAAGTCGACATCATGTTCATTGGCCATTGATAAAACAGCAGGTGAAAAACGACCCGGCTTGCGTTCTGTGCGCTCTGGTTTGTCTTCTTTTTTCGCTGCCGGTTTTTCTTCTTTCTTCTGTGAGCCGGCATTTAAAATGGCCGAGCTGACATTCGAGCTTTTTTCTGCCGGTGCTGGCGGCAATTCAGAGCCTTCCACTTCAATCGCGCATACTACTGCGCCTACCGGCAATGTTTCACCTTCGTTTGCGATTAACTCTGTAATTACCCCTGCAAACGAAGAAGGGATTTCTGCACTAACTTTGTCTGTTGTTACTTCTGCTAATGGATCATATTTATTTACTTTATCTCCCACTTGGACGAGCCAGCGTTCAACCTTACCTTCTGTTACACTTTCTCCAAGTTGCGGCATGACGATATTTTGAATTGTCATCAAACAATCCCCCTTTAACTAATAGGCCTTTGCTGTTTGTTTAGGATTCTTATACAATCCCAATTCTATCAACTAGAATTCAGCGAGTTCGCGAATTGCTTTTTCTACTTTGTCAGGATTAATCATGAAGAACTTTTCCATTGTTGGTGCGTATGGCATTGCTGGTACATCCGGTCCTGCGAGACGTTTGATCGGTGCATCCAGTTCAAATAGGCAATGCTCTGCAATAATGGCTGCCACTTCACTCATAATGCTGCCTTCTTTATTGTCTTCAGTGATAAGAAGGATTTTACCTGTTTTTCTTGCCGCTTCAATAATCGCTTCTTGATCTAACGGGTAAACAGTACGCAAATCTAAAATATGTGTTTCGATGCCGTCTTTAGCCAGACGTTCTGCTGCCTGCAATGCAAAATGAACCGCAAGACCGTATGTGATGACTGTTACATCATCGCCTTCACGTTTCACATCGGCTTTTCCGATCGGCAATGTATAATCATCTGTCGGTACTTCGCCTTTAATTAGGCGATATGCACGTTTATGTTCGAAAAACAGTACTGGATCCGGATCGCGAATGGCCGCTTTTAACAAGCCTTTTGCATCATATGGTGTTGATGGAATGACAATCTTCAATCCAGGTGTCCCTGCAAACATCGCTTCAACCGATTGTGAGTGATAAAGGGCACCATGAATTCCCCCACCAAATGGCGCACGCACGACTAAAGGACAGCTCCAGTCATTGTTCGAGCGGTAACGAATTTTTGCCGCTTCCGAAACAATCTGGTTTACAGCAGGCATGATAAAGTCCGCAAACTGCATTTCAGCAATCGGACGCATGCCGTACATTGCTGCACCGATGGCAACACCGGCAATTGCACTTTCCGCTAACGGTGTATCTAGTACACGCGCTTCGCCGAACTGGTCATACAAGCCTGTTGTCGCTTTGAACACGCCGCCTTTTAAGCCGACATCTTCCCCTAAGACGAAGACGCGGTCATCGCGCTCCATTTCTTCTTTCATCGCTAGGTTAATCGCATCAATATAAGAAATTACCGGCATTACGCATCTTCTCCTTCCGCATACACAAAACGCAATGCATGTTCTGGCGAGGCATAAGCTGCATTTTCTGCATAATCTGTCGCTTCATTGACAGTATCCATAATTTTTTTGTTTATTTCTTCAAATAGCGCATCATCCGCTATTCCGTTGTCTTTTAAGTATGTTTCAAATAAAATAATCGGGTCTTTTGCTTTTCCTTCTGCAATATCTTCAGCTGTACGATATTGACGATCATCATCATCCGAAGAATGGGCTGTCAGTCGGAACGAAACCGTTTCGATCAATGATGGCCCTTCACCGCGACGTGCACGATCAGCCGCTTCTTTTACCACTTTATATACTTCCAATGGATTTTTGCCGTCCACTGTCACACCAGGCATCCCGTAGCCGATTGCACGATCTGATACTTGTGCACACCCAAGTTGACGTTCAACCGGAACAGAAATTGCATATTGGTTGTTTTCTACCATGATAATAACCGGCAGTTTGTGTACTCCTGCAAAGTTTGCTCCTTCATGGAAGTCTCCTTGGTTTGACGAACCTTCACCAAGTGTTACAAATGTGATAAAGTCCTTTTGCTGCATTTTTCCTGCAAGTGCAACACCGACCGCGTGCGGTACTTGTGTCGTTACAGGAGAAGAACCCGTAAGTATACGATTTTCTTTTTGACCGAAATGCCCCGGCATTTGACGCCCGCCAGAGTTCGGATCTTCCGCCTTCGCAAACGCCGAAAGCATTAAATCTTTTGCCGTCATGCCGAAATGAAGGACAACCCCCATATCGCGATAGTACGGCGCAATATAATCCTTTGTATGATCAAGGGCAAAGGCAGCACCTACTTGAGCCGCCTCTTGTCCTTGGCATGAAATAACAAATGGTATTTTGCCTGCACGGTTTAACAGCCACATCCGCTCATCAATACGGCGTGCCATCAGCATTGTTTCGTACATTTTCAGCACATCTTCATTCGTCAATCCTAATTGTTCATGTGTAATATTAGTGTCCGTCATAAAATACCCCCTTGTCACTATTAAAAATGAATCGCTTTGCCTTCAATCGCCAGCGCGGCTTCCCCAATAATTTCGCTCAACGAAGGATGCAAATGCACCATCTGTCCAACTTCCCATGGTGAGGCATTTAAGAATAAACCAAGAGCAGCTTCAGAAATTAAATCCGTTGCATGCGGTCCGATTAAATGGACGCCGACAACATCATTCGAACTTTCATCGGCAACTACTTTCACAAAGCCTCCTGTTTCACCATAGACAATCGCTTTACCGATCGCTTTAAACGGGAATGTTGTTGTCACAACTTTATAGCCGTTGTTTTTCGCTTGCTCTTCCGTAAGGCCGACACTTGCGACTTCCGGATTACTGTAGACGCCTCGTGCAATATTGGCATAATGCAGTGGAATCGAATTCTGTCCCGCGATATGCTCGACAGCACGTATCCCTTCATGTGAAGCAACATGTGCCAACTGCATGCCACCGATCACGTCTCCTATAGCATATATATGACGTTCTTTCGTCTGGAAATGTTCGTTTACTGAAATATATCCTTTATCCAGTTCGATTTCCGTGTTCTCCAAACCGATATTAGATGTGTTCGCTACCCTTCCGACTGATAGCAAAAGTGCTTCTGCTGAAATGGTTTCATCATTAACTTGTAGCGTTACATCTTCCTTCGTATCAATTGCTGAAGGATCGAGTTTAACATTGAAATGAACGTTTACCCCGCGCTTTTTCAAAGATTTCAGCATCTCTGCGGAAATGGCTGCATCTTCAGTTGGAAGCAAACGGTCACCTAGCTCGATAATCGTAACTTCGACATCGAAATCAGTAAGCATTGACGCCCATTCGACACCAATTACGCCACCACCGATAATAATGGCCGACTTTGGAAGCTTCTCGATTGTCAGGAATTCATCAGATGTGAACACCTTTTTCCCGTCCACTTTCAACCCATCCAATGTGCGAGGACGTGAACCTGTCGCAATAATGACGTTTTGCGGAACAAGCATCTCATTTTCTGTGCCGTCATTCATTTCCACTGAAATCGTACCTGGCATCGGTGAGAAAATAGATGGCCCTAAAATACGGCCGAACCCGTCATAAACATCGATTTTTCCTTTTTTCATCAAATGCTGGACACCTTTGTAAAGTTTATCGACTACGGTAGCCTTTCTTTGTTGGACACGTTCAAAGTCGATTTTGACGTCATTCACTTCCACTCCAAAATCAAGTGCCTTTTTCGATTGTACATATACTTCAGCACTTCGAAGCAATGCTTTAGTAGGAATACATCCTGCATGCAGGCATGTACCCCCCATTTTGTTTTTTTCGACGATTGCCGTTTTCAATCCGAGCTGTGAGGCACGGATTGCGGCTACATAACCGCCTGTGCCCCCGCCTAAAATAACGACATCATAATCTTTTGCCATAACCGACACCCCTTTTTCCAGTTACAAAATCAATTACTTCTTTCGGAACCGCGACTTAGCGCCCGTTTAAAATATTTTTTTCGTTTTGAAGGAACTGACTGCGGGATTTCGCTACACGAGCAATACGCTCTTCCGCTAAACGGTTTGCTGCTAAATAAGTTGGAATATCTTCTTCTTTTGAAATTGCAAAAATCTTTTCCAAGCTTGTGTAGATCGTTTCAACACGCTTCATTGCGCGCTCGCGATTGTAGCCGTATAACTCATCTGCTACGTTAATAACCCCACCTGCATTAATTACATAATCCGGTGCATAAACAATGCCTAAATCATGCAATACTTTACCATGTCTTGATTCTGCCAGCTGATTGTTTGCAGACCCAGCAATAACCTTCGCTTTGAACGTTGGAATTGTTTGATCATTAACAATTGCGCCAAGTGCACATGGTGAGAAAATGTCCACATCTTGTGAGTAAATCTCGTCAGGTGCTACAGCTACCGCTCCAAAGTCTGCTACGACACGATCGATTGCTTGCTGATTAATGTCCGTTACGATTAGTTTCGCTCCTTCATTATGCAAGTATTCACATAATGTGTACGCAACATTCCCAAGACCTTGAACCGCTACTTTACGTCCTGCAAGTGAATCGTCTCCAAATGCTTCTTTCGCTGCTGCTTTCATTCCTAAAAATACACCATACGCTGTAATTGGCGATGGATTGCCCGAGCTGCCGAATGCCGGTGAAATACCTGTCACATAATTTGTCTCTTCATGGATTAAATCCATATCGGCAACTGTTGTACCTACATCTTCCGCCGTAATATATCGACCATTCAACCCTTGAATGAAACGTCCTAATGCACGGAACATTTCTTCATTTTTATCTTTGAACGGATCTCCAATAATAACTGTTTTACCGCCACCTAAATTTAAGCCTGCCGCCGCATTTTTATAAGTCATACCGCGTGCTAGACGAAGTGCATCTTCAATAGCTGCTTCCTCTGAGGCATATGTCCACATGCGCGAACCCCCAAGAGCAGGACCCAATGTTGTATCATGAATAGCAATAACCGCTTTTAACCCCGATGCCTCATCTTGGCAAAAGACTACCTGTTCAAAATCATATTTCTGCATGTACTTGAAAATTTCCATAACACTATACCCCTCCACTCAAGAAAGCGCTTACTTTCTCGTATATTATTAAAATCTGTTAATTAAAGATAATAAATACTCAAATTTGTATAATTTTATTATCGTTATTTTTACAATACTTATAAATCTAAAAGGATGCAACTAGAAATCCCTAATTTAACTTAAATTAGAATATTCGGACAATTTTTAACCGAAAAAACACCTAAAAAATAGGCAAAATTTCAAACATTAAAATTATTTTAAAATAGTAATCGTAGGTTGGTTGAGGTGATCCATTATTTCCATTCTATGAATCTATACCCGAATATTGACTTTCTCTGCCTGCATTGTAAAATTAAGTGATACTAAAATAATCTGTGATATTGATTCATTCAGTGTTTTTTAAGTGGAGGAGGTCTGTAAATGGCACGCATGGCTGCATTTATCGTACTAGTCATTCCCGCAATTTTAATGGCAGCCGGGATAAAATTTATGCGAGATACATTATTCGGTATTTTAATTTCACCATTTCCATGGATTTGGTTACAATTCGTCGTTGGTGCCATCTTATTTGCCGTTTCATTTTTATTTTTCGCAGGCTTTTTACTGCACCGTGATCGCAAGCGCGGCAAAGTTTCGCAGCGTTGGCAAAAATAAGACCGTAAAGAAAAAAATCAAATTTCTTTTTAAAAGGAAATTTGATTTTTTTCGTATATTCAATTTGCTAAAAAAAATAAAAAGGTATTTAACCCCATATTGAGATTAATGTCGATTCATCTGTGCTTCCTGGACTAAATGAGGAAAATCCGTAATCCACCCTTTTACAATTGAATGCGGATTTTTAAGAAAGGACTCATTGCCCTGGATTCCGTAAAAACGCATGCCGATATTGGCTGTTTTACAAGCCTCTAAGTATTGGCCTTTATAATAACGTTTATGTGCATGGATCGCATCGTAGAAATTCTGATCTGCTAATGTGGCCCAATAGAATTTTCTCGTAATAATATAACCTGTTTCGATGTCAGGGCGAATCTCTTTCACAATTTTTAACAGCGAATCATGGAATGATGAAAAATGGCTGTTTTCAGGTAAATGAATCGTTTGCAGTAATTCCTTCAAAACATGCTCATTCGTAATTAGCGACTCTTTCAGTTCCACATTTAACGCAATATTTTCTTCATTTGCCCATTCCAGTACATCGGCAAAGGCAATCATCCGGTCACGACGAAACATCCGTTTAAACCGCGGACCTAGTTTATAATGAATCAGTTCATCATAGGAGCATTGATTGACCATTTTGTTAATACCGGCCAGCCTCTTTAAGTCATTGTCATGAAACACGACTAAAATACCATCATTTGAAACTTGGAGATCCAGTTCAATGCCATCTGCCCCAAGTTCTTTCGCTTTTTTAAAGGCAGCAAACGTATTTTCTAAATGAAAGCTCGATGCCCCTCGGTGGGCAAAAATGGGTATGTTATTCATTACACATTCAACTCTCCATTTTCTATTAAAAATCGTCCATTTGTGATAGACGTCAAAACAGTGGACTTTTTGCCGATCTGTATATATGTACCAGGATATGCTTCTTTCGTCACGTGTATCTCTGCTTTATTGTCTTTACGCAAATCGCTCATCAATTGTTTGATTTCACGATTTACATTAAGCGCGGTTTCTTTATTGGAAGCGAGCTTTTGTTTTGAGAGCTCCAGCGCTTCCAATTGTCGTTGTGTTAACGTATGTATAACAGGAAGGATACGTTCTATTTGTGTTTCCAGCTCCACGATATCTTCCTGCATTGATTTTAGCAGCGATGCCTTGTACTGGATGGTTTCAAGACTTTGCGCTTTGTTTATACTATTGATGATCAGTTCAGTCGGCCTTTCCAATCGGTTTCCTGAACATGCCGTTACGATGGTACTCTTTGCAATTACCGTTCCACCGATAATTTTCCCTTTTCGTTCATCAACTAAAACGGAATGTGCCGATAAATTAGAACCTAATGAATAAAATCCAATATTCAGATTTCGACCTGCGACAAGATGGGCATCATTCACATGTTTCACGAAAATATCACCGCCAGCTTCTACTCGTGTTTCTCCTAATCCGAATATGCCTCCGCGAATAAAAATATCGCCATCTAAAGACTTAATCAGTTTCGCTCCGGATACACCTTCAGGATGTTCGATTGAAATATCCCCGTTTGCAACAACCGAAAAGCCTGGCTGGACGGTTCCTTTTATCGAGACAGATCCATTAAACTCAATATTCCCGGTTTCAATGCCCACATCGCCAACAATCGGTAAATGGTGATTAACACTGACCATCCCTTCATGTTCTTCAACGACGCCGCTTATTTTCGAACGTAGTACCGTTTTACCATCTTCTTCAACTTCAAACGCCGATTTATGGTCATATTTTAACGGTAAGTCACTTCCCCATGGGGCAGGTATCGATTCTCCACAAACATTCATTCCTGGAATACCTGGCTGTGCATGGATTTTCTCACCTAGCCATTCGCCTTCTTCAATTTCATAAATGAAGTTCATATCATAGTAATCCGCTTTGCCATCTTCTCTAATGACCGGTTTTCGCTCAGGTAGTTCCAAATAGATGATTTGTGCATCTTCCCCTTTGACAGGTGGCGTACCTTGCGCAATCAATGTTGCTTTTGCAGTAACAATGTTCTCCAAGTTCACATTTAAAATTCCATGTATTATGTTCGCTTCAGCTAAAAGTTTCTGAACCCTTTTCTGAATAGATTGCACGTTGTCTTTTATATACTCCGCTGTCTCGTATACAAAAAGCGAGGCAGACATTTTATCCCTGGAAATTTCGATTGCAATCGATGGCAGCCATATACCGATTTCAACAGGGGAATCACTCACTTCATTTAGTCCCTTTTTTAATAAAGCGAAATTCGTAAGTTTGATTCGAGGATTTTGGCGCACAACTGTTTCAAAGTCTTTTAGCATAAAACCTGGCTTTTGGGTTTGCAAGTATACTTTTCCATCATTTTTTATTATTTTGAAAAAATGATTTTCATGAATTACCATACCATTCCACCTCCCCCTACATTACAGTATATACATTTTTTTGATTTTTGTTTAGTTAAATATTGGAGTATGAGAAGGTTTTTAAGCATTCCCTTTAAGTGGAATATAAATCTTCTGTCTCATAAGTTCTAAATGCTTACAATATATTATTATAGTGAGCGCTGGAATTGGAGTAAATTATGATACATATCTGATAAGTCTTTCAAATACCTTTCATCCTGTGTTTCAATAGCCCTAAGTGTTCGATTGATCATTAAAATATCTAGTTCGATTGAATTGGTTAAATTTTGATGGTTAATATTATTTTCGATAATTTCATTTCTTATTGTGCCAAGCTCATGTAAATAATTTTCCAGCTCCTTTTCCATATTTTGAAGCTGTGTATTGCTTAATGTACCAAGCAGCAATATATCGTTGTAACACGTCTCACGTTGAACATGTAATTCTTCTTTATATTTTTTCACAACCTCATCAGGAGAATTGGCCGTCGTTGTATGGGATGCATCAGAATCTTGCGGAAATTCTACAAGCAGAAAAAATGTCAGGACGCCGAGAAGAATCATTAGAAATTTCCATCGTTTCATTTTTCATCGCTCCTTATTGTTGTCCCCCTATTCTACTGCGTATTTATATTAATAATATGAAATTAACATTAAAATCCTATGACAACAAAAAAAGTGTCCAGCATCCGCTAGACACAAAAAGAATAATACGTTCTCAAACATACTATCCAAAGAAAGGAGGTAAAACGAAGACGAAGAATTTCTTAGCCTTGCTATTTAATTTTACCCGTTGTTATTTTTTGTTAAACGTAAATTAAAATTTTTTATTCGCTTTCTATGATTTACAACTTTTATAGTGTTACAAAGTCTAAAATTTCTATTTTCAGGTTAAAATACTCATAAATTACCAATGAATGTAAAAGGATGATCATGAAATGAGTGTTATTGTACTTGATAACAAAAGGCTTTTTCTTAAAAGGATAAAAAATTACGAGGTGAATACCGAAAAAATTTATTATAGAAATGAAAAAGCAGAAGAAAGATTACTTTTTCTGTTCCTAATGAATGAGGAAGAACTCTGGAGTGAATACAAGTTCGAATATTTATATATTAAGATGTTTGACGGCAATGAATTCAAGTATTTTTCAGATAAAAAGTTACTTAATATTTTGAAGAAAATGGAGAAATATTTTGAAGATGTCGATCTAAGCGAGATAGAAGATTGCTCTTATGATCGTTCGGAAGACTGTTACTTTGTAAGTGAAGATTTAAAAGAAATGCTTGAAAATGATGAGCACCTCGCGAAAGCTGTGGATAGTTACGTAATAATTAAAGATACCTTCATCTTTGTTGATGAAGACATCTCAACTATCGTAAGTAGGATGGATAATTCTTTTGGTACCGTATAAAGAAATATAAAAGCCTTCTTAACTATAGAAAGGTAAGAAGGCTTAATTATTAAAATAATAATCTTGTAATAGAATAAGTCCAGTGGCAAATTGCATGCCTACGAATAATTAGCTCGCTACCATCTCAATACGGATTTTGTCAGCGATCATTGCAATGAATTCTGAGTTCGTCGGTTTTGATTTCATATGGTGTACTGTATAGCCGAACAGTTCCGAGATGTTCTCATAGCTGCCGCGGTTCCAGGCTACTTCAATGGCATGGCGAATGGCACGTTCCACACGTGACGGGGTTGTCCCGAATTTTTTCGCGATTTCCGGATATAAAATTTTTGTAACCGAGCTTAACAATTCAATATCGTTGTAAACCATCTGGATCGCTTCACGTAAATAAGCGTATCCTTTTATATGTGCAGGTACACCAATCTCTTTGATGATGCCTGTAATCGTTGTATCCAATAAACGTGTGTCCATTTTAGAAGGTGTACTCGTTGATAAAACCGGTACACGTTTTTCCTGTTCAACTTTCTTTCCTGCACAATGCAGAATTTTTTGAACAAGCTGCTCAAATTCAAAAGGCTTTAACATAAAGTAAGATGCACCGAAATTCACAGCCTGCTTCATAACATCTTCTTGGCCAAAAGCAGTTAGCATAATGACTTGAGTCTGTGTATGACGCTCATCGTTATACATCTCTTCCAATACAGCAAGACCATCCAAATGCGGCATAATGATATCCAATAGCAGCACATCGATTTTATGCTCTTCCAGCATTTTAATACAGATTTTACCGTTAGACGCTGTTGCAACAATTTCAATTTGCGGATGATTCGTAAAATACACTTCCATCATTTTAACTAATTCGCGATTATCATCAGCAATCGCAATTTTCACCTTTGACAAACAAAATCCCCCTTTTATAATTCTATCTCTTATATATTCATTACAATGGCAAATTGTATGAGCTTTCTTACAAATGTCCAAACTTCTTGTGTAATACAATTGTAACAAAAATGAGCGACAGTTGTCTTTCGTTCTCTCTTATTTTGCATTGTCTTTTAGAGAAGTTTCGACAGAATTACTAAATTTCCTTTTCTTTCATAAAAAATAAGTAACAAGTAGTACCTTTTCTCTGTTTATCGACAAGGAAATATATGGTTCATCATTTGTCGATTAATCATCATGTACTATTGTAATGAAAAAAGCAAAAAAAGACTACACTTTATTAAAAAGTATAGTCTAAAGTATTTTTATTACGGGCTCTTTTTCAGCATTTCAATAACAAGAATACCGGCACCTTTTGTTGGTTCTTCGATAAACATATGTGTTACCGCACCAACGAACTGGTTATTCTGTATAATAGGACTTCCGCTCATCCCTTGAACAATGCCGCCCGTTTTCTTTATTAGACGGTCATCGACGACATTGAAAGTAAACGTATTATCCGTTTGTTTGTCAATTTCGATATCGAACAAATTGACCTCTTCCCCGTCGATTGCCGTTAAGATTTGTGCTTTTCCCTTTTTTAACTCATTTGCATGTATAATTTCCAGCGGAGGATGCAAACTGTCATGTAATGATTGTTTCCAATTACCAAAAATTCCGTATACATCATTGCTTTTTACTGAACCGAGTGGCGTTTGCGATTTATCTACAACTGAAATTTTGTACCCTGGCTGTCCAGGCGTACTTTTCTTCACTTGTGAGATAGATGCTTCAAAGATTGCACCATCATTGAATTTCGGAGGTTGCTTCATTGTAGAGTCTACAATTTGATGTCCAAGCGCTCCGTACTCCATCGTTTCAGGATCGATATACGTTAACGTTCCAATTCCATCTGTTTCACTTTTTAAAAATGGTTTTAAATGCACCAGTTCATGAGCTGATACGTTGATCTCTCGTTGTTGCTTCCCATTTTCAACGGTCAGTGTAAATGATTCGCCTTTGCCGGCAATGTCTTCTAACTGGCTCACTTTTTCACCATTAAGTTCTAAAATATGTTCTCCCTTTTTCAACCACTCACTATTTTCCAATAATACGTCCTGTGCAACCATTACATAAGGCATCTCCAACTGAACGCCAATTGAATGGCCCATTGGAATTAATGATTTCCCCAATACTTCTATTGGTGATAACATAAAAAGCAATGCAACGAGTATCGACCATTTTTTAATCATCATTCACCTCCTCTATGCGCTTACTATGTGAAAATTTGACGGAGTTATGAACGGAAAAATTTTGTTGATATGAGGAAAAATTAGAATGTATCCTCTGTAATCCTTGTTGCTTCGCGACCTTGAAAAATATACGTTACAAAAAATAAAAAACCGTCGAAAATTTTTTTATTTTCAACGGTTTTTTTGTCTATTTAATTCATCGTTTCTTTACGTTCATTGGCCATATGGATTAATTCGGAAGCATGTTGTAATGTCAGGTCTGTAATTTCGGCCCCGCTCATCATGCGGCTGATTTCCACAATGCGTTCTTTTTCTTCCATTTCCGTAATCGACGTAAATGTGCGGTTATGCTCTACTTGCTTTTTAATATAGTAGTGATGATCCGCCATTGCGGCAACTTGCGGCAAGTGAGAAATACATAATACTTGCGAATTGACTGAAATAGCGGCAATTTTTTCTGCAATTGCCTGAGCGACACGTCCGCTCACACCCGTATCGACCTCATCGAAAATAATCGATGTAATGCCATTTGATGACGAGAAAATCGTTTTAAGCGCAAGCATCATCCGTGAAAGTTCCCCGCCTGAAGCAACTTTAGGCAGCGACTTCGGTGGTTCCCCAACATTTGTTGAAATGTAGAATGCGACAAAATCCTTGCCGTTTGCATCCAGTTGATTAAGCGGCTCGAATTTAACGATAAACTGCGCTTTTTCCATATGCAGCATCCGCAGCTCATTCATTATGGCATCACTTAGCTTAATGGCATTCTCTTTACGGATCGTCGTCAACTGATCTGCAATTTTATTAAGATCGGCTTCCATCTTCGCCAGCAATTGTTCATTTTTCTGCAATGTTTCATCACGGTTCATAAGCTGGCTTAACTCTTCTTCGATTTTTTCATGATACGATAAAATCTCTTCAACTGTCGTACCATATTTACGTTTCATAGTTTGGTATAAAGCAAGACGCTGCTCGACCTCGTTCAAGCGTTCCGCATCATATTCTAAATCATCAAGCACATTTTTCACTTGATATGCCGCATCCTGCAATGCATAAAAGCTCGAAGTAACCGCTTCAGAAGCCTCTTTGAAATTCGAATCAAGCGCGACAATGTCTTCCAGAGCATTCATCGCATTCCCGATGAAATCCAGTCCTGTTCCATCATCGGAAATGGCTGAATACGCAATGTTCGCACGCTCAAATATTTTATGGAAATTCATCAAACGAAGACGTTCTTCATCCAGTGCCTCTTCTTCATCAATTTTCAAACCGGCCTGTTCCAGCTCCTGTATTTGGAATTGATATAAATCGATGCGCTGTGCCATCCGCTGCTCGTCCATACTCAGCTCGGCCACTTCTCTTTTCAATTGGCGGTACGCTTCATACGCTTCATCGTACTTCGCTTTCACCGGCTGAAGCTCATGATGTGCATAATGATCCAGTAAATTGATATGGAATTTTTCATCCATCAGCTCCTGATTTTCATGCTGCCCATGAATATCGATTAAACTGCCGCCAATATCCCGTAAAACCGATAATGGAACAAGTTTGCCGTTCACTCTGCAAACACTCTTTCCTGAATCATGCAAATCACGTCTTAAAATAATCGTATCTTCCTCTGATTCTATCCCATGTTCTTCGAGTTTCGCAAAAATCGGATGCTGACTATTATCCACATGGAATAAGCCGCCCAGTTCCGCTTTTTTTTCTCCATGGCGGATAAATTCGGTAGACCCTCGTCCGCCAGCCAATATATTAACCGCATCAATAATGATCGATTTTCCGGCACCTGTTTCACCTGTCAAAACAGTCAGACCTCCGAAAAAACTAACGGTTAAATCATCAATAATAGCAAAATTTCGAATGCTTAATTCTCTTAACAAACCATTCCACCTCGGTTTACAGCATATCTAATAAGCGATTTTTTATTTCTTCACGTTCGTCCTCTGTTCGACACATGATTAAAATCGTATCGTCCCCACAAATCGTTCCTAATATCTCAGACCAGTCCAGATGGTCCAACAATGATCCGATTGCATTGGCATTCCCCGGCAATGTTTTCATTACTAAAAAATGTGACGCTCCATCAATCGAAACAAAAGCATCTGCCAACGAACGATGCAATTTTTGAATTGGGTTGAAGCGTTGGTCTGCTGGTAAGCTATATTTATAACGACCGTCCTGTAACGGTACTTTTACTAAATGCAATTCTTTAATATCACGTGAAACCGTTGCTTGAGTGACATTGTAGCCGGCATTTTTCAGCTGGTCGACTAAATCGTCCTGTGTCTCGATTTCGTTATTTGTAATAATATCACGGATGCGTATATGGCGCTGTCCTTTGTTCACAAAAGTCACCTCATTAAAATGTATAGGAATATATGTATATTTACACTACCATTTGCATAAAGGAAAAACAAGAAAAAACCGTACATATGTTCAAAAATCCGTTTTTTTCGACTATTTTCTCCATAAAAAAGAATGTAATCAACTTCAATTTTCGTATAAAACTTGGTCATTAGTATAAATAAAAATTCATTTTACAATGCTTCATTAGACCGTCGCAACTTAATCAAAAAAGCACAAAACAAATCCAAAAGAATCTGTTTTGTGCTTTTCTTTATTTCAGCTGCATATGCGCTTCTTTTACGACTTGCTCGAAGTTTGTGAAGGCTTCTACCTCTTCACCGTCATGCGGATTATACAAGTGGAATAAAAATTCAATATTCCCTTCCCCGCCCGTTATCGGTGAAAACGAAGCATCCTTGACAACAAACCCGATTTCCGTTGCCATTTTAGCTGTTTCTTCCAAAACGGCTAAATGGACTTTCGGTTCACGGACAATTCCTTTTTTCCCTACATTTTCACGACCTGCTTCAAATTGCGGTTTTACGAGTGCCATCACATCGCCACCAGGCGTTAAAACCGTTTTTAATACAGGCAGAATCAACGATAGCGAAATAAATGAAACATCGATTGTCGCGAAACTTGGTAAACCTTCTACTAAATCTTCCGGCTTTGTATATCGGAAATTGGTTTTTTCCATAACCGTTACACGCTCATCCGAACGGATTTTCCATGCAAGCTGGTTCGAACCGACATCCAGTGCATAGCAATGGCGCGCACCGTTTTGCAGTGCACAATCCGTAAATCCGCCTGTAGAAGAGCCGATATCAAGCATTAGCTTACCTTCTACAGATAGATCAAAAATTTCAAGTGCCTTTTCCAGCTTCAATCCGCCTCGTGACACATATTTTAGCTGAGAGCCTTTTACTTGCAGCGGTGCATCGATTTCGATTTTTTCCCCTGCTTTATCTATGCGGATTTCGTTTGAGAACACGAGACCAGCCATAATCGAGCGTTTTGCCTTTTCACGCGTCTCACATAAACCGCGTTCTACAAGCATTATATCTACTCGTTCTTTTTTTTGCTTTGTCATTCTTTATTAAACCCTATCCGACTGTTTTTTCGGTACAAGCTGTGTAATGCGTTTTACCGCTTCTTCAGCTGTCACGTTTATTTCTTCCAATAATAAATCAACTTCACCATGCTCGATAAATTCATCCGGAATCCCGATACGCTCAATTTGAACATTACGGTATTTCTTATCGATTGCAAATTCCAGCACCGCACTACCAAATCCGCCTTGCAGCAATGATTCTTCAATTGTTAAAATCGGCAAGTTTTCCTGCATAATTTCATGCAGCATCCCTTCATCCATCGGTTTGATGAAACGTGCATTCACAACGCGTACATCAATACCTTGATAAGCCAACTGTTCCGCTGCCTTCAATGCCATTGGAATCGTTGTACCGAATGTCAGAATAACTGCATCCGAACCTTCACGCAGCACTTCCCATGAACCGATCGGCAATGCTTTCATTTCCGCATCCATTTCAACACCTAAGCCATTGCCGCGAGGGTAACGAAGCGCGATTGGACCATCATTATATTCAAGTGCAGTTTTTACCATATGCTGACCTTCATTTTCATCTTTAGGCATCATCAATACGATATTCGGAATATGACGTAAAAACGATACATCAAATACGCCTTGGTGTGTTTCGCCGTCCGCGCCAACAAGGCCAGCACGGTCAATACCGATGAATACATTCAAGTTCGGGCGTGCAATATCATGCAGCACCTGGTCATACGCACGTTGTAAAAACGTCGAATAAATTGATAAAAACGGTTTCATTTGTTGTGTTGCAAGACCTGCCGCCATTGTAGTTGCATGCTGTTCGGCAATCCCTACATCAAAGAAGCGATTCGGGAAGTCTTTTTGAATGCCTTCCAGTTTTGAACCGACAGGCATTGCCGGTGTAATCGTTACAATCCGGTTATCTTCCTTCATGCACTTACGAACCGATTCTGCGACTAGGCTGCTCCACGCAGGACCTTTTGTTGAAGATTTTACGAAAGCACCAGTTTCCATTTTATATGGACCCGTACCATGCCAAGTACCGATTGTATCGTCTTCGGCAGGTTTGTAGCCTTTGCCTTTTTTCGTCAATACATGGACAAGCACAGGACCCTGTACTTTTTTCGCATATTCCAATGTTTTTTCCAGTGCTTCAAAATCATGTCCGTCAATCGGACCTAAATATTTGAATCCTAATTCCTCAAAGAATACACCTGATACAACTAAATACTTTAGGCTGTCTTTTACACGTTCAGCAGTAGCGGCAAGTTTGTCGCCAACCATTGGAATTTTGTGAATTAATGATTCCAAATCTTCTTTTGCACGTGAATATTCTTTTGCCGTGCGCAGACGTCCTAAAACGTCATGCAATGCCCCAACGTTCGGCGCAATCGACATTTCGTTATCATTTAAGATAACGATCATATTCGTTTTTTCATGACCAATATGGTTCAATGCTTCCAGTGCCATACCGCCTGTCAGTGCACCATCACCGATAATCGGTACAACAAAGTTTTTGTCCCCTTTAATATCTCTCGCCGCAGCCATACCCATAGCTGCAGATAAAGAAGTGGAACTATGCCCTGTTTCCCACATATCGTGTTCACTTTCGACAAGCTTCGGGAAACCGCAAAGTCCTTTAAATTGACGCAATGTGTCAAATTGACTTGCCCGGCCTGTTAAAATTTTGTGGACATATGCTTGATGCCCGACATCCCATAAAAATTTATCCTTTGGACTGTTAAAAGCTTTATGCAGTGCAATCGTCAGCTCAACGACACCTAAATTCGGGCCAATATGACCACCCGTAATTGAACATTTTTCGATCAGAAAAGCGCGAATTTCTCCAGCCAGCGCTTCTAGTTGCTTTTTATTCAAGTCTTTCAAAAAGGATGGACTAGAAATTTTAGTTAAATCCATCTCATCCACACACCTTTTCATCAGTTTATTCACCGTTGTGATTTTTCTATTATATCAATGTACAACACAAGACAAAAGTTTAACACATTTTAGTTACTACGTCTCACAATATACTGTGCAAATTGTCGAAGTAATGTCGTATCGATGTCGATTTTTTGCAATGCATCAATCGCCAGCTCATAATGTTCATTCAGCTTTTGCTTTGCACCGTCTAATGTAAGTAAAGCAGGGTATGTACTTTTTTCGCTTGCTACGTCTTTTCCTGCTGTTTTCCCTAGCTGTTCCGAAGTTCCCTCAATATCTAAAATATCATCTTGGATTTGGAAGGCTAAACCGATATGGTGCGCATATTCCACTAATGCTTTTCGGTCAGAACTACTTGCATTTGCCAGCACGGCACCTGCTTCAATACAAAAACGAAGCAATGCACCTGTTTTATTTACATGAACCGTTTCAAGCTCCTGTAAATTTAATAGACGCTTTTCTCCGTCCATATCTAGTACTTGTCCGCCGACCATTCCTTCAGCACCTGCCGCAATACTTAACAGATTGACAAGTTCAATGCGCTTTTCTGCAGATAGATTATTTAATCGTGCGATGACACCAAATGCCAATGTGTTTAATGCGTCTCCCGCCAAAGTGGCCAATGCTTCACCGTATACAACATGGTTTGTTGGCTTGCCGCGGCGCAATTCATCATCATCCATACTAGGCAGGTCATCATGGATTAATGAATACGTATGGATCATTTCAACAGCAGCGCCTAGTGAATAACTTGCTTCAAGAGACTGATTGTACATTTCGCAAACCGCCACAACAAATAATGGACGAATTCGTTTGCCTCCTGCTTTTAATGAATACAGCATCGATTCTTTTAAATGTGCCGGTGCTTGTATCGATTCAACGAGTTCGTACATTGTCGTTTCGAGCTGCGGTATATTAAGATCAATAAACTGCTTTAACGTGTTTTCCATCAGTTAGTCTTCTCCATTTCCTTGTTGGAAAGCTTTCTTTTCACCATCTTCTCCAACGATTGAAATTAATTGCTGTTCTGCATTTTGCAGTGTATCATGACAAAGTTTTGATAGTTCCATGCCCTTTTTGTAAAGGTCAATTGCTTCTTCCAGTGGAACATCTCCTTGTTCAAGCTTACGTACAACTTCTTCTAATTCTGTCATTGCTGTCGCAAATGTCGGTTTTGTCACTTTGCTTCCCCTTCCTTTTGCACATGCTTTTTCTCAATTTTCGCTTCTGCATATCCATCCTGAAACGTCACTTGGATCACGTCGCCTTTTTCCAGCTCGTGAACTGATTTTACTACGTTTTCCTCTTTATATGCCACGCTAAAGCCTTTACTCATTAATGCGAGCGGATTTAACGCCTCCAGCATACGCAGCTGATTAGTAAAAGCAACCTTATTTTGTGCGAGCTGTTGCTGCATTCGATTCGTTAATGTTTGCGTACGGTGTTCAAGCTGCTGTTTAGCGGCAGTTAACTGATGTACCGGCGAATACAGTTTCATCTTGCTGTCTATTGACTGCAGTTTTGATTTTTCATTCAACATATAAAGTTTCGTTGCATTTTGCAGTGATAAATCCACCTGAACAAGTCTTTCAATAAAAGGACGATATAATCGCTCAGGTGTTGCAAGCGGATAGGAATTTTGCAGTTTAGTTAAGCGATTGCGTTCGAAATTAAGCTTTGATGTCATCATTTGATGAAGAATCGACTGATGATGAAGGATTTGCTGATACAGCTGCTGCTGGTTCGGAACAGCCAGTTCTGCCGCAGCAGTTGGTGTCGGTGCACGCAAATCGGCAACAAAGTCCGCAATCGTCGTATCGGTTTCATGGCCGACAGCACTAATGACCGGAATACGGCTTTCAAAAATAGCCCGTGCAACAATCTCTTCATTGAATGCCCATAAATCTTCAATCGATCCGCCACCGCGTCCAACAATGAGTACATCACAAAATCCGTGGCGGTTCGCTAAATATATATTTTCAGTAATATTTGGTGCTGCGCCTGCGCCTTGTACGAGCGTCGGATAAATTAAAATTTCAGCCTGTGGATAGCGTCGGGTAATCGTTGTGCAAATATCACGAATAGCGGCACCAGTCGTCGCAGTTAACACACCGATTGTTTTCGGAAATTGCGGAATCGGCTGCTTAAAATTCGGATTGAATAGGCCTTCTTTTTGCAGACGTTCCTTCAACTGATTAAATGCGACAAACAATCCGCCAATCCCGTCCGGCTCCATTGTCTGGGCATAAAGCTGATATGCGCCGCTTGCTTCATAAACATTCACATCGCCTCGTATAAAAACTTTCATCCCTTCTTCAGGTTTAAAAGAAAGTTTCGAAGCCTGTGAACGGAACATCGTCGCGTTTATCCGCGAACTGTCATCTTTCAGCGTAAAATAAATATGTCCTGAACTATGTACTTTTACATTTGAAAGCTCTCCCGTTACGTACACATCACGTAAATGCGGATCGGCATCAAATTTTCGTTTAATATATTTTGTTAATGCTTTTACGGATAAATAAGAATTCGATGTCATAAACGTATTGCTCCTTTACGGTAGATCTTTTTTCGTATATGTAGTTTTGGTAAGACCAACAGATTTAACAGTTGGTTCATCCTAAAGTAAGGCGAAAAAAGTAGTATATTTAAATTTAAGCTTCCCTTATTGTACCCTATAAGCTAAAAATCACGATTTTGATCTACATCAAAATCGTGATTTTTGAAGTTAGATTAATTCTCTTGACGTTCTAACTCTTTTTCAGCTGCTTGTACTGTGTTTTCCAGTAACATTGTAATCGTCATTGGACCAACCCCACCCGGAACAGGTGTAATATGTGATGCGATTCCTTGTACATCGTCAAAGTCGACATCACCGCATAAACGATTGTCCTGGTTACGGTTAATCCCTACATCAATAACAACCGCGCCTTCTTTAATATGCTCGCTTGTAATAAAGTTTGCACGACCAACAGCCGCGATTAAAATATCGGCCTGTTTCGTAAAGGAAGGTAAATCCGGTGTTTTAGAGTGTGTATACGTTACGGTAGCGTCTTTTTGCAACAATAGTTGTCCCATCGGTTTCCCGACGATATGGCTGCGTCCTACGATGACTGCATGCTTTCCTGCAACATCTATTCCCGCATGTTCGAGCATTTTCATAACCCCATAAGGAGTACATGGCAAGTATGTATCCTGTCCAAGCATCATTTTTCCTACACTAATCGGTGAGAATCCATCCACGTCTTTCTCCGGAGAGATCGTTTGGATGACTTTATCCTCGTTGATATGTTTTGGTAATGGAAGCTGAACGAGAATACCGTGAATCGAAGCACGTTCGTTTAATTCACGAATTTTTTCTAGTAAAGCCTGTTCTGAAATTTCTTCAGGTAGTTTGACAAGTTCCGAATACATCCCAATTTGCTCACAAGACTTTTGTTTGTTTGCGACATATGTTTTGGATGCAGGGTTGTCTCCTACTAAAATAACAGCTAAACCGGGAGTGATCCCTTTATCTTTTAGCGCTTGTACTCGAGTAGCGACCCCTGTTCGAATTTCTTGACCGATCTCTTTACCATTAATTATTACGCTTGACATGTTGTTGCTCCTTCCAGTGATTACGACAATCGGAAAGGCTGCCTGCTGCTTGCTATGACAACCTACCAGTTAAATCTTGATATATTAATCTTTATAGAATTGAATACATTTATTGATTTATTGCTCAGTAAATTTCGAAAGTACACCATTGACGAACTTGCTTGATTTGTCGTCACCGAATGTTTTTGAAAGCTCGATTGCTTCGTTCATAATAACTTTGTTTGGCGTTTCTTCTGCATATAATAATTCATATACCGCTAAACGCAAAATTGTTCTTTCAATTTTTGGCAGACGACTAATCGTCCATTTTTCTAGGTTTTTTTCTAGCGCTGCATCAATTGCCTCGAGATTTTCAGTTGTCCCACGAACTAATTGCTCCAAAAAGGCATTCGATTTTTGCTCTTCTTCAAGAACATGGCCGATCGCCTCTTCTATTGTTAATTCTGTGCTGTCTAACTGAAACAAAGCTTGTAACGCTTTTTGACGCGCCTCTGTTCGTTTCATAAATAATAGCTCTCCTTCATAAGTAGCATTACTTGTTATCATAGCATATTTTGCAAGGCATCGCACAGTTTGACAGAAAAATTTTAGCTGTAAAAAGAGATTTTTGTATTCTTCCTTAAAATGGTGAAATTTGCGATAAAAAAACGACATGTTTGAGATAAATCAACATGTCGTCTTTATACTTTTTGGCTCTAATTATTCTGTAACGGAATCATCAGCGTACCTGTTTCGCGCTTTTCGTTTCCTGATTCAGGGAACTCAAATAGGTACGTAATTTGTTCAGCTGTTTCTTTTAGTACGTAGAACTGGAAATGCTCCATATTTTCCAGGAAATAACGGATGTCTTGCATCGCCATTAGCTCTCCGACTTCTTCATAGTGTGACAATGCTTGCTTAAAGTAAGCGTTAATCAACGTTAAATCTTCTTCATTTGCTATACGAATATAATCATTGCTCATATCATTTTAACTCCTCAACTAGATAATGACCTATTATAGCATAATTCAATTAGTGATTAGGAATCTGCTACCAAACGATTTTTAGATCATTCATTTTCTAGTAAAATTTATTACTTAAATGCCTGTGCAGCTTTAACGGCTTTGTGCCATCCAGCGAACAATGATTCACGTTGTTCTTCATCCATTTCCGGCTCAAATTGACGATTCAGTTGCCAATGCTTTTGCACTTCGTCTAGATTTTCCCAGAAGCCGACAGCAAGTCCAGCTAAATAGGCTGCTCCGAGTGCCGTTGTTTCATTGATTGATGCACGTTCAACAGGAACGTTTAAAATATCCGACTGGAACTGCATTAAAAAGTCGTTCATAACCGCACCACCGTCAACGCGCAGTGTTTTTAAATCGATGCCAGAATCCGTTTCCATCGCTGACAGTACATCGCGTGTTTGATAGGCCAGCGACTCCAATGTCGCACGGATAAAATGTTCTTTCGATGTGCCGCGTGTTAAACCAAATACTGAACCACGCACTTCACTATCCCAATACGGTGTACCTAGTCCGACAAATGCCGGGACAACGTACACACCTTCTGTATCTTTTACACGAGCTGCATAGGCTTCACTTTCAGAAGATTTCCTAAACATACGTAGCCCGTCTCGAAGCCATTGTATCGCTGAACCAGCTACAAAAATACTTCCTTCAAGTGCATATGTCACTTTTCCGTCATAGCCCCAAGCGATTGTTGTAAGTAAACCGTGCTCGGATTTTACCGCTTCCTCACCTGTATTCATCAGCATGAAACAACCGGTACCGTAAGTATTTTTTACCATCCCTTTTTCATAGCACGCCTGACCGAATAATGCCGCCTGTTGGTCTCCGGCGATACCAGCGATTGGTACACGATGACCAAAGAAGTGATTACCTGCGATTTCACCGTAAATTTCGGATGACGGTTTCACTTCCGGAAGCATGGATGCAGGAACACCTAAAATGTCCAGCAATTCCTCATCCCATTTCAATTCGTAAATATTATACATTAATGTTCTCGATGCATTCGAATAGTCCGTTACATGAACAGCCCCTTCTGTCAGCTTCCAAATAATCCATGTATCAATCGTTCCGAATAACAGGTCACCCGTTTCCGCCTTTTCACGCGTCCCTTCAACATTATCCAATATCCATTTTACTTTCGTCCCTGAGAAATAAGCATCAATAAGCAACCCGGTTTTATTGCGGAACAGCTCATTATGCCCTGCTTCTTTTAAAGAGTCGCAAATACCCGCAGTTTGACGTGATTGCCAAACAATCGCATTATATACAGGTTCCCCTGTATTTTTATCCCACACAACCGTCGTTTCACGTTGGTTTGTTATGCCGATCCCTTCGATTTGTGACGCCTGGATATTATTTTCCGATAATACTTTGGCAATTACGGATAAAATCGAACTCCAAATTTCTTTTGCATTATGTTCAACCCAGCCCGATTTCGGAAAATATTGTTTAAATTCCTGCTGTGCTATATGAACAATATCCCCTTTTTTATTGAATAAAATGGCACGTGAACTTGTCGTACCCTGATCTAACGCCATAATATATTTTTCCATTATACGATCTCCTTTTTAGCGGCTTTGGATTGTGTAATAAATGCAACGACACAAATGACAACAAATAACGTTGTAAAGAGCCAAAATGCCACGGAATTTTCATTTAAAAAGAATTGTTTGTAAAACAGCGCCCCTGTTACGCCACCAATAATCGGTCCGACAATCGGTACAAAGGCATAAGACCAGTCCGAATCACGTTTACCTGGTATTGGTAAGAAGAAATGCGCGATACGGGGTCCTAAATCACGGGCAGGGTTGATGGCATACCCTGTTGGCCCACCTAAACTCATCCCAATCGCAATAACGATAATACCGACAAGCAACGGATTAATACCGTCCGCCAATGAATTGCCTCCTAATGCCAAAATCCCTAATAATAATATAAAAGTTCCGATCATCTCTGTTACCATGTTCGCCAATGGATGACGAATGGCAGGAATTGTAGCAAAAACAGCCAGTTTTGCATCTTGATCTTTCGTTTGAGCCCAATGCGGCAAATAGGCGATATATACGATGATTGCGCCAATAATTGCCCCTAAAATTTGTGCAATAATATACATCGGAACATCCGCCCACGGGAAGTCACCAATTGTTGCAAATGCTATTGTCAATGCAGGGTTTAGATGCGCACCACTTATTCCGCCTACAGTATATGCCCCGATTGCCACGGCAAAACCCCAGGCGATCGTAATAACGACCCAGCCGCTATTTTCCGCTTTGGAAAATTTCAGCAAGGAACCAGCAACAACCCCGCCACCTAATACAATTAAGATCATTGTTCCTACTAATTCTGCTAAAAATGTTGACATTCCCTTCGCCTCTTTTCACTAAGTCATTGTTACGTTTTGTAGTTCCTGTTCTAGTTGATCTGTATGCTGCTGCTTTTCTTCAGCAGTCCAGTTGAGGTAGTCGCTCATTTCATCAATTACATGCTGTTTATATTGTTTTACCAGGTGGATATTAAATAATAGCGCACCGGTACGACGAACGAAAAAGTCACTCGGCGTACATGCAGATTCCTCGTTGATCGCATAGTACAGCTGACCGTAAACAATCGGCGGCAAGTTACCTTTTGCCTGTTTAATATAATCGAATACTTTATCAACATTTGTACCGTAAAATTTCGCTAAATAACGGCTTTGCTCTTCCGTTAACCCCAGGTCCTGGCCTTTCACCGTCCGTTTATCAACAAACGATTCAAAAAACTTCGAGCCGCTCGTTTCCCCGCCCGAAATAGGAAGATTTTTTGTAATCGATTTACCGTATTTCAGCTGGTATTCGTCGTTTAATTGTTTTACGACAAGGTCGACAATTTTTTCCGCCATTTTACGGTAGCCAGTCAGTTTCCCGCCAGCAATCGTAATAAGGCCACTATCCGATTGCCAAATTTCATCTTTACGTGAAATTTCCGACGGTCCCTTACCTTCTTCATGAATAAGCGGTCTCACCCCTGCCCATGACGACTCGATTTTATCATCTGTTAGCTGAAGTTGAGGGAACATGTAATGAATCGCATCCATAATATATTGTCGATCCTCTTTCGTTACCTTTATGTCTGCAGGGTCCCCCTCATAAAAAGTATCTGTTGTCCCTACATACGCTTTGCCATCCCGCGGAATCGCAAAAATCATCCGTCCATCTTTTTCGGTATCAAAATAGATCGCCTGCTGCAACGGGAAATCATCTTCGTCGAAAACGAGATGCACACCTTTCGATAAAATAAGATGCTTGTTACTAAGTTCCCCATCTAGTTTGCGCACATCATCAACCCATGGACCTGCCGCATTGACGACTTTCTTCGCTCGGATCTCATATTGTTCACCAGTGAGCTGATCTTCCACCGTCACTTTAGAAAAGGCCACGTTATTCGCCTCAATCCCGACAACTTTCAAGTGATTCATTGCGATTGCCCCGTTGGCAACCGCTGCCTTCATTACTTCGATTGTCAGACGTGCATCGTCTGTACGGTATTCTACATAAACACCGCCGCCAAGCAAACCGTCCTTTTTTATAAGCGGTTCCCGGGCAATCGTTTCATCTGCGGACAGCATAAAACGTCTTTCATCCTTTTTAACATTCGCTAAAATATCGTATACTTTCAATCCAAGCGCTGTCGAAAACGAACCAAATGTCCCTCCTTTATGGAAGGGAAGCAACATCCATACAGGAGTTGTTACATGTGGTCCGTTTTCATAAACGATTGCCCGCTCTCGACCAAGCTCCGCAACCTCTTTTATTTCGAATTGTTTTAAGTAACGGAGGCCGCCGTGTACAAGTTTTGTCGATCGGCTACTTGTGCCTTCCGCAAAATCCTGCATTTCTGCCAGCCCTACTTTTAATCCTCGTGTGGCGGCATCAAGCGCAATCCCAGCACCTGTAATCCCACCACCTATAACAAACAGATCAAAGGTGTCTTTTATTAATGTTTCTTTCAGTCGCTCTCTTGCATTTGCAGAAAAGTTTCCCATACCGTTTTCCTCCTTACCAAATGAAGCTTTTAATCTATACCCTATTTTCACCTTGTTCATATCCTAAAATTCACAAAAATATGAAAAAACATTCTAAATTAAATCCTTTATTTTTAAGAAAACAAAAAAACCGAGCATCAATTAAATGAACTCGGTTCCTGTTTATACAGTTATTCTGCGTCTTTTGAAGTTTCGAACTGAATCCCTGTAATGTGGATGTTCACTTCGCTTGTTTCAATGGCTGTCATATTTAAAATGGCTTGTCGAATCGTTGTTTGTACTTCTTTCGCCACTTTTGGAATGGCATAACCATATTTCACTGTGCAAAATACATCAATGACAATATTGCCTTCTTCAGACATTGCTGACTTGATGCCTTTCGAATGAACTTTTTTACCGAAACGTTCGGCAACACCTGATGCGAAATTTCCGCGTGTTGCAGCGATTCCATCCACCTCTGTTGCAGCGATACCTGCGATAACTTCAATTACTTCTGGCGCGACTTCAATCTTTCCTAATTCTTCTTTACCAACCGGTGTTGGTTGTACGAATGCTACTTGTTGTTTCTCAGCCATTTGCGATACATCCTCTCTTATGTAAACTAATGGATTTCTAACGCTTGTTACTTTAAATCCTTATGTTCAGTATACTACAATTACGCGTTGGATGTAGAACCGTTACGCCATATTTTCTAAATTTGGCGACGGTCATCCATTATTCCATGCATACTGACCGTCATTCGGATCAACAAGTTTAATGTCATACACTTCACAGTAATGTTTTGCCACAAATAATATTTCCTGACGAACCTCCAGCATAATGCCCGTATCATTTGTTTCAACAAAATATCGTATAAGAATACGACAGCTTGTCGGCATCAGCTCATCCATTGCCACATGGATGATTTTTTTCGAGATTTTCGGATGCAATGAAATTTGCTCTCGTACCGATTCCAAAAACTTTACAATGCTTTCCTCAGTATTTTCATTTGAAATATGGAGGAAATGCTCCACTTTTCTTTCGATCCGTGTCGACAAATTATAAATCGGTCGGTTGACCAAATACGAGTTCGGTACATAAACCGTTCCTTTATCGGAAGTTTGAATGACCGTACTGCGCAAATTTATATCCTGAATCGTGCCGTCAATTTTTTCATCTCCCGACATAACCCAATCCCCGATTTGGAATGGTTTATCCAAGGCAACACTCATACCGCCGAATATATGGGCGAGCGTGTCACGTATACCAAATGCGAGCGCAACACCTGTTAGTCCAATCGCAGTTAAAAACCCGTTTAAATTAAAGTTCCACAGTGACGCAATTGTAAACATCGCAATGACCATTACTGCAACTTTACTCATCCTTAGGAAAAACGGTGTTAAAATATCCTGATCTTTCCCTGTTTCAAATCGGTGGGGATTTTTCAAATAAAAACCGAGTACATCATACAGCGCTTTAAACGCAAAAAATACATACACCGAATCGATATAAATACCAAGTTTCGTATTATCAAACAGCCATACTTCGATTAATAGAGAAACCGCCATCACAATAAGGCTGAAAATAATGGCGTTACGTATTGATGGATACACACTTTTCGTTATGTCTCCAAAAACGGGATGATTTTTTTTATTGAACAAGTCCGCGATTTTAAATAACAGCGGCCGTATTACGAATCGAATGATGAGTAAACCGGCGACGATTATTGCTGCAGCCGCCAGACCATCTGCTACAGTTGGTGCGGTAACAGACGGAATTAACCATTTTATCGATTCCCACATAACAATCACCTTCTTAAACCTTCTTTACAACTACAAGACAAAATCATACCATGTAAAGAAACGATTTACATTGAAAATCGTTCCACTGATAGTCAATTCGAATGGGGGATAATTTATGACAGCACTCAACAATCAATTTCTGCTTCTTGAACAGCAACTCATGTATTACAAAAAGGAAGACTTTATCCGCCTCTTGAGCGAGGATTTTCTGGAATACGGGTCTTCCGGAGGCAAAATGGATAAATCTTTCCTACTGAATGAGATAACAGAACAAGGCATTGAAGAATCCTTATTTACCGTTACGGACTTCCAGGCAATTGCAATTGCAGATCAGATTGTGCAAACACGATTCGTTACGACAAATCGCACAAATGGCAACAAGCAAAACCGCAGCTCCCTTTGGCGCAATGAAAACGGTACATGGCGTATTTTCTTCCATCAAGGTACACCAGCAAAGTAAAAAACCGCCCTTTTATAAAGAGCAGTTAGTCATTGCTTTTTAAATAGATCTTTATATTGATGCGATGTCGTGATGGCGATTGTCAGCGCACCTTTACTGTAATACGATTTAATTAAAAACGGAGCCCCGCTCGTATTTTGGAATTTGAAATCGAGCGAATCATAAGAAACCGTGGCGTCTCTGCCTGTTGGTACATACCCGATATTCAATGAGTGGTGATGCCTTTCGGTAATGCGAATTCCTAACTGATCAACAGCATTGAACAATGTCGAGGAGGTTTGGCAAATTCCACCGCCGATTCCCATTACTAGTTCCTTATTAATAATTTCAGGTGCCGGTTGATATCCTTTTTCCACTGTCCGCTCTCCAACCATTGTGTTAAAAGAAAAGTAATCGCCATCCCCCACTAAAATATTATGAATTGCCTTAGAGGAAAGCTGGATATTTTCGCTTCTTCCGGTTTTTGATGCATTAAAATAAGTCGTAAACGATGCAATGGTCACATCATCCAGTGAAGGAATATCTATATCCAGATTGGTTTCCAAAATATACAGAGGCAAAAATATATGATCTCCTTTAGGTGAAGCTGCTAAAATTTTTTCAACCAATTCACTTTCCTTTAATACGATTCCGGGAATCCCTTCAATAAGATCCCCATTATCCCCGACTTTATGAAGAACCATTGTTTGATCATAGCCGGTCCTTTTTTCAGTCCCTCTTGCCAGTTCCCTTGCTATTTTTTTTACGTTAGCCTCGTACAGTCCGTTATCCGTTCCATAACCTAATAATTGCGGTGTGAACGATTTCACGATTTCCATTGTTCTCGGATCGAGCAATGTTATGACAGCTGGATAAATAAGCGGATATTCTCCGACAATCGCTTCACTCTCCGAAGGTGCTGTAGTCGAAGTTTCAATTTGCGGTTCTTGTTCTTCCACCGTATCGGGAGCCTCAGAATACGACTCTTTTTCACAGCCTGTAAGTAAACAAAGGCAGATCAATACTAAAAAATTGAAGTTTGTTTTCATGTTATTTCTCCTATCTATAAAAGCAAAGTTCTCATAGCTTATTCAGAAATTTAACTTCTGTTAACAGAAGCAATGTCACTAAAAGCCCACTTGGATTGAATATGGGATACCGTCACTTTTATAGACAGCGAGAATGAATACCTCATTATTGTTTTCTTTGCTTCGCTTCTTTTTCCCATCTTGCCAAAGCTGGATACGGATCAAAAGCCCACTCTGTACGGCCGTTAAATTTATAGATTCCGTAATGAAGATGCGGCGGGAATTTTCCGGCTGTTCCTTCTTTTCCGTACCCTGTACTTCCAACATAGCCGATAATTTGTCCTGCCTCGACTATATCGCCTTCTTTAAGCCCTTTCTGGAAATAAGCGAGGTGTGCATAATAATGGTACGAGTTATGGTTATCACGGATACCGACACGCCAGCCGCCAAACTGATTCCAGCCCATCACTTCAATTATACCGTATGATGTTGAATAGACCGGTGTGTTGTAAGGTGCAAAAATATCTGTGCCTTCATGGATTCTACGTCCACCCCAGCCGCGATTTGCTCCCCATGTTCCTCTATAGCTGTAGTCGGCATGAGTGGATAACGGAAATGTATGATCATCTAAATTGATTGTTCCGAATTTCTCATATAATTTTGCAATTACAAGTATTTGATTGACCGAAAGTTCATTTTGATAATAATCCCATAAGGCCAATTTAAAATTGTCCTCACCATATCCATACTGTCTTAAATAGTTCGCTAATGTATATAATGCATCGGCATCATCGGACCGGTCTGCCACACCATCTCCATTGCCGTCCTTACCGTTCCCATTAAAATAGGCAATCGAAACCGGGGATGTATCATCGCCCGCCGGATTTAAAATACCGGACCAAAATTCATCCGAAAATTGAATAGCTATGTCACTTTCCCGTTTTGGTATATCCGTTCGCACTTCCTGGATATTGCGTTCAAATTGATCGACAGCAGCCAGATAATACCAGGGCAATAATATATTTTCATGCTGTATATAATAGTCCATCCTTTTTTGCATTAGCTGTTCCTTTGTCAAGGTGGTGGCCTCTTCAGCTGATGCATCGGCAACCGGGATAAATGCTAGGATGAAAATGGCTGTCATCATCAATGCAATTCTGTATTTCATCAGTTCTCCTCCTCTACGATATGTTGTTTCGTATCATTTTGTAATCGGATCATTTGTGAAATTGTAATAAACCGGTAGCCCTGCTCTTTCAGCTTGGGCAAAATTTTCTCCAACGCTTGAACCGTCTGCTCCCGATTGCCCCCTCCATCATGGAAAAGCACAACATTTCCATTTCCAAGACCGTTCAATACGGTATTTACTATTTTATTTACACCTGGATCTTTCCAGTCTTCAGTATCCTGATGCCATGACCACATAACAATTTTATAGCCGTTTTTAACGGATTCTTTTACGAGTTCATCTGTATAATGTCCCTCGACCGGCCGAAATAAATTCGGTTTCACCCCTGTAATACTGAAAATTGTATCGGATGTTTGATTAACCTCTTCCATAATGGGAGAAACTGATTTTGTAAAGGGATGTGTGTACGTATGATTGGCGATCTCATGTCCACTTTCATGCATTCGCAAAACGAGTTCGGGGCTTTTTTCAGCCAATTGCCCCACGATAAAAAACGTTGCTTTTGCCTCATATTGTTCAAGTAAATCAAGTATTTGGCTAGTATATTTCGGATGTGGCCCATCATCAAATGTCAGGGCCACTACCTTTTCATCCGTTTGAATATCCCAAATAATTTGACCTGTTTCTTCATAATAGTCCCTTCCTTTCGCTTCCCCGAGACTATTGAAAACGTACATAGCTGCAAATATAAATAAAAGGACTAAAAATAAAATAAAAGCAATTCTTTTCCATTTTTTTCTTTGCATTTTATCACTTCCTTAATAAATTTCCTCTGCATTAGTATTTAGAGAAACGTCAAAAAGATGTATCCGATTTAAAGTAAAAAAAATCCATCTATTTATTTGAAATAAAATTAAATAAAAAAGTGCCGCTTCAATAAGAAGCAGCACTTTGATTAATGCGGTAAATAGATTAACTGTAAAACAAACAGAACGGCGAAAATATATACTAGCGGATGTACTTCGCGTCCACGGCCTTTTATAAGCATAATTAATGGATAGCTAATAAAACCTAGTGCAATCCCTGTAGAAATACTTGAAGTAAGCGGCATTGATAAAATGACTAAAAATGCCGGGAACGACTCTTCAATTTCATCCCACTTCATATTTTTAACGACACCGATCATTAAACTACCAACGATGATTAATGCAGGTGAAGTAATAGCCGCCACACCTGATAATGAACCGACAAGCGGTCCGAAAAATGAAGCAACGATGAACAGTACAGCAACCGTTAATGCTGTTAAACCTGTACGGCCACCTACTGCAACACCAGAACCTGATTCCAAATATGCTGTAGATGGGCTTGTTCCGAATATCGCACCCGCTGTTGTTGCAAGTGAATCGGAAACAAGTGCTTTACGAGCGCGCGGCAGTTTTCCGTCCTTCAATAATCCTGCCTGCTTTGATACACCGATTAGCGTCCCTGTCGTATCAAATAATGTAACTAATATGAATGAAAAAATAACACCATATAAACCGTATTCGATTACTTCAGAAATCGCAGTGATTGGATTAAGTACAATGATGCCTTCCGGTAAATGCGGAAGCGCCACTACTTTATCGATTGTAAGCTGTCCTGTGAACATGGCAATAATTGCCGTCACGATCATACCGATAAAAATTGCACCGTTCACTTTACGTGCCATTAATGCGACTGTAATGAACAGTCCGATAAATGTCAATAACGGTGCAGGATCTGAAATATCACCAAACTTCACTAAATTGGATTCATCCGCTACAACGATTTTTGACATACGCAGTCCGATGAACGCGATAAATAATCCGATCCCTGCAGTAATCGCCAATTTTAAGTTTTCCGGAATCGCTGTAATGAGCTTTTCACGGAATGGCGTTAAACTAATAATAATAAATAAAATACCTGCAATAAACACCGCTGAAAAAGCAGTAGTATACGTAATCTCTCCATTTGAAGCTAATACAACAGTATAAGTAAAATACGCGTTTAATCCCATACCCGGTGCTACGGCGATCGGATAGTTCGCACATAGCGCCATCCAGCCTGTACCGATAACTGCTGCAATAATTGTAGCCATAAATACTTGATCAACCGGAACCCCAGCACCTGATAAAATAATCGGGTTAACAATGATGACATAAGCCATCGTTAAAAATGTTGTTAATCCCGCAAATAATTCACGCTTAACTGTCGTCCCATTTTCTTTTAACTGAAACATTTGCATTCCTCTTTTCAAAACACGAACAATTTTTAAGAACTTATATATAATATTCGTTATTATAGTAAAATGCAATGCATTATGAGCATTTTTTTAAATAGGGAAAATTGGTTATTTTCAGAATAATCATGAGGGTAATATTCCTCTAATGTTTCTTGCCTGAGATCAGTTTATTTCTCCATTCATACTTTACCCCAAATAAAATATTTTACAGCTTGAAAATGAGAAAAACGGTTGCCGAGGACGCAACCGTTTTTGTCATTTCAATTATTTTTGCTTTTGTACAAATGAATCATAGCGCTGTATGAATGCAGATATGTGGGCACGCGTTAAAATATCGTTAGGTTTGAATTCTTTGATTGATTGTGTAGTAAGCCTGTTCTTGATGAAAAATTGAATTGCTGTGTCTTCGCTTACTGTGTTCCCATAGTAATACGAAACCATCAACTGTGCCAATTTACCGCGTCTGATACCTTTCTCCGCTAAATCTCTTGAGGCTTTTGTTTTTTCGCTTGCCAGTACCGGCATATTGTACTTTTTCGCCAAGTTATACACGCCGCTTCTGCCCCAAGAAGATGTGCTCTTTGCATTCGCTAAAGCATCTTTTTCCGCATAACGGAAGAAGATAGTCAGGAAGTGCGCTTCTGTTAATTGTTTGTTCGGTAACAAATGTGTTTCCAATTTTTTTGTTTTTGCATTTCGAATTGTGCTGTCACCTTGAATGTACCCTTTGTCAATTGCCCAGATCATATCATCTTTCCACCAAGCTGTCGTGCTGAAATCAGCATACTGTTTAATATAAGAAGAATAATCCGGTTTAGAATCTACTGGTGGTACAGGTGCTGGTGTAGGTTCAGGTGTTGCTGTTGAATCTACGAAATCCAAATAACTCGATGCTACATAACCCTCTGACCCGTCGCTTCTTTTCACCGGATACCAAACAAAGTGATTTTTCTTAGAAGCTACTTCTTCATATTCAAAAGGACCTGAAATAGTAACCGTTTCACCTTTACTTAAAGTCCCCTTAGAAGGACTATCCGTAGTTGGTCTTGTTCTAACCGTTACATTCGTTGTAGCACTTACTTTTTGACCTTTTTCAAAAGAATACTTTGATTTTGTTAATGGTAAATCAAAGTTATAGTTCATCTTTAAAAACTTAATATTATCTCTGCTGTTAGAGTCATATTGGAAATCTTCACTTGTAAAAGGCAGCACTTGTAAGTCGATTAATTCATACTTCTCAACAAATCCAAGAATCTTTTCCTGATAGGCTTTTGCATTTCTTTCACCAGTTGCTTGCTCAACTGGACTATTTACCGGCTTCGTACCATTATAAGCCATGATTGCGAAGTACCAAGATTCCAGGACATCTCGTTGACCACCGTTAATTTTAGGTAAGTCCGATCGATCAAACATTTTGTCTAGAATTTTTACGCCAGATTCAATATTGTAGACAAGATCGCTTTTTAGTCTTGCTTCATCATACCCTGCCTGATTCGTAATTTGCATGAGGCCAATCCCATTATCGGCTGTTACGATTGCTTGGCCGTTGCTATCGAAATGACGCCAGTTCCCACTTTCCCCTTCTGCAATTGCTTTTACAATTTCAGGCGGGACATTATAATTCAGTGCTGTTTCAGTTAACAGGCAGTTCGTAGTGACGTAATCCGGGTTTACATTCGATGTTGCATTAAAATCACATGCAGTTGCTATATCATTCGCGAATACATTGTTATCAGTATTGATAGATAGAGTAATGGCACCAATCGCAATTGCACCGATCAATGGTTTAAATATTTTCTTCATATGTACCTATAACACTTCCTTTTATATTTTCTAAAATTTAAAGATTCAGATATATGTTAACATATTCCAATCTTTTCAGATAGGGTAACATTTCGGTAACTCTGTCTCCCCTCTTAATCTCTGCCCCCTTCCCTATTCATGTAAATGCTATCCCACGTACAGACGGACAAACTGAAAAATAGTTTCAAATAAAATGAAAAAACCCTCTAATTTAAAATTAGAGGGTCGAAACGTGCGTAAAAGCCGATTAAGCCTTTACATTCACGCCTAAAATATCATTTTCTTCAAGGAACTTCGTGTTGAATTTCGCTGATTTGAATACGTCGTTGTTCATTAAAGCTTGGTGGAATGGAATTGTTGTGTTAATTCCAGGTCCAGCTACTTCAAATTCTGATAACGCGCGGTTCATTTTTGCAATTGCTTCTTCACGAGTGTCCGCATGAACAATTAGTTTTGCAACCATTGAATCGTAATATGGTGGGATCGTATAACCTGCATAAACTGCAGAATCGATACGGACACCATAGCCGCCTGGTACTACATACGTATCTACCGTACCTGCTGAAGGCATGAAGTTTTTGTATGCATTTTCGGCGTTAATACGGCATTCAATTGCCCAGCCGTTGATTTTGATGTCTTCTTGCTTGAACGGAAGTTCTTGGCCAGAAGCAATTTTTAATTGTTGTTGTACTAAGTCAACACCTGTGATCATTTCTGTTACAGGGTGCTCAACTTGAATACGTGTGTTCATTTCCATGAAGTAGAAGCGATCTTCCTGGTAATCGTAGATGAACTCGATTGTACCAGCACCTTCATAGTTACAAGCTAATGCTGCTTTTACAGCGGCTTCGCCCATTTCTGCGCGACGCTCTTCAGATAGTGCCGGAGACGGCGCTTCTTCTACAAGCTTTTGCATGCGGCGCTGTACTGTACAGTCACGCTCACCAAGGTGTACAACATTACCATGGCTGTCCGCTAATACTTGAATCTCGCAGTGACGGAAATACTCGATGAATTTCTCTAAGTAAACACCAGGGTTGCCGAATGCAGCCGCTGCTTCTTTTTGAGTAATTTCGATTCCTTTTACAAGATCTTCTTCTGTGCGTGCAACACGGATCCCTTTACCGCCACCACCAGCAGTTGCTTTAATGATGACTGGGTAACCGATTTTCGCAGCCCATTCTTTACCTGTTTCGATATTCGGTACAATGCCTGTACCAGGAACTAACGGAACGTTTGCCGCTTCCATTGTGTCACGTGCAACGTCTTTAATTCCCATGATTTTAATCGCATCCGAAGAAGGACCGATAAATTTAATACCCGCGTTTTCACAAGCTTCAGCAAATGCTGCGTTTTCCGCCAAGAAACCATATCCTGGGTGGATCCCGTCAGCACCTGTTTTTTGTGCTACCCCTAAAACTGCTGGGAAACTTAAATACGAATCTTTCGATAACTTTGGTCCGATACAATATGCTTCATCCGCAAGTTTTACATGCAATGCATCCGCATCTGCTTCAGAATATACTGCGACCGTTTGAATACCTAGCTCTTTACATGCACGAATAATACGTACTGCAATTTCGCCTCGGTTTGCGATTAATACTTTTTTCATTTGTATATACGCTCCTTATTCAGCTTTTACTAAAAATAATGGTTGACCGTATTCTACTAACTGGCCATCTTGAACTAAGATTTCTACGATTTCACCTTTAACTTCAGCTTCGATTTCGTTGAATAACTTCATCGCTTCTACGATACAAACGATTGACTCTTCGCCTACTTTATCGCCTACTTTTACATATGCCGGTGATTCCGGGTTTGGAGCTTGGTAGAATGTTCCAACCATTGGAGACGTGATTTTATGTAAATCAGCCGTGTTTTCTACTGGTGTTGCTGGTGCTTCTGCTTTTGGAGCTGGTGCTGGTGCCGCTTCTACTTGTACTGGAGCTGCTGGTGCTGCTACTGCTGCAACCGGTGCTGCTTCTTGTACTTTTTTAGGAGCTGCTACTTCCGTAACACCGTTGTTTTTCTTTAGTTTAACCTTTGCGCCGTCCGCTTCATATACAAACTCGTCGATTGATGAAGCATCTACTAATTTAATAATTTCTCGGATTTCTTGAACTTTGAACATCTTTAACTCTCCCTTAAAAAAAAGTAATAACAATACAAACCCTATTTTATAATTTTTCGGACTATTTTGAAACAAATAATTTTAAATAGCTCAAAAATAGGCATAAAGCAGAACAATCGTATATTAAGACAAAGAAACATATTTCAAACTGCTATATAACACATTTACTGCTTTACTATAATATGACGCTCTCTTAATTAAAAGGTTCGAATTCTACACTAACATTTACATAATCCTTAAATTCAGAGCGCACCACATATAAAATTTCGTCTGCCAATTTCTCGGATACTTCATCTGACATAACTCGTACAGCTACTTTATCTCCATCAATACGGACAAGGGCATCAGAATAGCCGATTGATTTAATAAGCATTTCCAGCATCGCTTCTGATGATTCCAATTTGATCAGTTCATCCATTTCATTGAATGCCTCATTCTTTTCTTCTGCTGTAAATTCATCCGCAGCAATCTTTTGTGTCAGCTGTTCTTTTTGCTGGCTGCGTTTGTTTGCCAACTCTAAACGTACTTCTTGGAATAAGTCGCTTTCTGAGTTAACAGGTTGTGTCAGGTTTTGATTTACCCCTAAAATATCTGTTTCATCAATCGTTTCATCAGAGAAAATCGTTAAAATATTCGGCGTATTGTCTTCGAAAATATAAAATACAGAAATTACCGCAGCTAAACTTACTACTGTTAAGAACCAAACTGTTCGCTTTTTCACTTTCACTTGTTTTCCCCCTTAATTTGCATTGGCACTACTTGAATACGATGCGACGGAATTTGCAGAACATGCCCAACTGTTTCCTTTAGCATGGTTTTCACGTCGGTGTTATTCGCTCCTTGTGCCACAATGATGACACCGGATAGCTTTTGCTGTTGTGATACAGACAGAAATTGCTGTTCACTATGTTGATCATAGTGAAAATAAACCTGGACTTGTCCGACTGACTGAATTTCACTTAATAATCTGGCAAGCTGTTCCTCATTTGAGCTATAACTTTCCCCTTTCTCCGATTGTGATAGAAACATGAATACAAAAATAATAAATACTGCGGCAATGACAATTAATAAGACAGGACGATTCGCTTGTTTCTTTTCCACATTATTAAGCGTATACGCCCCCTTCTCTACTAGATTTCAACATAATGTATGAACGAAACAAACCGGTTATGCAAACAATGAAAGAATTGTGCTTGTCACAAATAAATAAAGTGCGAGCTTTACATATACCTGCCATTGCCGCTCATCAGCAAAGATGAGAAGACTGCTGCCCAGCAAAATAAAAAGAAATAATTGAATCATGTTTTTCCCCCCATGGACATCTGCATAAAGAAAATAAATAACAGCACGATAAACATAATTGCGAAGCCAAGTAAAAAAGCAACTGCACATAACACAAACATCGTCTTCCCAACATCATCAAACAGACCACTCATACGCATATTTGTAAACGGTTCAATTACGGCACCAATAATTTTAAACAGCAGTGCGTGCAGTAAAAGCACCGTTGCCGGATAAAAAGCCGCACCCCAAATAATTGTTAAAAAGGATAGTCCGACAAATGTGGAAACTGTTGACTGGGTTTTCTGGAAAAAAGACAGTCCTTCTACAATCAAACTGCCGATTAACGGGATATTTTGCTCGATTAATTTTTTGATAGGAGATTTCAATGCATCATTCAGCTGAATAAAGGCGATACCGGAAAGCGTCAAAATCGAAGTCAATGCAACGACCGACGCAATCATGACGCTTAATATGGAGGAACGTATAAGATCTGCAGCTTTTGAAAAGGAAATGGCCGGATAGATTTTTGTGCATACATCAAATACTAATGCGAGGACAAGAGCAGGTATTGTTACGTGTGTACTGACAAATAAAATAACTTGGACAAATATGATGATAATCGGGTTCCATGCAATCGCGGTAAAAACGGTTTGAATCGTCAACAGCATAAATGACATGATCGGCAAAATAGCCATAAAGAAATTTTGAAGTATGGCAATGAGCTCATACAACACGACAAAGGCATCAACGACATTTTGTGCAAAAACGACGATAAACAAAATAATAAATAACTGTTCAATTAACGCGGTTTCATTCGGGACTAAAGCCAGTAGCAGTAAATACATCAAAATATAAATCGCTACAAGCAGCAAGGAAAACAACAAAGATTGAATGGGTTCTGTAAAAATCGAATAAATTGTCTGCATTACTGTAGCCTTTCTAATAATTGGATTAATAGCTGAAATTTCGGTTGTAGCAGATTGATCCAATATAACACTGCGGTCATTCGAATGGACAACGTCACTAATGTCGCAAAAGCTTCATATTCGAATTGATCTAATAGCTGACAGATTAATTCATTCAGCAAAAAGAGTAATGCCGTGAAAAGCAGTCCCTTACTGTACGGAACATTATTGAAGATAACTGCGAGTCGCTGCCAAAGCGGGATGAGTTGCTCTCGGACAACAAATTGGAAAAAAATAAAGAACGCGATGACGACAATGATTGAATGCAGCTTGTCCATTGTCTGTTTCAAAATTAAAAACAGAACCAAATAAATGACACTGGCAAATAGCGCAATCATCTAGCTAGACGGCCGTCAACCATTGAAAAAATACGACAATTTCTTGAAAGAACAAGCGCAAAAATCGGATTAATTCAATCGTCATGTATAGGTACGCAATGAAAAACAAGAAAAACGAAAACTCTTTTTTTCCTAAATGCTCGAAGAATAAATGAAGAAGTGCAATAATCAACCCAATCCCTGCAACACGAAGCACATCTTGTAATTCCAATAAAGCCCTCCTTCCTTAACGAAACTATATGCAATATCCAAACAAATAAGCACAAAAAAACACCGACGACAAAGTTTTTATCCTTTGTCGTCGGTGCAAGAATTGTTACGGTAAGAGAGTTTCGATAATCTCTTGAACGGATGCTTCTTTAGCCAAATAGCTATTTTCCCCCATCCAAAGAGACATATATTCCCGGTTATTTTGGCGGGCACTTTCTTTTCGAATCGGTTGTGTCAAATAATGCTGGACCGGATATGGAGCAGTCACCGCTTCTTTTAATTGCTCGGTAAATTTATTTCTTAATCCGCGCGCATATTTGCCGGTAAATGCTTTCGTCAATGTCGTCGAATGAATACCGGAAGTTAAAATTGCTTCTTTATGTAGTTTTGGAGCCGCGCATTCCGTTGCCGTCAGTAACACCGTACCAATTTGCACATACGATGCCCCTAATTCAAGCATGTCCGTAACTTGTGACTTTGTCATAATGCCGCCTGCTGCAATGACAGGGATTGAAACATTTTCTATTGCGTCTTTCAGTAGTGTAGCTGTTGGATGAAGTACCATTGGTTCAATAAACGACCCACGATGACCGCCTGCTTCTTTGCCTTGTACAACGACTGCATCGAGCCCCGCTTGTTCAACTGCTATCGCTTCTTCGACAGATGTTGCTGTGCCGATCAAATATACGCCCTTTTGTTTTAACGTTGATACTGTTTTTTCATCGGGTAAACCAAATGTGAAAGAAACAATCTTGACGCCTTCTTCAAGTATCGCCTGTACTTGGTCTTGAAAAACGTTGGATGTTGGAATAACCGTCGGGGTCTCGATGTTTAACTCATCACAGATCGGCTGCAATGCCTCTTTCGCTTGTTGCAGCAAGTGAGCATCTGCTTTTGGCTGTTCTGGTACAAACAGATTCACGCTAAAAGGTTTTGTAGTGAATGCTTTCACTTCCTGTATAAATTGCTTTGTTTCTGCGCCGCTTAAATACCCGGCACCAATTGAGCCTAATACACCCGCCTCACAGCATGCCACTACAAATTCAGGGGTTGTAATGCCCGCCATTGGTGCCTGTACAATCGGTTGACCAATCGGTAATTTTGCCACCATAAACAATCCACTCCTTTCTTCGATTATACATACCCTTTTATGATCAAGCTATAATTTGGAATTTTTTTCAACATTCCCCTAAACAGCAAAATAAAAAAGACAGAAATATTGTATTGCTACAATATCCCTGCCTCCATTACTTTTGCTTCAATGCGATTATGCGCGTGAAACGTAAGTACCTTCAGTTGTGTTGATGATTAATTTGTCGCCTTGGTTAACGAAGAATGGTACGTTTACCATTAATCCTGTTTCCATTTTAGCTGGTTTTGAACCACCTGATGCTGTATCGCCTTTGATGCCTGGTTCTGTTTCAGCAACTTCTAATGTTACTGTGTTTGGTAATTCAAGACCTAACATTTCACCTGCATATGTTTGGATATGAACTTCCATGTTCTCTAATAAGTAGTAAAGTTCGTCTTCGATTTGAGCAGCAGCTAATGTTGTTTGGTCATATGACTCTAAGTCCATGAATACGTGCTCGTCACCTTGTGCATATAAATATTGCATTTTGCGGTTTTCGATCATTGCTTTTTCTACTTTTTCACCAGCACGGAAAGTTTTTTCTGTTACGTTGCCGTTACGTAGGTTACGTAATTTAGAACGTACGAATGCAGCACCTTTACCTGGTTTTACGTGTTGGAATTCTAGTACGCGGAATAAGTTACCGTCAACGATAATTGTTAAACCTGTACGAAAATCGTTTACTGAGATCATGAGTTATTTCCTCCAAATTATAAAATGATTAATTCTTTAGTCGAATGTGTTAGTACTTCATTACCCGTTTTTGTGATTAAAATATCGTCCTCAATTCGAACGCCACCAATTCCAGGAAGGTATACTCCCGGTTCAATTGTTACAACCATATTAGGCTCCAGCACTGTATTGGAACGGAATGATAACCCAGGTCCTTCATGTACTTCAAGGCCGATACCGTGACCAGTCGAGTGACCGAATGCTTCGCCTAAGCCTTTTGATTTTAAATAATCTCGTGCTACAGCATCCGCTTCGATCCCTGTCATACCCGGACCAACTTTTTCAAGCGCAAGAAGCTGAGACTCGAGCACAGCATTGTACATTTCTACCAACTTCTCTGATGGTTGGCCTACAGCGATTGTACGTGTAATGTCCGAAATGTAACCATTATAGTAAGCACCAAAATCAAGTGTTACAAAATCGCCCGTTTCAATAATCTTGTTTGTCGCAACACCGTGTGGCAATGCAGAGCGTAATCCGCTTGCAACAATAATATCGAACGATGAACTTGTAGCACCTTGTTTACGCATGAAAAATTCTAATTCATTCGATACGTCAAGCTCTGTAATGCCAGGCTTGATGAAATTTAAAATATGTGTAAATGCATTGTCTGCAATTTCACATGCAACCTTAATAATATTAATCTCTTCTTCGGTCTTAATCAAGCGAATTTTTTCAATTAAACCTGAAACTGGCACGAAATCAACATTCACTGCCGAATTGTATACTTCATATGTACCATATTGCATAGCATCTTTTTCGAATGCCAATGATTTTACACCCATTGCCGCCACTTGTTTTGCCACTTCTTCATGGATTGGACCGCTATGCTGAACTACACGGAATTCCTTTACTTGCTCTGATGCTTGTTCTGTATAGCGGAAATCTGTGATAAAAACCGCATCCTGCTGTGAAACAACTGCAACACCTGATGAGCCAGTGAAGCCTGTCATATAACGGCGGTTGTATTCATTCGTAATGAGTATTGCTTCGACATTGTTCTCGATTAGTGCTTGACGTAATTTAGTAAGTTTCATTTGTTTTCATTCCCCTTTTGTTTGTAGTAAAAACTTGCAGCTTGTCATTTAATTGCCGTATCTGCAAATTAGTCCTGCATCTTTAGCGGCACGCGAAGCAATACTCCTATTTTTAAGGGCCTTTAATCACTTTGGGATGTGTTAAAAAGGGACCTTTACTAAAAGCCGCTTCATTGTGAACGCTTCTTTTTATACTGTCCCTATTTTATCACAGACTTTTCAGACATCAATACTTTCGACTAACGAAATAATGTCATTGTACGGTAACGTGCTGTTTCAACGATTAAGCGCATCGACGTTACAACTACAACAAAAAATGGGATGGAGAATTTTTTGAATGACGACCATTCAATAGGAAGGTTTAAAATTTGCCATTCCAATATCGCTGCAAGGACAATTCCTAAAATAAGTGAAAGTAAGAACGGCGGTACCATTACGAGCAGCTGTGTTACCATCAACAATAAATATACAACAATGGCTATAATTAAAAATAAAATGACCCATCGTTCGAAAGCCGTCCATTCGAACCATTCCAATTTTTTCAGAAATGAAACCGGATGCCAATTAATAAAATCAAATAAATGCAAGCCTTTTAAGCTTACAGTTACAATAAATGATGTAAATAATGCCGTGACAAACAAATGCATGACAAAAACTCCTTTTTTTGACTCAGTATGACCGATTGTAAAAAAACTATTCGAATGGATAGTGCTTTTCTCCAAAATTTAGTACAATATGATGGTATAACAAAGAAAAGAGATGGATAGATTCCATGCTCCTTCCTAAAAATAGATTGAAATTTTATAAGAGAGTGGTGTCGAGCAAGTGAGTAATAATGCGCCAGTATATGGTGGGCAAGCGCTTCTAGAAGGTGTTATGTTCACTGGTCAAGATCATATGGTAACGGCAATCCGTCGAAATGACGATTCCATCGATTATTTTCATGTAAAAAAAGAGAAAAAGCCTATTTTCCAGAAGCTGAAGAAAATTCCTTTCGTACGCGGGGTTGTCGCATTGATCGAATCGGCAGGCTTCGGTTCGCGCCATCTGCAATTTGCTTCTGACCGCTATGATGTTACACCGGGTGAAGAAGAGGAAAACAGTGGTGAAGAGCCATCGAAGTTAATGATGATTTTAGGTGTAGCTGTCATTGGTGTGCTGTCGTTTTTATTCGGTAAGTTTGTCTTCACATTGGTGCCGATGTTTTTGGCAGAATTTTTAAAACCTTGGTTCCCTGGTAAAACGGTTCAGATTTTGATCGAAACAGGCTTTAAATTAATTTTACTTCTTGCCTATTTGCAAATTATTTCAATGACGCCATTGATTAAACGGGTATTCCAGTATCATGGTGCCGAACATAAAGTAATTAACTGCTATGAAGCAGGTCTTGACTTAACGGTCGAAAATGTTCAAAAACAATCACGACTTCATTATCGTTGCGGTTCAAGCTTTATTTTATTCACTGTAATTGTAGGAATGTTTACATATTTCTTCGTACCTGTTGATCCGCTTTGGGTTCGTCTTGTCAGCCGTATTTTATTAATCCCGGTTGTCATCGGTATTTCATTTGAAGTATTGCAGGCGACAAATGCTGTTCGAGAAATTCCAGGCTTACGTTTCCTAGGTTATCCTGGATTGTGGCTGCAACTGTTAACAACAAAAGAGCCAAAAGATGAGATGGTGGAAGTAGCAATCGCATCTTTCAACAAGCTGCATGAAGTCGAGAAAAATCCGGCTATTGCACAAACATTAGTTCATGATTAATTAAAGACTTGGGGAGTTATCGTAAAAGAGAATTTACTTTTACGATGACTCCCTTTTTTGTGTGCAAAATATATTTAGAGTCTCGAAATATTTTCGTTGAGTTCCGATAGATGAAATGGCATAATAGAGTTAAAATTCAGTGAATTGATTATAAGGAGTTAACAAATGAAAACGATTTTTCAATTTATCAGGCGCTATAAATGGCCTGCAGCAATCGCCTTTTTCCTGATGCTATTGGAACTGGCGAGCGATTTAATCCAGCCGCTCTTCATGGCAAGGATGATCAATGAAGGACTGCTAGAAGAAAATTTACATAATGTTGCGTTTTGGGGTGGCTGTTTATTTGCCCTAGCCCTATTTTCTTTCATAAGCGGAGTACTCAACTCCTTCTTCTCTGCGCATGTCGCCCATAGCTTCGGTTTTGATCTGCGCAAAGCTTTGTACAGCAAAATACAATCGCTGACAATGGCGACCTATCTGACGTTCCCTACTTCCGGGCTTATTACGCGCCTGACAAGCGATGTTACCCAAACGATGAACATTGTCTTTATGATGCTGCGGATTGCGATGAAAGCACCGTTAATGACGATTGGTTCGCTTATCATGGCATTTGTCATTAATGCGAAACTTGCGCTTATTTTATGTGTCAGCTTTCCGTTTCTCCTTATCTTCCTAGTATGGATGGTATCAGTCGGTATCAAGCTGTTCGCACAAGTACAGCAACGGCTTGATTTTGTAAACCGACAGCTTCAGGAAGGACTGCAGGCTGTCCGATTGATAAAAGCATACATGCGTGGTCAATACGAAGAAAGCCGCTTTTTATCCGTTGCGGAAAACTTAAAATTCGATACGATCAAAGCGACACGTGTCATGGAAATTGCATTGCCTGTTCTTCAGTTTGTTATGAATATTAGTTTGCTGATCGTCATTTGGGTCGGTGCAGATGCGATTCGGGACAATGATATTCTTGCCGGTGACTTGGCCGCGATTATTAACTATGCATTCCGTATGACGGCATCATTTTCTATTTTTTCATTTATCATTATTGCTTATGCCCGCGCGAAAGCGTCTGCTGAGCGTATAGAAGAGATTTTAAATGTCGAAGAGGGCTTAGAGGAAGTGCAGAAAAATAAAGCGCCTGTCCTTGAAAACTTCTCCATTCGTTTTGACAATGTGTCATTCCGTTATCCGACAACGGAGCAGTATACACTTCAAAACTTGTCATTTTCAATTGAAAGTGGTGAAAAAATTGCCATTATGGGGGCAACCGGTTCAGGAAAATCGACTATTTTACAATTGGTTGAACATTTTTACGAACCGAATAGCGGTGAAATATTTATAAATGATCAAAACATAAAGGATATCCCGCTGCAGCAATTGCGCAAATCGATTTCCTATGTTCCGCAGCAATCCCTTCTGTTTTCAGGAACGATTGTGGACAATTTACGCTGGGGTCAAAATGATGCATCACGAGCGCAAATTATAGACGCGACGAAAAAAGCACAAATTCATCACTCGATCGAGAGCTTTGATGAACAGTATGAGACGACGATAGGACAGCGCGGCATTAACTTGTCCGGTGGTCAAAAACAGCGTCTTGCGATTGCCCGCGCCCTGTTAAAACCGGCGTCATTACTCATATTAGATGACAGTACTTCAGCGCTCGATGTCGCAACAGAGCAGAAATTATGGGAGGCACTCGATCAGGAGGCCATTACAATGCTCGTTGTAACCCAAAAAATTCAGACGGCACAAACGGCCGATCGTATATTACTAATTGATGAAGGCCGACTGCATGGGTTTGGCACACATGAACAATTAATGGCAACGAACGATCTGTATGCGAAAATTGTTGCTTCACAGCAGGAGGTGCTTGCCTAATGAAGTTTTTCAACTATGAACCGATCATCACAAAAGAACAAATCAAAAACACAAGTGGCAAGAAGAAAAAAGGTGAACGTGCCCAAAACTGGACATATACATTGAAGCGTATTTTCGATTTTGTAGCTGAACAGAAATTGCTGCTGTTTATCGTACTACTGCTCGTTGTACTAAGTTCAGCGTTTGCGTTGATCGGACCGTTCATCATCGGACGGCTGATCGACCAGTTTATTGATGGCAGTTCGCTAAGCCAGCTTTCGTATTGGCTGTACGGATTGGCGGGCGTCTATTTACTTTACAGTTTGTCGAGCTACTTCCAAAACTATTGGATGGTCGGCATCGCACAGCAAACAGTATTTCGAATTCGTACACAGCTATACGGTCACTTTTTCAAGCTCCCTCTTCGCTTTTTCGATAAACGAAAACACGGGGAATTGATGAGCCGTGCAACGAACGATATCGAAACAATCAGCTCAACATTAAACAGTGCCTTTATCCAAGTTGTCTCAAGTATTTTGACTTTAACAGGTACGGTTGCCGTTATGCTTTGGCTCAGCCCATTATTAACATTGATTACAATGCTGATCGTCCCGCTTATGTTCTACGGAATGCGCTGGATTACAAAACGCACTAGCCTGTTATTTAAACAGCAGCAGGCCGCGATCGGTGAAATGAACGGTTTAATCGAAGAATCCATTACCGGTCAGCATGTCGTTAAGGCCTTTTCACAGGAAACGGAAATGCTGCGTCAATTCGACGAGAAAAATTCCCGTATCCGCACAGTCGGTTTCTGGGCGTTAACGTATTCAGGATTCATACCGAAAGTGATGAACACACTAAACAGTTTAAGTTTCGCAATTGTTGCACTGGCCGGTGGTATATTTGCCTATTACGGTCACATTTCAATCGGGACGATTATTATTTTCACGGAGTATGCACGACAGTTTACCCGTCCGCTAAATGATTTGGCAAACCAGTTCAATACCGTCCTATCAGCATTGGCCGGAGCGGAACGTGTTTTCTTGATTATGGATGAAAAAGAAGATGAAATTGACGGGGAAAATGTGGAACTGCTCGGCAATGTCCGTTTCCAAAATGTTTCGTTCCAGTATGATGCACAAGCTTCCTCCCCTACCCTGTCGAACGTATCCTTTGAGGTGAAATCGGGGCAGTCGGTTGCACTGATTGGTCAAACCGGTGCCGGGAAAACAACGATCATGCAGTTGTTGACAGGACTTTATGAAAAAACGGACGGGAAAATTGTATTTGATGATATGGAAATAGAAGAAATTTCAAAGGCGAGCCTGCGCAGTCAAATGGCATTCGTCCTGCAGGACCCGTTCCTATTTGAAATGTCGATTAAAGAAAATATCCGCTACGGTAAACTCGATGCAACAGATGAGGAAATCTATGAGGCCGCGAAAAAAGCGAATGCCCATACATTTATCGATAAGCTGCCTGATAAATACGATACCATTTTAAGCGCTGACGGCAGCCAGATCTCCCAAGGACAAAAGCAGCTGCTATCGATCGCCCGTGCCTTTGTGGCAGATCCGAAAATTTTATTATTGGATGAAGCGACAAGCAGTATCGACACGGTGACGGAGCTTCATATTCAGGAAGCACTTGAAAAGCTGATGGAGGACCGTACGAGTTTCATCATCGCCCACCGCCTGAATACAATCCGCAAAGTCGACTATGTTATCGTCTTAAATCAAGGGAGAATCATCGAACAAGGAAAACGCCAGGATCTAATAGAAAGCCAAGGCGTATTCGGACAAATGCTTAACGTGTAAATTTAATATAACGAGAAAATAAAAATCGCCCGTTTTGCTTTTTACAGCAAGATGAGCGATTTTTTATTTACCTGTTAAACCGTTTCAACATCCGTAGACTCCTCCAGCTTCGGTGCCGGATTTTTTAACTGACGGAAGTTTTTATAGTATTTGACGAGCAAGAAAATAATGACAGCCGTCAGTATGAAAAAGAACGCCACATTTAACAATAATCCTTGTCGGGCTGCTTCTGTTGTCGGTAAATCGATTTCAGTCGTTTGATTTGTATATACAAACTGGAGATATGCCAGGAAATTATTAAAACTATGTAATAAGATCGGTATCACAATATTTTTAGTCTTAAGGTACGCATAGCCAAGCACACAGCCTAACGCAAAAGCAAAAACGGCATTGATCGGGTTGAGGTGAATAATGCCAAATATAATAGAAGAAATAATAATACTCTTTTGCGGACTCCATCTCAATGTGAAACGACGAAGCAAGATCCCTCTGAATAACATTTCCTCATAAATCGGTGCAAGGATGCAAATATTAATAAAAAACAGGATGTAAACGAGTAATGATGGTCGCACATCTTCCACATCCGTCATTGGAAAGAAGGAAAACAGTTCCCGAATATGCTCTTCGAATACAAGATAGACAATCGTTAATAAAATTGCTGTAAACACAACGGTGATTAGTTGGAAGCATGCTGTAATCGATAAATATTTTGCCCAGCGCCCTTTTGTCATCGTCGTATGAATGGGCTGTTCATTATATATGAAGTTCCATTTTTTTGTTTGATACATCAAGTACAATAAAAAACTGACCGAAACTAAAAATGTAATCCACTCTTCACTGGCCGGATTATCGGTAATAAATAACAAGATAAAACTTACGATGAATATACCAATCCCAAACAGTATGAAATAGCGCAGCTTAAAATTCTTCAATTCGATATAATCCATTATTTTACACCCCCTGTAATTAGATTAACATGAAAAGGATGTTTTATCCCAAGCATCGCTACCCCTTTTTGATCATTTTTCTACAAATAGCATTTCTCCATTGCCAATACCCTCTCCTTTACAATACGATGAAGACAAAACAGATAGAAGTAGGTGTTTGCATGTCGAAAATTTTAATCGTGGAAGATGAACAGCAGATTGCGCGTGTATTGCAGCTTGAGCTGGGATTTGAAGGCTATGAAACAGCGATCGCCCATACCGGCACGGACGGTTTACTGAAATTCCATGAAGACGAATATGATTTAGTGCTGCTTGATGTAATGCTCCCAGAGATAAACGGCTTGGAAGTACTAAAACGAATTCGAAAACATAACGAAACGGTTCCGGTACTTTTACTGACCGCGAAAAGTAATATTGAAGATAAAGTTACAGGGCTTGATTACGGGGCAAATGACTATATAACAAAACCATTTGAATTCGATGAACTGCTAGCACGCATTCGTGTGGCTTTAAGATTTTCACATAAATCGGTTCCAGAGCCAGCTTCATCGTCTGTCCACACATTTCAGGATCTATCATTAAATGAGCAAACACGGGAAGTGACAAGGAACAAACAGCACATCGATCTGACTCCACGTGAGTTTGACTTGCTGCTGCATTTTATGAAACATGCAAAGCTTGTGCAGTCTCGTGAACAGCTGCTGAATGCGGTTTGGGGATTTGACTATTACGGGGATACAAATGTAGTTGACGTATACGTACGTTATTTGCGTCAGAAACTAGAAGTAAATCTGAATTTACCGTCACTCCTACATACTGTTCGCGGTGTCGGCTATGTGTTAAAGGAAGCGACAAATGAAACTTAATACGAAAGTTAATCTGTTTTCGATGTTATTGACTTCAGTTATATTAATCGGAAGCTTTACAGGTATTTATTATTTGTATCAAGAGTTTGCCTTTTCAACTGAGGCTGAACAATTACAGGCACGGGCAAATGAATTGACGACTGCCATTAGCGCACTGGACACAATTGATGGAATCGATTCGATATACGGTGCCTATCTCCCGACTGACGGAGCAATCATCGTTTATGATAGTGCAGGAAATCCAATAAAAAGGCTTCAGAAAACATCCGAGCAAATCGATTATAAACTTGATCTGTCAAAGCATTATACAGAAAAAACAATACGTGACATCCCCCATATTGCGCTGGTTACACCACTCATTTTGCCGAATGATGAAATTGTCGAGGCAAAGCTGATCCAGCCGTTGCCGACAATTACCGAAAATATGAACCGGTTGCTTATAATATTAGTCCTGATGACCCTTGTTGCACTCATTCCGATTTATTTGGCGAGCCAATTGTTTGTTCGGCTGATCGTAAAACCGGTTCAGCAGCTGACAACGACGATGGAAAAAAATATTCAGCAGTCCAGCTATGAGCAAATCCCGGTCCGCAAGCAATCAAACGATGAAATTGCGCAAATGGCCTTAACGTACAATCATTTAATGGCACAGTTGGAAGATGTTCATGACAAACAGCAGCAATTTGTCGGCAACGCCTCACATGAACTGAAAACACCGTTAACCGTCATCGAAAGCTATACGAAACTGTTAAAACGCCGCGGTACCCAAGACGCGCAAATTACCGAAGAAGCATTGGAAGCAATATTAAAAGAAACTACCAACATGAAAGCGATGATTGAACAAATGCTCGCACTGGCTAAGACGAATGAAATGACGAAAATCAGCATGACGACACTTCCATTACAGCCCTTTATCGAGCAAATTGTGCACAGTATAAAAGCCGCCTATCATCGGGAAATTCTCGTGGACATCCCTAATGTTGAAATTACAACGGATGAAGCAAAATTAAAACAGCTGCTCTTTATATTTCTCGATAATGCACGAAAATACAGTGACGATATCATTAAAATCCACGCCTCTGTGAAAAATGATTTGCATATCACTATTCAGGATTGCGGCGTGGGAATACCTGAAGAAGATCTTCCGAATTTGTTCCATCGTTTTTACCGGGTTGATAAAGACCGGAACCGGAAAACAGGTGGCACCGGCATTGGCCTCTCCATCGCTAAGGAACTTGCCGATCGGTTGAATGCCAAAATATCGATCGACAGTGAACTAGGAAAAGGAACGACAATTTTACTCATTGTTCCACTTTCAGGAGGTGCACAGCATGAAAGCTAAATGGATTTTACTATGCATCGCGGTTCTCCTCATCGGTTTTTTCATTACACTGACAGTCAAGCAGTTATCAACACCGCATGAACTGAACACGAATGAACTGGAAATGAAAATTAAAGATATTTATAATGCGGAAGTCCAAACATTGATCAAACAAAAAAATTATTATGTCGCTTCCTTCGATAAAGATGGTTCGATTTTTGAAGTGAATGTAAATGCCGTAACAGGTCAATTTTCCGATTTGAAGCTTATTTATAAAAATCAAAGTAAACAGGATGAACAAACAAATCCTGATTCATCAAATCAAAATCAGGCAGCTGAAAATGCTACAAAGCCATTGCTTTCAAAAGAGCAAGCAGTAGACATTGCGTTAAAGGAAGTACCCGGTGAAGTCGATTCTGTAGAGTTTGTAAAAACGGCACAAGGTGGCATTTATTTTGTGGAGATAGAACAGGAAGATGATGTAACTGTGCAAGTACATGCCATTACCGGTGAGATTATTGTGATTAAATATGATGATTAGTTTTCTCATCAATTTCTAATAATTCTCTCAGACCGTTTTCATATTCGCTGGTTATACTAACATTACAAACAAATAAAGGAGCGAGTGAATATGAATAAAAAATTTATAGCAATCCCGGCATTACTAATAGCAATTGGTGGAGGTGCTGTATTTGCACAATCTGATTTATTTGTGCAAGCCGTAAACAACCCAAGTATTTCAGCTGGTGAAGCAAAGAAAATTGCGTTAAAACAATTAGACGGTGAAATTATCAGTTTTGAATTTGATGCAGATGACCGTACACCACATTATGAAATCGATATTGTGAAAGACAATGAGAAAATCGAAGTTAAAGTGGATGCAGATACAGGAAAAGCGGTTGTCACGGAACGTGAAAACATTCGTACGATTACAACAGAAAACCCGGTAAAAACAGATGGTACTGAAAAAGCAACAGATTCAGCGAACAATTCTTCTATAATTACTGAAGAGCAGGCAATTGAAATTGCTCAGGCAAAAGCAAAAGGAACAGTGACAGACATTGAACTGGATGAAGATGATAACCGGCTCATTTATGAAATCGAGATCCGAAACGGTAAAATGGAATATGATTTTGAAATCGATGCAAAAACTGGCGATATTATTAAGTACGAAGAAGATTTAGACGATGACCGTTTTGATGATTAATTGAATGATAAGCACTAACTAAAAGGAGCGCAGACATCAATCTGCGCTCTTTTTTTATATCGTTTTTCTCGCCTTCACAATTAGAAAGGAAGGACGATGCTTTTCTTTTTGTAAGTTTGGAAGTAGTTCGATTGCTTCTTCTGTCGGCATTGGTTCCACTATTTTCTCGATTTGCAGGCCATTCGTGATTAATGTATTCAAAATTGTTTCCATCGTGCGATGATACATCACCACATGATTTACGAGCCAATTTTGTGTTCGTTTCCCTTCTTCCTGGTAATGGGCAACCGCAAAATGGGAGATAGAGCCTTCCTCATCCAAAATCCACTGTTCCTCCCCTTTATTAGCTGTCGAGATTGGATGCTCAACAGAAAACAGGAATACCCCTTCCGGACTTAATGCATGACTCACCTTTTCTATGACCCCTTCAAAATCCGACACATAATGTAGAGCCAATGCACTTGTTATTAAATGGTACTTTGATTTCTCCAATTGAATGTCTTCCATTGAAATTTGCTCAAAGTAAAGGCAATCACTTTTATAAAGTTCTTTTGCTGCAGTAATCATATTGCCTGAAATATCAATCGCATCGACATGCTGTGCCCCGTTTAACACACAGTCATTTGCAAACTCCCCTTTTCCACAACCTAAATCTAATATCATTTTCCCTTTTACATCCGGCATTAATGCTAAAAAATTGGGCCGCTCCAGTAAATTATTGTAATTGAATTTCCGGTTACGAATTTCTTCATAACCTTTAAAAAATAAGGCATTATCATAAATATTTTGCTTCATTTTTCTCCTCGTTTCACCATAACGTTATGACTTCTTTGCGCAACTTTATTATCACATGGCAGAAAAATTTTAAATAGACTTATATTTCAAAATTTAGTAACATGTAGATAGAGGCATGTCTAGTTTTACTAATTCAACTTTTTTACAAAAACTATGCAAATTCCTTAGCGATTTGCATAGTTTTTGTTTTTACGCCTTCTTCATACTCTCTTGGAACTGAGGAAAACTTATGAAAAATAATAATTTGAAAAGCATTCTACTCTTTTTACTATTCACTATAAACACCAGTGTCGTCTACGTCATTTCTCAACGCATAGAAGATCTGGAGTTGCCTTTAGCGCTCGTTACTTTCGCGATATTTATTTTATTTATTATGCTTGTTTTCAAGCTTAAACTAAGACCAATCGTCATTACACTCGCAACAATCTTAGCATTGACCGATATTAATTCAATCTTCTATTTGGCCCTTCCTGATTTTTATACGATTGGGTTTACGATCGGAATCCTTATATTTCTTGTTTTCTGCTTTAAAAAGTCTAAAGATGCCATTCTCGCTGCGATTGGTTTTTGTGTAATGAACCTGCTCGTACATATAGAATTTTTTATACAATGGGAATGGGTCTACCTATTTATATTACATAGTATTCTAGTTATCATCTCCAGCAGGTTACAATTTACGATTACGAAAAAAATCTATTTAGGATTTTTCAGTGTGACTTTCCTTTTCCTCGTGATCGGAACATTGGTTGATCACAATTATTGGGCCGTTTTTGGACTTATTCTATATTTCACGGTACTTATTGCGTTTTATATCGTTATCCGAAGACAACAGGAACAACAAACTACATATAAACTACATTGAGGGGAAGCATCCAGATGAAAAATGTAAACCGATTATTTCTTATTATCGCCATCATTATTCTTGTGATAATAGGCCGCTATTTTATGGCACAAAATGAAGTAACAGAAATTCCTGATGTAACAGCTGTTACGAATGAAATAACGATTGATACGGTTCGCGGAAGCTATTGCTGGCATTCAGCAGGTGAAGCAGAGTGTGTTGATACGGCTGCACCGCATGAAATGATCAGTACACAAAATACTCCTTTCGTAAAAGTACAGCCAGGGGAAGTACTGGAGTTTCAATATAGTCAGAATGTAACGAGTGTATCCATTCAGCAATGGATAGAAGATTACGATTATAAGGAAATTGCCACATCGACACGCTTTACTGCCCCAACGGAAAAAGGGAAGTATATCATTTCCAGTATGGCGCGCTTTAGCAACGGTGATGTTACAGACAGCATTGCGATAGAAATAGAGTAACTAAAGAAGGGGCTGGGACATAACCCAAAAAAGCTATTTTTCTCTGAGAGAAAAATAGCTTTTTTTTGCTGAGCGTTAAAATTGATTTCCATTCCGGGACGCTTTCCGCGGGCGTGGCCTGAGCCTGTAGTCTCAGGCGTCACGCTATTCCCGCAGGAAGCTTCGCTTGTAGCGAAAGGCGTAGCCGTCAGCTACACTCGCCCTCCATTCCAATCAATTTTGCAATATATCCATATTTCTTAATAAAGGCTTTCCTTTTATTTAGCAATAATTCTACTTATGTCCCGGCCTCTTTTTACTTTTTCCGATTATTGTCGTTTCGTAATTTCTGCCAGTTCGCTTTGCAGTTGCTGAAGTTCATTACTCGCATCTGCAATCGATTTCATCATGACATGTTCTTCATGGATCGAGCTCGCGATTTCTTCCGTCATTGCGGCATTCTCTTCGGAAATTGCGGACAAGTTTTCAATTTGATTCATTACTTCTTCAACAAGTGCATTCGTATGCGTAATCGTCGACATGTTTTGATGAAGCTTTCCTTGGATGCCATTGAATGATTGCTTAATACTATCAAATGAATCGGTAATTTCGTTCAATGTACCAACACTTGAATGGACTGCTTCTTTCCCTTCGTATGCTTTTAATTGGGCAGTTGTTGCACGCTCCAGCAGCTGCTGTGTAACAACGGTAATACTCGTCGCGATATTTGCACTCTCTTCCGCGAGTTTTTTTACTTCTTCTGCTACAACAGCAAACCCTTTCCCGTGCTCTCCTGCTCTAGCCGCTTCAATTGAAGCATTTAAAGACAGCAAATTTGTTTGGTCGGCAATTGCTTTAATCCCATTTAACAGATTATTTACATTGGCAAGGCTTTCTTGCATATTGTCGATTGTCGTTGTTGTTAAATCAATCGAGTCGCTTAACGTTTCCATATCAGCTGTCACATTATGTACCTGGTTCCAGCTCTGTTCAATCGCTTCCTGCACTTCATCCGAGTCATTTACAGTCGATTCAGAGAACTCTTTCGTTTTTACCATATTGTCATGTGATAAAATCATCTGTTCATTAATCTGCTGAATCATTTCCGATTCATTATGAATGGCTGCTGCCATCTGATTTGATGACTGTAATATCGTCTCGCTCGCAAGATTCAATGTACCGACATTCTCATTGACATGTGTAATGCTGGACGCAAGCTGGTTTGAACCTTCTTCAACCTTATTTAAAATCGATGATAAATTTTCCAGCAGTTCCTTTGCTTTACGCTCTTTTTCCTGGGCATCCTTTATTAGTTTGTTACCCCATTGCGTCAAACGGTATAGCAGAAAGTTACAGCCTGTCATACTGACAAAAATTGTAATAAATACAGGGAGATTCGCATTTACCCCTAATAAATTTTCCGGCACTGCAATGTATAAGAATATATAAGAAATACTGGCGATCAGTAAAAATATTTTAATCATCCGTTCATTAAAATACATGGCACACATAATAAAAGTTACAAGCAGCATGTAATGTTTATTGATAGAATAGCCATCAAGGTAAAATAATAAGAAGACGACAAATGCCGGAATGAGTACAAAAATTAACCCTTTGGCAAAGTTGGATATATTCAGGAAATAATTGGCTGTCGATAACAAAATGACAATGCCTCCTGCAATTATGTACGAGATGGAGTTACTAAAACCATTTGCAATAACAAGTGGTGAAACAATTAAAATTGCCAATACGATTGTAATAATTAGATTTAATTGATGAATCCAATTAATTTTTCCGTTGCGTTTCTTCAAGATGCCTTCCTCCTAGGAACAATTGATTATTTCCATTATAGTTTATAGGTATATATTACAACCCTTTTTTATACAATACAATGGACTTTTGGATTGAAGGAAAAATTTTCAAATAAAAGAAGCTCACGATGTTAAATCGTAAGCTTCTTTTCATGATATTTTATTCAACTATTTTACGAACGACCGCACGAACAGGTGCACCGTCAGCACCTGCTATTTTTAATGGCAGTGCGATCAGTTCATAAAGACCTTGCTGAACATGCCTTAAATCAAGCCCTTCCAGTATATGAATACCATGTTCGTATAACTTGTGATGTGCCAATACTTCCTTGCTGTCCAAAGGATCAACGGAAGGATTGTCAATGCCAAGCAATATTACACCGCGCTCCTTTAAAAACGGTGCGACATCCGGATGAATGACTGGAATCGTTTCCGGAAACACTTCACCCAGCTGCTCAACTGTTTTAAGCAGTATCCTCTTTACACTGTGAAAATCAATCGATGACAGCAATTGAGCCGAAATGACTTCATGCCCAACACAATCTACGATTACACAGTCACCGATATACAAATTTACATCCAATTGCTCGATTGTCTCAGCTTCACTGTTAAAGTGAAACGGTGCATCTGCATGAGTACCGGTATGCAGTGAAGTGGTTATCCGCCCGATATTGACCGAGCCCGTCTGTTGTTTCGAAATCCCGACTTCAAAGGAAAACGGTGTATCTCCCGGCCAGTTCGGCATACCGTTTTTCATCGTTTGTGTAATATCAATCCACATGGCTTCACCCCTAATATTGAATGACTAAATATGCTAAGACTACGACAATGACTGTCGGTACAACAAAGGTCATTAAAAAGCGATATGTTTTGTAAAAGCCTTCACCTAGTTTACTTCCTTGCAACAGTTCGCTTTTCACGAGGTTTTTATCCATAATATGCATGATGAAAACCGCGATAAGCAAGTTGCCGACTGGTAAAATAATATTTGACACTACAAAGTCGGTGAAATCAAAAATATTGCGTCCAAAAATCGAAACATCACCTAATGTACTGTACGTTAATGTCGAAGGAATCGATGCGATAAATACAAAGATACCAATGATGACTGTAATTTTTGCGCGGCTGATTTTCCATTTTTCTATAATGGCAGCAACGATAATTTCATACATACTAAACGAAGAAGTTAATGTTGCAAATAAAAACAGAATTAAAAACAGCGCTAAAAACAGTTCACCAAACGGCATTTGTGAAAACGCTGCAGGCAATACCATGAACAATAATGGTGGTCCGCTCGCCACTTCCATATCAAAGGCAAAGACAACCGGGAAGATCGCCAGTCCCGCCAAGAACGATACGAAAATGCTCAATCCTACAACAGAACCCGCTGAATTCGGTAAGCTCACATCTTTCTTTAAATAAGAACTATATGTAACTAAACATGAGAATCCAACAGCCAGTGCAAAAAATGATTGCCCTAACGCATATAAAATTGATTCACCGGTAATGTTCGAAAAATCCGGATATAGGAAGAACTTGATTCCTTCCATTGCTCCGTCCAATGTTACGGCTCTTACTACTAAAATAAAGAACATGATAAACAGTAACGGCATCATGAATTTATTTGCTTTTTCAATCCCGTTTTGAACACCAAGCGCAATGATCACAACATTCGCCAATGTAAACAAACCTAAACCGAGTAAAGCAATCCAAGGTGTGCCTGTTACTTGTCCGAAAAATGCTCCTGGATCCACAGTTGGCGCAATAACTTCGCCCACAACCGAAACCCCGCTGTAAACAAAAATCCAGCCGCCGACTACACTGTAAAACGATAATAATAAGAAACAGCCAATAATGCCGAGCTTGCCGATCCAAGCCCATACCTTCGTATTCGGCGCCAATACTTTATAGGCAGTAACCGCCTCTTTCTGTGTGGCACGTCCGATAATATATTCCGATAAAAGCATTGGCAGCCCGATAATTAATGTCAGCAGCACAAAAATCAGGAAGAATGCGCCGCCTCCACTTTGACCGGCTACATAAGGCATTTTCCATATTGCCCCAAGTCCAATCGCTGCGCCTGCTGACGCTAATACAAATCCTAACTTACTTGACCACTGTCCTTTACTCTTCTCCATCTGTCTCACTCCACTCATCTGTCTAACCTAAGCTATCAATTCCGCCCTGCGGAATTGTGTCCAGATTTTTTTGAGTTTACTCAAAAAGTTTCCTTAAAAAATCTGTGACATCTACCAGAGGTATTATTTTGATTCAGCTGGAATGCTGAATCAAGATAATACTGTCCGCAAATCCCAAAGTTCCGGGAAAAAGCGGTGATCGAGCACTTTTCGCAAATAATTGACCCCTGATGAGCCACCTGTGCCCACTTTAAAGCCAATAATGCGCTCGACCGTTTTCATATGACGGAAACGCCACTGCTGCAAGGAATCTTCAATATCGACAAGCTTTTCACCAAGCTGGTATAAATCCCAGTACGTATCGATATTTTCATAGACGGTTTTCCAAGCGGCGGCAACAGAATCGTCACCACTATATACTACCGAAAAATCACGGTTTAGCAAAGCTTCAGTTATTGGCAATCCTGCTTTTGCCAATGCCTGAATTGCCACATCATAAATACTTGGCGCATCATATGCCTCTTTCAGTACCGCTAAAGTGTCCGGTTCTTTTTCATAGATTTTTAGGATATAAGGCGTTTTATAGCCAAGTGCAAACTCGATCAGGCGATACTGATAGCTTTGGAATCCCGAAGCTTTCCCCAGTTCATCGCGAAACTGCAAATATTCCGCCGGTGTCATCGTTGCCAACACGTCCCATGCCTGAATGATCTGCATTTGGATTTTCGATACACGGGCAAGCATTTTAAATGCAGGCTGCATTTCCCCTTTTTCAATTGCCTGTATTGCACCGCGCATCTCATGAATGATGAGCTTCATCCAAAGTTCACTCACTTGGTGAATAATAATAAACAGCATCTCATCATGATGGTCGGAAAGACGGTTTTGGCTGTTTAAAAGGGGATCCAGGCTCAAATAATCGCTGTACGTCATATCTTCACGGAAATCCGTATGAATTCCCTTTTCATCCTTAAGCTTGTGCTGCAAATCTGAAATTGATCGTTTATCCACTAAACCACCCCTTATGCAATGATGTCGCGTTTATTTTCGTATTTCTCATAAGTTTTGTTTGTGACAATGTCTTTTAAAATCTGCACTGACTGCCATACTTCCTCAAAGGAATTGTATAGCGCAACCGGTGCCAGGCGGATACCGTTCGGGGCACGGAAATCAGGCACAACCCCATATTCTTTTAATGTTTTACAAATTCTTGCCGCCTCGTCATGTACTAAAAACAGATGACCGCCACGTGTGTCATCAATCGGATTACCGAATGTAAACGTATTTGGCATCTCCTGTTCAATACAATCCATCATAAATTGTGTTAAGGCAAGAGACTTTTCACGAACCGCTTCGATGCCTGCCTCTTCAAACAGCGACAGTGCGCCTTCAATCGGTGCCAGGTTCAATATATGGGGTGTACCGATCTGGTAAGCTCCTGCATGCGGTGCAGCAGTTATTGTTACATCTAAATCAAACTGTTTTTCCTTAGCTGAGCCAAACCAGCCGGCCAAACCAGGTGCTGTACCAAAGTGCTTTTCATGAACGAACAATCCTGCAACGGAACCCGGACCACCGTTCAAATGCTTATAATTGCACCAAAAAGCAAAATCCGCGCCGATTTCATGAAGATGATGCGGAACAGAACCGATTGAATGGCATAGATCAAATCCGACCAATATGCCACGTTCATGTGCTGCTTCCGTAATTGCCTGCAGATCCAATACTTGGCCACTGCGGTATAAGACAGCCGGCAGAACCGCAACCGCCACATCCTCGGTCATCGCTTCGATGATGGCTTCTGTCGTAATTGTTTGCCCGTCTTCACTTTTTACGAGCTGCATACTGCTTTCCGGCAAATTGTGCAAAGCAATTTGACTGGCAATTGCATATAAGTCTGACGGGAAATTCAGTTCGTCTGCTAAAATTTTATAGCGTTCCGCAGTCGGTTTGAAAAACGTAGCCAACAGCTGGTGCAAGTTTGTTGTTGTCGAACCCGTCAGCATTACTTCTTCAATATTGGCACCTATTAAAGGAGCGCACATCGCAGATAGCTTCTCCGAGAAATAAAACCAAGGATGCTCCCCATTTGTCCAACCATCGATCCCGTAATCTTTCCACGAGTTAAGCAGTGTATGCACCGACTGTTCTGCACGCTTAGACAGCAAACCGAGCGAATTGCCGTCCAAGTATATTTGTCCCTCTTTTTTATAAAATTCATCTGCATACTTCTGCAGACCATCCAATTCATCGAGTTGTTTTGCTCTTTCCAACGTCGTCATGCTTCCACCCCTTCTAGTAACTTATTAATATCGTACGGGGGATAGCAGCGGTTGTCAAAGTATTCTGTATATAAAAAAAGCTTACCTTTCGTAATAAGGTAAGCTATAGAAATCATCCCCATAATAATCCGTACATTATTATTAAGAAAAATAATTTACTTATTATAAATTGCACCATTCGCCACTTATTCTTTCCGTATTTTGCTTCTAAAAGAATATTTATCAGTGCTGACAACAATAAAAATGCGATCAACTGAAACAAATGGAGTTGAGGAACCGAAACAAACAAAACAAGAATTAAAAAAGTAAAAATCTCCACTACACTTTGCCAATATGTAGAATGTGTCGGTAGATGGCGTTTCGGATCTTCAGGGTCCCTCAGCTTTTTGCTCACCCGATTCATTGCCAAAATCAATAGAATAAAAACTACTACATTAATGATGGAAGAAATTTTACCGTCAGCCGGTTCATGTAATTCGATCATTCCACGCAAAGTTTGATCCTCTAATAGATATCTCTGACCTGTCCCTATCTCCCGGTAATACGTTGCTTCGCTTCCATGGTATTCTTGGAGGCGCATGACCGTGCTATCTTCAAACTCCAATCGATAGCTTTTATCAATAGAGGGTTTTTCTATAATAATGTCGGTTTTCTGCAGCTGTTCCAATAAAGTTTCCACCGCTATTAAGGTTTCTTCACTTTTTACTTTTTTAACACCTGCCTGCAGTGTGGATTTGGGATCCCCTTCCCAATCCATATAATAAACGGCTTGCAATGCACTGCTATCCAAATTCTCAGAAGTCGTTTGCTGATTTTGCGGAAATGTACCGACTAAAAATAGCGTGATGCATGCAATGGCAATCATTACGGCCGGGATTTGCCAATGAAAAGGTTTTGAATTGAGGCGCTGCTGAATTTTATTGAAGTCCTCCTCTTTTTTCTCCGAATCGACTTGAATCTTTTTGAGCTGACTTAATTTTTCTTCTTCAAACATCCTCTTCCCCTCCTAACAGTTCCCGTAATGCTTTTAAACCGCGTGCTGTATTATTTTTCACTTTCACTTCACTGCAGTTTAAGATCATTGCCGTCTCTTTTACCGAATACTCTTCTATGTAGCGCAGCACGATTACTTCACGGTAATTCCATTTAATTTGCTGGAGGGCGTCATACAGTTTTTCATTTTCCGCATTTCGCTCGACAACTACTTCCGGCAAATCTGCCACTGCTACCGGCTCGGTTTTCAACTGAAAAAAACCAATAATCTTTTTTCTTCGAAAATGGTCATATACAAGGTTTCTGGCAATTTTTAATAAATAAGTCCGTTCATGTTCGGTATAATTTTTTTGATAAAAACGGTAAAAAGTTTCTTGCAGTAAATCATGTGTTGATTCTGTATCATTCGTTAAATAGCGTATATATTTATAAACAGCGTCGTAATGCATATCAAAAACTTCGCGTCTCAACCTTACAGCCCCCCTTCTACCTTAAAGACGATCGAGCGATTATTTGGAATCACTTTGACAAAAAAAAAACCCGGACAAATTTTTTCTTTGCCCAGGTTCTCATCATTACACACCCATTTTACGACGGGTATTGCTCGTTTTCTTTGTTTGTTGGCTTTTCATCTTTTTCGTTGATGTATCACCTTTTAAATTCCCTTTGTTGCCGGCTGCATTGTTTTTCTTCGCTTCCAGCTGTTGCTTCACTAATTCCTGCAGGCTTAATTTCTTTTTTTCATTTTGTTCAGACATATTCAGACCTCCTCATCAATCTACTTTTCTAAGTATAATCCGATGCCGCTGCATTTGTAAAAGAAATGTGTAAATTACAGCATAAAAAAACATTCTGAAACTTTCAATCGCTCCAAAATGTTTTTTCATTTATGAACTGTACGTCACTTCCTGTGATGAAAGATTAAAATAATAGCCTAACCCACTTTTAGTTTTAATCCACTTCGGTGCACTTGGTTCTTCTTCTATCTTTTCACGGAGCCTGCGTATATGTACATCGACTGTACGGCGATCCCCTTTTGTAAAGTCCAGTATATCAATAATTTCTTCACGGGATTTAATAGTGCCCGGCTGTTCCAGCAAATGAAGCAGCAATTTAAACTCGCGCTTTGTCAAAGGAATTTCTACTTCGTCTTTATATACTTTGAACATGATTAAATCAACACGAAACGGACCGATCAGCATTTGGGAAACACGCGCTTGCTGCTGTTGTTCTTTTTCGTAGCGTTTTAAATGAATCCGTAGGCGTGTCAGCATTTCCCGGAAGCCAAACGGTTTACGGATATACTCCGTCGCCCCCATTTCAAGCGCCAAAACAATATCCAACTCATCCGTACGCGCACTGATCATAATAATCGGAAAATCATACTTGAAGCGGACTTGACGGCAAATCTCGATTCCTTCCATATCCGGAAGCATCCAATCAAGCAGCATCGCATCCGGTTCGAATATAGGGATTGCAGCCAATGCCTCTTTACCTGTCCGGACACTGTGGACTTCGTAGCTGTCCTTTACTAAATAAATTTGCAGTAAATTCACTAAATTTTTGTCATCTTCAACGACTAATATCTTTTTCGTCATGAATGATTCCCCGCTTCTCTCATCAATTACGCCTCGGTATAACTGTGTCCAGATCCGTTTTGCGATCTGTGACATGCGCCAGAGGCATTAACTTCTTTCAGCAAGCCATGTGAAAACCCGATGGAAATCTTAGTTTAGATCAAATAGCTGTCCTTTAATAAAGTAAGCTGTTGATTCCGCCATATTGGTAATATGATCCGCTGCTCGTTCAACAAAGCGGTTAATGAATAACAATTGCAATGTTTGCTCGATCTCTTGCGGGCTTTCTTTTAAATACTCCGTTAAAAGTGTATAGTTTTCATGATTATTGCGATCCACAATATCATCAAGTTCCCCTACTTCTTTAGCTAATGCGATATCTGCATCGATAAATGCCTTCATTGATTTTTTCAGCATATCCATCGCGACATTTTTCATTGCAACTAATGATGTTCTTTCTAAAATTGTATCGGCTTTGCTAATGCGAATCGTAGCTTTTGCTGTATTAACCGCAAAGTCGGCAATTCGCTCTATATCAGACGACATTTTAATAACACTGATAATACGGCGCATGTCACGGGCTACCGGCTGCTCTTTCGCCATCAGCCAGATTGCCATTTGATTGATTTCATTTTCAAGATCATCAATGTAGTTATCCTCTTCAATGACATCCAGCGCCAACACCATATCCTGCTCCTGAAGGGCTTTGAATGCCTTTTCCATTGCAGTAACTGTCATGTCGACCATTTCACCCATTTTGTCTTGCAGTTCAAGCATGTTCTTTTCAAAATTTTCGCGAATCATTCCCAAATCCCCCTTTTATCCGAATCGTCCTGTTACGTAATCTTCTGTACGCTCATCTTTAGGCGTTGAAAAAATGACATTTGTATCGTCATATTCGATGACTTCCCCGTTTAAGAAGAATGCCGTCTTATCGCTAATACGTGCTGCTTGTTGCATGTTGTGCGTTACAATCACAATTGTGTAATCTTTTTTCATTTGTGTAATCAGTTCTTCTACTTTCAATGTAGAAATCGGGTCAAGTGCCGAAGTCGGCTCATCCATTAAAATAACATCCGGCTTCATGGCGATTGCTCGTGCGATACAAATACGTTGCTGCTGACCACCAGAAAGACCTAATGCTGATGATTTTAGACGATCTTTTACTTCATCCCAGATCGCTGCACCGCGTAAAGACTCTTCCACAATTTCATTCAGGATTTTCTTATTTTTAATTCCCTGCATGCGCGGACCATAGGCTACATTATCATAGATGCTCATTGGGAACAGGTTCGACTTTTGAAAAACCATTCCGACTCTAGTACGCAACTTTATAACGTCACTTGATTCATATACATTTTCACCATCGATATGAATATTCCCAATTACACGTACTCCGTCAATAAGATCGTTCATACGGTTTAATGTACGTAAAAATGTTGATTTACCGCAGCCTGAAGGACCGATTAATGCCGTTACTTCTTTTTCTTTAATATCCAGATTGACATTGAACAACGCTTGTTTTTCACCATAATACAGGTTTAAATCATTTACTTTAATTTTTGTTGGTAAAGCGCCAGTAGAAGTCGTCGTAGATTTGAAAATTGATGCTTCAGAAATAGTCATAGTCATATAGGTTTCGCTCCTTTTAATAGTCCGCTTTGTTTAATTTTTTCGAGATATATGTTGCCGTTAGATTCAGTACTAAAATAATGACGATCAACACAATTCCAATAGCTGCTGCAAGTCCGATATCTCCGGCTTCCTGTGTTACTAAATACGAGTGAACCGTCAAAGTACGGGCAGAAGAGAAAATACTTGATGGCATTGCTGCAACTGTCCCTGCAGTCAGGAAGATTGCCGCCGATTCACCGACAATACGGCCGATCGATAAAATGATCCCCGATAAAATTCCCGGCATGGCACTTGGCAAAATCACTTTAATTAATGTCTGTAATTTTGTCGTTCCTAATGCCAGCGACCCTTCACGATATGTTGCCGGCACTGTTTTCAATGCTTCTTCTGTCGTACGGATGATGACCGGTAATACGATAATCGTTAATGTTAAGGATGCTGCGATAATCGACATCCCCAGCTTTAATATCGCTACGAAGAATACAGCACCGAATAGACCATAAATAATCGACGGAATCCCTGTTAAACTTTCTGTCGCATAACGAATGACGCGTACAAGACGTCCCTGCTTTGCATACTCGTGTAAATAAACAGCTGCCAGAATTCCGATTGGTGTTGCGATTAATAGAGAAATAACAATCGTTAAAATTGTAGTGACAATCATCGGGAAAATCCCGCCGCCACCTGTTGGCGAATAATCACCGAATATGAAATCAAAACTGATATATGAAAAACCTTTATAGAAAATATAGCCAACGATGACAACCAATACGGCTACTGAAACGAATGCGGAACCCCATAGTAAGCCGCGAAACATATTATCTTTAAATTGTCGCATGTTACTGAGCCCCCTTCGCTGTAATACGTGCTAGTACAAAGTTTAAAATCAAGATGAACGAGAATAATACAATCCCTGTTGCAAACAGCATTTCCTGATGTGTTCCTGCTGCATAGCCCATTTCAAGTGCAATATTTGTCGTCAATGGACGCACACTGTCTGTCAGGCTAGTCGGGATGATGAGTGAGTTACCTGCAACTAAAATGACGGCCATCGTTTCACCTAATGCGCGGCCCAATCCAAGAACGATCGCTGCCATAATACCTGACTTTGCGGCCGGTACTACAACTTTAAAGATTGTCCCGATTTGTGAAACGCCTAGAGCAAGTGAACCTTCACGATATGTTTTCGGCACTGCACGAATCGCTGTTTCGGCAACTGTTACAATTGTCGGTAACATCATGATCGCCAGTACTAAAATGACGGCGATTAAACTTTGTCCACGTGCTAATCCGAGATTGTCCTGTAAAAAAGGAACGATAATCGCTAACCCGAATACCCCGTACAATACTGACGGAATACCGGCCAATAGCTGAATTGCCGGTGATACGATTTTAGCTACTGATTTCGGGGCAATTTCCGCCAAAAAGATCGCCGTTAATAATCCGATTGGTACCCCGATGACAAGTGCTCCGATCGTTGCGTAAATGGATGCAACAATCATCGGGAAAATACCGAATTTATCTTCCGATGGGACCCAATCACTGCCAAAAAGGAAGTCGAAGAAGCTATAGCCGCCTGTTACGAAAGGGTTGGCACCTTTATAAAATACGAATCCTACAATTAGCAGCAAGCTCACTACTGATAGAAGCGCACATGCTAAAAATATTTTCGATGATAAGCTTTCCAAAAAGTATTTACGCTTATTGCCTTTGCTTATTTGCTGTTCTACTTCATTTCTGTTTTGTATGTTCACAAATTTGTCCTCCAGCACTGATTATTTCGTTAATGGAATCGCTCCGGCTTCTTCCACAATCTTTTGTCCATCTGCAGTTAAAATGTATTCCATAAACTTTGTGGCTGCTTCCGGTACATTCTCTTTATAAACAAACAGGAATGGACGAGATAATTTATATTTACCTTCCAATACATTGCCCGCTTCTGCTTTTACGCCATTAATGTCCATCGCTGATACCGTTTCATCGATATATTCGAATGAGATGAATCCAATCGCATGCTTGTTCATTGCGACCGTTGTTTTAATATTTCCATTTCCGCTTGCTACGATGGCATTACGTATCAGTTGTCCTGATTCGTAGCCGACGATTTCCTGGAATGCATCACGTGAACCCGATCCGTCTTCGCGTGAAACAACGACGATTTCCATATCCTTACCGCCAATATCTTTCCAGTTTGTGATTTCACCTGTGAAGATTTGTTTCACTTGATCCATCGTTAAATCTTTGACTGAGTTTGATGGATGTGCAACAACTACAATCCCGTCATAAGCAATGACCAACTCCTGGATTCCGGAATCGATTTCCTCCTGCTTCAGATCACGTGATGACATCCCGATTTGCGAGACATCATTAATTGCATTTGTAATTCCTGCTGATGAACCGATTTGGTTTATTTCAATTTTTACGTCTTCTGTTTCTTCATATTTTGCTGCTAGCTTCTCTGCTAAAGGCCCGACAGATGTAGAACCTGAAATCGTTACTAAGTCTCCGCCGCCCGATGATGACTCTGCTGAATCTTCATTACTGCAGGCTGCTAATACTACCATTAGAATTGTTAACCCAATGAAGTAACATGTTTTTTTCAACATACTTCACTCCTCCATCAACATGAATGTTTTCTACCTGCTTTAACAATACATTCACAAAATTAATGGCATGTATTAAACTTGTAAACCTTATGTAAATTATGAAGAAATGGTTTTTTTGTTATGTAAAATTGTTCAGTTAAATCTGAAAATTTAAAATAATAGGCTGAAATTGTAAATATTTATGAGATTCTTTAACAAGTAAGGGGGATTTTTAATGAGGAAATTAAAAAGAAATTTAGTAGGGAAAAGCAAATTTGTCGATAATATGTTCAAACATTAAAATAAACATGTAATTAAATTAGAAAAGAGACAGTTTGCAATGAATATTTAGAAAAATCTGTTTACACTGCCTTTACAAAAGGCTGTTTTGTTTACAAAAAAGAAAAATGCACCTCTATTAAGAGATGCATTTAAAATCTATTTTACTGCCGCTTCCGCTTCTAGTAATTCAATCGCTTGTTGTACTTGTTCTTCCGTTAGGTTATGACGGACGATATAACGATTGCGTTCATGTTTCGTACATTCGATTGTACAGCCACCTAAATGCTTCGCTTCGTTCTCCTCTGATGCAATGATTTGCTCATTGCATTCAGGGTTAGCACAATTAATGTAACGTTCACATGGTGTTCCATCAAAGTGGTCACGTCCAACAATCACATGTTCCACTTGATTGATTGGCACTGTCAAACGCTCATCGAATACGTACATTTGACCATCCCACAGCTGACCTTTAGCAACCGGATCTTTTCCGTATGTTGCAACTCCGCCATGTAATTGACCAACATCACCGAAACCTTCACGCTTCATCCAACCTGAGAATTTTTCACAGCGGATACCGCCTGTGCAATATGTTAATACATTTTTACCTTCAAATAATTCACGGTTTTCACGTACCCATTGCGGTGTATCACGGAAGTTCTTAACTTCTGGACGGATTGCGCCGCGGAAGTGACCGACATCATATTCATATGTGTTACGTACATCTAGTACGACTGTATTTTCGTCTTGCATTTCTTCCAGGAATTGCTCCGGAGATAAATAGCGGCCTGTTAATTCATGCGGGTTCACATCTTCTTCTAAACCTAAATTTACAAGCTCTGGACGTGGACGTACATGCATTTTTTTGAAAGCATGGCCTTCTGCTGGATCGATTTTGAAAACAATCCCTTTGAATAATGGATGTGCTTCCATCATTTCGATATAGCTTTCTGTTTGTTCAATCGTACCGGATACCGTACCGTTAATCCCTTCACGGGCAACTAAAATACGTCCTTTTAATCCAATTTCCTTACATGCAGCTAAATGCTCTTCTGAAAAAGCAGCTGGATCTTCAATCGTTGTGTAATGATAATACAATAATACTTGATAATTCATTTTTTTCACCTATCATTCAATATATTTGCAGGATATACCTGATAGTTTAAAACTACCTTACAATGATACGTGATTTACACTAAAATTGCCATCATTAATTAGGCGGAGGTTTTTAGAAATAATTAACTATTCTTTTTAATATTAGTATAATAGGTGAAATAATAGGAGAATGGAGGATTTATTATGGGCTTATTGGGCTTTATTTTACTCGTCATTATTACTTTTACCGCATTGGCAATTGAAAGAATTTTAAAAGACATACGTTCACAGAACAAAGAAATCATTGAGCTATTATCCAAAAATGTTGTGGACGAGGATAATCGACTGCAATAAGTTAGAGCTGTTGAATCATCTCTACTCGATTCCCAAAAGGATCTCTAAATTCAAACCGTTCGTAATTTGGAATGGGTACGGAGTCCAAAATCTCAATTTTATTTTCTATCAATACTTTTCGCCAATAGGAGATATCTTCAACTTTGTAGGCCAGATGTGCTTTAGTTGTGTACCGATTAAAGCCTTCTTCTGTCCCTACATGAACTTCCTGGTTCCCTACTTGCAGCCAAAATCCCCCTCTCCCCTGGAGTGCAGAAGGTTTTAATATTTCCTTTAAACCTAATACGCTGCAATAAAACTCTTTCCCTGCTTCCTCAGTCCCTTTAGGAATGGTTATTTGCGCATGGTGTAATCCAATAATCATTTGCTTTTCCTCCTTTACAATTTCTTCTTCCAATATCTTACTTTAAATAATCCATAAATAAAATAACAGGTAAATTATATTAATCGATAACTTTTCCTTATCCGTATTAATTACTATGCAAATACTAGCACTTAGGGATTATCCAAAAAATTATTTTATTATTATTCTATTACTTAAATACCATTAAATTCAATTAAATGGTATTATATGTATTGGAGTAGAAATACATTCTTGTCCTACATAAAAGAGTGAGAGTAATGTTTTTGTACTAACTTATAAGCATTTGCGGAAGGATATAACATATGATTACAGAAGTTTCAATTTTACCTATTCAATCTGTTTATTCAATTGACGATCGTATGATAACTGCAGAGGTTCTACATGAAGAACCGCTCATTGTAAAGTTTTCGAATGTTTTAAGTGATGAGGAATGTCAGAATTTAATCGATTGTGCTTCTTCACGTTTGGAAAGATCCAAACTGGCAAAAAAAGAAATTAGTCCGATTCGTACAAGTAGTGGCATGTTTTTTGAGGAAAATGAAAATCCGCTTATTTCAGAACTAGAAATACGGATTAGCAAGTTGATGCATCTTCCGATTGAACATGCCGAGGGTCTGCAAGTTTTGCATTACGAACCGGGCCAGGAATTTAAGGCGCATTTCGATTTTTTCGGTCCAAATCACCCTTCAAGCAGTAATAATCGCATTAGCACGTTAGTAGTCTACTTAAATGATGTAGAAGAAGGAGGCGTAACAACGTTTCCTAATTTGGGTATCGTAACTGTACCTAAGAGAGGTTCTGCAGTTTACTTTGAATATTTCTACAACGACCAAAAATTAAATGAACTTACCCTTCATAGCGGTGAGCCCGTTATACGAGGCGAAAAATGGGTTGCTACCCAATGGATGCGGAAAAAACAAATCCGCGAACGGTTTTAATTCTTTTCAAAAGGATTTATATAAAATACGATAGATGTGAAGGAAGTGACGAACGATGGTGGAACTCCTAAACATACAAGAAAATAAATGGGATGACAGTCATCGTCCCTGGCCGCTGCCAAATTACCCTTGGGGGATGAAACAAAGGTGGGGAGATCTTTTATTCGCCCATTACCCGATTCAATATGATGTGTTACGGAAGTTAGTACCGGAAGGACTTGAATTAGATTCCTATGACGGTGTGTGCTGGATCGGGGTCGTTCCGTTTCGCATGTCCGGTGTAAGGCTACGCGGATTGCCGCCAGTTCCCGGTACCGATGAATTTCCGGAACTCAATGTGCGTACCTATGTAATAATTGACGGAAAACCGGGCGTATATTTTTTCAGTTTGGATGCGGATAATTGGCCGGCTGTAAAAGGTGCCCGGACATTTTTCCATTTACCGTATCATTACGCCAAGATGGATATTAAAAATTTCGGGGATACTGTGCTGTTTGAAAGCAAAAGACGTGATCAAACAGACATTGTTTTCGCAGCCCGTTATAAACCGGTCTCTGAACCATCTCTTGCGGTAAAAGGGAGCTTTGAAGAATGGATGTCCGAGCGTTACTGTTTCTACACAATAAATGCTTCAGGTGTCCCGGTGCGCTGTGATATTTTGCACCACCCATGGATTTTACAACAAGCAGAAGGTGAAATCACCTTAAATACAATGCTGTCCAAGCAAGGGATTATTGTGGATAATGACCGGCCGATCCTGCATTTCTCCAAAAAAATCGATGTCCGCGCTTGGCCCTTAGTAAGTCCTGCTACCGGCAAATTACGCTTTTAGAGTGATTAAGTTATTACAAAAAAACGCAACCCATATTATATGAGTTGCGTTTTCTTTAGTTTATAAACCGCATTTCAGCTGTGCACCACAGTTTGTACATGTGTTGCAGCCGCCCATTTCCTCTACCGTACCTTGACGGCAAACCGGGCATGTATTGCCTACTTCCGAACCAATTGTCACGTCTGTATCTGTTAAAGGTTTGATTGTATCCACTAACACTACTTGACGTTTCACTTGGTCTTCCGATTGTTTTAATTCTTCAAACTCTAATTGTTCATCTGAATTGGCTTCTTCAGCTTTTAAAGTCAGTACTTGTGTATCACGAGATCCGTCGACATACACCGTACCGCCTTTAGCACCGCCGCGGTATAGACGCTCATACACTTTTTGTACTTGCTCTACGCCATAGCCTTTTGGTGCATTTACTGTTTTCGAAATCGATGAATCAATCCAGTTTTGAATAATGCATTGAACATCTGCATGTGCTTCCGCAGAAAGCTCCATTGATGATTTGAACCAGTCCGGCAAATTATTTTCATCCACATCCGGGTTTGCATCTAAATACTCTTTTACAATTTCAGCTTTCACTTCAATAAACTTCCCTAGACGACCTGAACGGTAGTAAGTGAAGCTAAAGTAAGGTTCAAGCCCTGTTGCAACTCCGACCATTGTACCTGTACTCACTTTTGTTACTCTCTAATTTTAGAGGGCGGGATTATTATTACCCGCTCCATATGTCGCCATATGGGTCAGACTATATCATCAACCATTTTAGAATGTCTCTTACGATGACACGGGAATTCACATAAAGAAATTAAATTTGAAAGCTGATTCGCTTTCTTCCAGTCCCCGTTAAATTGTTTAAAAGGAATAATGTGATGTACGGAAAGCTCCTGTCCATATTCTGCTTCTGTAATTCCGCAATCCTGGCAAGTATACTCATCTCTTGCTCTAACCTTCCTCCGTTGGCTATACCAATTAGGCCCATAATATGATACCCTACCACCTGCCCATGTACCACTGTTAGCACCAGAAAACAGTTCTTTCTCGACATAATAGTTGGACATACATGTTCCAGTACAAAAGTTTAATTTTCTAATAGAAGAGGGAGTTTTTTCAAACTCAGTATGACAATTACTGCAAGAAACAACAATCCGCTTACGATATTGTTCCTTTCCTCTGTTACCATTAGCTTTTCCCAAACATCCTTTAGAACAAAACTTTGCTGTATGCTCACGATTTTTAGGTACAATAAACAATTGATGACAGGTTAGACATTTAACTTCAACATCTTTTCTTAAATGCTGATTAAATAAATGACCATTTTGTATTTGATATAGTTTTTTGCAATTTATATTGCAAAAATTTGTTTTATTAATGTTAGAAGGTTTCCTCAATATTTGTTGTTTACAATAAGTACATGAAATCAATTCTTTTTTTGACATTTCACTCCAAAATTGAGGGGGATTGTTTTTTTGATATTCTGTTTTACAGATTCTAGAACAATATTTTTTCCGTTCAAATTGACTTGGTTTTACATTAATTTCTTTTCCACAATTAAGACAATTCTTTTTCATCGAATCACCCTTCACCTGTTTTATCAATTATAAAACAGGAACAGGAGTTCGTAAAATAATGGTGCTCGGCGTGTAGTCGTTGAGGGGTCAGCCACGACTTCCCTGCGGATTGTCTGGTAGATAATTTCTTATCAACACTTTTACATTTTTACCTTTTTAATGCTGGCAAAGCTAGGTAGTAAAAGATACGCCAGGGTTTCCCGCATACAGCCAAGTTTACGCTACATTTTTACAAATGTACGGGGCAACTTGTTTACCCGTAGGTGCAACCGTCAATAAATGCGAGTTACGAATACCGTTTGCCACAATATTTTCGCGAATGTGCTGTGGCATTTTTTTCATGAAACCTGTGTTGATGAAGGCTTCACGCAAACGTGCTGTTTCAGCTTCTGTCTGCCCTTCAAGGAATGGGAAGCTGCCGCGCTCTGTTGCCAGCTCAACTGACTCTTCATACGCTGCAACCGCAATTGTCTTGAAGATTTCATCAACAAGTGCATTGCCTTCTTCAGAGCCGTACTCTTTTTCACAGTAGATCAACAAGTCGGCAAGACCCATTACACCAAGACCAACTCGGCGCTCACCTAGTGCCTGCTTTTTGTTATCTTCCAGGAAGTACGGTGTTGCATCAATTACATTATCCTGCATACGTACGCCAACTTTTACCGTTTTGCGTAACGCGTCAAAATCAACTGTTTTTGTTTCTTTGTTTGCAAACTTCGCCAAGTTAACAGCAGCCAAGTTACAAACTGAATATGGTGCTAATGGTTGTTCTCCACACGGATTTGTCGCAACGACTTTCTGACCGTACGCTTTTGCGTTTGTCATGTCGTTTGCGTTATCAATGAAGAAAATACCAGGTTCTGCTGCATAGGTTGCGCAGACATTAATTAGATTCCACAGTTCTTTTGCTTTGATTGTACGATACGTACGAACCGGATAACCAAGTTTCTCCCATTCGCGAACATCGCCAACTTCATGCCATTTTTCGTTGTAATCCAGCATTTGAGCCGGAGTATAGTTTTCTACGTCCGGGAAACGTAATTCGAAGTCCAGATCGTTTTCTACAGCATCCATAAACTCTTTCGTTAAAGTAACCGAAATGTTGGCACCTGTCAGGAAATCCGGATTATGGACTGAATATGTTCCGCCATCACGAAGTTTCGTTTCAGCGTCACGAATAATCGCTTCGTTAAAACCGCCAAAACCTTCAATATTTTTATAGTTCACAATGCCTTGATACATCGCATCTTCCTGCTGTGTTAAGGGCTTGAATTTTAATTTTTCTTTTGCCAGGCGGATAATTGATTCATCTGCTGTATTTTCGATCAAATAGCGCAGAATACGCGGATTTTGCATTTTTGAAATGATAAATTCCACAATATCCGGATGCCAGTCTGCCAGCATAATCATTTGAGCGCCTCTGCGACTTCCACCTTGCTCAACAAGATGTGTCAGCTTGGCAATATCATCAAGCCAGCTTACCGATCCACTTGATTTACCGTTTACACCGCGCGCCAATGTGTTGCGGGGGCGAAGTGTCGAACCGTTCGTACCAACACCACCACCACGGCTCATAATTTCCATTACTTGCTTGCGGTGATCACTGATGCCTTCACGGGAATCGGCTACAAATGGCATTACATAACAGTTGAAGAAGGTTACTTCTGTTTCAGAACCTGCCCCATAAATTACACGGCCTGCAGGAATAAAGTTCATCGATACAAGTTCTTCGTAAAACTTCCCAAACCATTCCTTGCGCTTTTCTTCTGTTTTTTCAACTGAGGCTAAGCCTGTCGCATTGCGTTTCGCAATTTGCTCATAAAAAATCTCGAGCGGCTTTTCAATAATATCCAAAGACCGTTCGATAATGCCTGTTTCTTGTTCATCGCCTTCTAATACGTGACGGTAATCTTCATCAATTTTAATAAGAGCGGTTTTCTTTTCCTGATTAATGGAATGAATAATGCCAAGTCCACGCGCCGGGAACTTCGGATCTTGTTTTACTGTCAAAACAACAAAATCCCCTGTTTTTAATGTTTTCTTTTCCGTATCTTTAAAAGAATAACGGTCAATCATTACAAGACGAGATACACCTTTATGCGTAATATGCATATCCGGTGTGATCGGGTGCACTTGAGGAAATTGCTCAATATCTTGATTTAACTGATTGACTTGGATGGATTGTTCTAAAACACTTGCCACCGCGTAAGCCCCCCTTTGAACGATTTTGTAAATTCCATTCCCTACATTTTTCTCCACTAAACACTTTTATATACAATATATTGTGTTTTATTGGATATTTTTATTCTATATGTAGGGTTAAATGATTTCATTTAAAAAGATTACAATAAATCTTTTTTTCAAACAAGGGGTTGATTTTTTTTTCTTTTTGTTAAATCCATCTATATCAACGTTTCGGGTATAAAAATTTTTTTACAAAAAATAAAAACACACGTTCGTAATCTATTTTTTGAAATTCCAGTCATCTGTTAAATATTTATTTTGCATCAATTGTTCTACATATTGCGTTTGCTGCTCTGTTAATTCGTAAGGAATTAGTTCTATGTCCAATGCTTCTTCAAATCCTTTGGAAAATGCATTCACACATTGTTCGATTGTAAATGGTGTGTCGACAAACTGATTCATCGCAACCGCTTTTTCCGGTAACTTTTTACGCATACGTTCTTTTGCCTCTTCCGTAGCAAAATTAAATACCGATAGCAGCAGTTCTTCGTTCAGATCCAGTAAAATAGCGCCATGCTGCAAAATAACACCTTTTTGACGTGTTTGCGCACTGCCCGCTACCTTTTTCCCTTCAACCACCAGCTCATACCAGCTCGGTGCATCAAAACATACCGCGCTTTTCGGTTTCTTCAGATCATCCAGTTGTTCCTTCGTCTCCGGCACACTAAAATAAGCATCCAGTCCTAATAGACGGAACCCTTGTAAAATTCCTTCGCTAATGACACGATACGCCTCTGTAACGGTCTCGGGCATATTTGGGTAGCTCTCTGTCACAATGACCGAATATGTAAGCTCCTGGTCATGTAAAACGGCACGTCCGCCTGTAGGTCGACGGATGAAACCTAAGTTTTGCTTTTTTATAGCTTCTAAATTAATATCTTTATGTACTTGCTGGAAATAACCGATTGATAATGTAGCAGGGTTCCACTCGTAAAAACGAATAACCGGAGGAATTTCCCCTTGGCTATGCCAGTCCAGCAATGCTTCATCCAGTGCCATGTTATAGGCAGGGCTGCACGGACCCGAATTTATAAAATACCATTGTTTTTTCACAATTTCTCGCCTCCACCAATTCATTTTAACAAACTCGCTCGACTAACTCTAGTTCATCTCTTATAATAGATAGTACAGAAAGAAAGGGGCAATATCGCAGTGACAATTTTATATACGATACTAGTAATTTTAGTAGTAATCGTTGCTTACGTAGTAATCAACTCTATGCGCTTAAAAAAATCCGTAACAAATTTAACACAGGAGCAATTTATTGAAGGCTACCGTAAAGCACAATTAATCGATTTACGCGAACCTAAAGAATTTGAAGCCGGACACATTTTAGGTGCTCGAAACATTCCGATGACGCAGCTTAATACACGTCATAAAGAAATCCGTCCGGACCTGCCTGTATACCTTTACTGCCAAAACTCTGGTCGTAGTGCACGAGCAGCCTTGACATTAAAGAAAAAAGGCTATAGCCAACTGTTCCAATTACAAGGTGGCTTCAAAACTTGGACAGGTAAAGTTAAATCGAAAAACTAATTTTAAAAGTTCTCTACATTGTAGAGGGCTTTTTAATTTTTATTCATTTGCGCTACGATTCCAAATTGCCTGATTATCAGTAGTTTCTACTATTATATAGTAGCACGTAAGAAGTCTAACCTTACTCATAGAAAAAAGGTCAGAAAATTGCTCTGACCTTTTTGCAAAAATTTATGAAATTGTGACTTCTTCTTTTTTTGCATAACGCAATACAGGTGTACGTGCAGCACGCGTTTCATCTAAACGGCTTATTACTGTCGTATGTGGTGCTTCTTGTACGATTGACGGGTTATCGATCGTTTCTTGAGCAATTTGAATCATTGCATCACAGAATGCATCCAATGTTTCTTTTGATTCTGTTTCTGTTGGCTCGATCATGATTCCCTCTTCCACGTTTAACGGGAAGTAAACTGTTGGTGGATGGTAGCCAAAGTCAAGAAGGCGTTTTGCGATATCCAATGTACGAACACCTAATTTTTTCTGACGGCGGCCTGATAGCACGAATTCATGCTTACAGTGACGATCGTACGGTAAATCAAAGTGCTCTTCCAAACGGCGCATCATGTAGTTTGCGTTTAATACTGCATATTCAGTTACAGCCTTTAAGCCATCTGGACCCATTGAACGGATATACGTATAGGCACGGACATTAATACCAAAGTTTCCGTAGTAAGGTTTCACACGACCGATTGATTGTGGACGGTTGTAATCGAAGTGGAATGTACCATCTTCTTTTTTCACTAATACTGGTTTAGGCAGGAATGGGATTAAATCCGCTTTTACCCCTACTGGACCTGAACCAGGACCACCGCCACCATGTGGACCTGTAAACGTTTTGTGTAAGTTTAAGTGAACACAGTCAAAGCCCATATCGCCAGGGCGTGCTTTACTCATAACAGCGTTTAAGTTTGCGCCGTCATAGTAAACTTTACCGCCGACTCCGTGTACGATTTCAGCCATTTCTAAAATGTTTTCTTCGAATAAGCCTAACGTGTTCGGATTTGTCAGCATAAGTGCTGCTGTATCAGAACCGACAACGCGACGTAAATCTTCTAGATCAACTAAGCCGTCTTCACCTGATTTAATTGTAATTGTTTCAAAACCTGCAACTGTAGCAGAAGCCGGGTTTGTACCGTGTGCTGAGTCCGGTACGATTACTTTGTTACGGTGTCCTTCACCATTTGCCTCATGGAATGCACGGATCATCATTAATGCTGTCCATTCACCATGTGCGCCTGCTGCCGGTTGTAATGTTACTTCATCCATACCTGTAATTTCCTGAAGAGATGTTTGCAGGTCATATAATAATTCCATTGCACCTTGCACTGTCGACTCATCTTGTAATGGGTGAACATTGGCAAAACCAGCATAGCGTGCAACCGTTTCATTGATTTTCGGATTATATTTCATCGTACATGAACCAAGTGGATAGAACCCTGAATCCACACCATGGTTACGTTTTGAAAGTGCTGTATAGTGACGCATAATATCTAATTCTGCAACTTCCGGCAGTTCAGCCGGTTCCTGACGTACTAACTCTTTCGGCAGAAGTTCTTCTAGATCAAAATCAGGAACATCCAATGGCTCTAAGTTATAGCCGACACGACCTGGTTTTGTAATTTCGAAAATGAGTGATTGGTTTTCGTTATGCATTGTAAGCCCCCATTTCTGCAACTAATTGCTCGATTTCTTCTTTTGTACGGATTTCCGTAACAGCAATGAGTGCATGATTTTCTAATTCCGGATAAACACGACCTAAGTCAAAGCCGCCGATAATGCCTTTTTCGATTAATGCTTTGTTTAGTTCTGTTACATTATGCTTTGTATTTACTACGATTTCATTGAAGTGTGCGCCCTGGTAGATTACTTCAAAGCCAGCTGCTTCAAATGCATTTTTAGCAAAGCGTGTCTTCACGATATTTTGTTTCGCCATCTCCTGCATCCCTTGTTTTCCAAGAGCTGTCATTGCAACTGAAGAAGCAAGTGCCAGCAATGCCTGGTTTGAACAAATATTAGATGTCGCTTTATCACGACGGATATGCTGCTCACGTGCCTGTAATGTTAATACATAACCACGACGTCCATCCTGGTCTACTGTTTCCCCAACAAGGCGGCCAGGTACTTTACGCATTAATTTATTCGTTACCGCGAAATAACCACAGTGTGGACCACCGAATGCTTCTGCAATTCCGAATACTTGTGCATCCCCAACTGTAATATCTGCGCCTAATTTTCCTGGTGGTGTTAAAACGCCAAGAGCTAACGGGTTAGCAGATACGATAAACAATCCTTTTGCATCATGTGTAATATCAGCAAGCGGCTGCAGATTTTCAACTTGACCAAAGAAGTTCGGATATTGAACGATTACACCGGCTGTTTGATCATCAATAAGGCCTTTAAGTGCTTCGATATCTGTCACACCGTCTTTTGTCGGTATTGTCACGACTTCAATTGATTGTCCTGTCGCATACATTTTTACAACATCCTGATATTCCGGATGAACAGCTCCTGAAACAAGTAATTTACCGCGACGTGTATGTCCTGCAGCAAGCATACCTGCTTCTGCCAATGCCGTACCGCCATCATACATAGAAGAGTTTGCAATATCCATGCCTGTCAGTTCTGCGATCATCGTCTGGAACTCAAAAATTGCTTGAAGTTCACCCTGAGAAATTTCCGGCTGGTATGGTGTGTATGCTGTATAGAACTCCGAACGTGAAATCACGTGATCAACAATTACCGGTTTATAGTGATTGTAGACACCTGCACCTAAAAACGAAACATTGCTCGCTGTATCTTTATTTTTTGCTGCAAGTTGTGCAAGTTCCTTCATTAAAGCGGCTTCTGACTTCGCAGGCTTAATATTGTAGCTTCCTTGGAAGCGAACTTTCTCAGGAATATCCTCGAAAAGCTCATCAATTGTCGCAACCCCGATACGGTCTAACATTTCTTGTTTATCTTGTTCCGTCATTGGTAAATAACGATGTTTCATTGTTAACCCTCTTTTCAAAAGTTTTATCCCGCAATCACGGGTAGTTATTTATCTTCCTCGAAATGCAGGAGATTGGTTCAACTATCAATCAAGGGGGAGAATCCCCGCGGATTGAAGTTCTCCTTTATTTTGCACGCTTGTAAAATGGCGTTTCTACCACCACAGCTTTTGCTCTATTTTTTCGTACTTCGATTTCTAGTTCAGTTCCAACTTCTGTGAATTTTGCGTCAATTAAAGCTAAACCGATATTGCGCTTTGTCATTGGTGACTGGGTTCCTGTAGTTACAAAGCCGATCTCTTCGCCATCCTTAAATACTTTATAGCCGTGACGAGGAATACCTTTATCAATCATTTCGATCCCTACAGATTTACGTGTCAGGCCATTTTCTTTTTGGTCAATTAATGCTTGCTGACCAATAAATTGCGGATCTTTCGCCAATTTCACTGCAAAGCCAATGCCCGCTTCCAGTGGTGAAATGTCTTTTGAAATTTCTTGGCCATATAATGGCAGGCAAGCTTCAAAACGAAGTGTATCACGTGCCCCTAAACCGGCAGCTACTACCCCTTTGTCTTTTCCTGCTTCCAAAATTTTGTTCCAAAGATCAACAATCGCTGCTGGTGCACCGTAGATTTCGAATCCGTCTTCCCCTGTATAACCAGAGCGGGACACAAGAACCGAATGACCTGCTACATCCACATTATCCTGGAATTTAAAATATTTGATTCCCGATAAGTCTGTTGCTGTTAATGTTTGGAGCACTTCTTGAGATAATGGTCCTTGCAGGGCGATTTGAGCATAGTCATCTGACAGATTTGTCACTTTGACATTCTCTTCAACATGCTGCTGTAACCATTCGAAGTCCTTTTCAATATTTGCTGCATTTACACAAAGAAGATAACGGTTCTCTTCCAAACGGTATGTCAGTAAATCGTCCACAACACCGCCATCTTCGTAGCAAAGGGCACTATATTGGGCACCGCCAACTGCAATTTTGGAAATATCGTTAGATAGCATCTTTTGTAAATAAGCAAGTGCATCCGGACCTTCTACGATAATTTCCCCCATATGGGATACATCAAAAAGCCCTGCACGGTTACGTACCGCATCATGCTCCTCTTTAATTGAAGAAAATTGTACTGGTAATTCCCAGCCGCCAAAATCAACTGTTTTCCCACCATACTTTGCGTATTCGTCAAAAAGTGGTGTGCGCTTTAGCATTAATTCATTTGTCATGTTCATTTCCTCCTTTAGTTATGTAGGTTCGTTTTATCTTGCAAAGGGGAAGCAACATTACACGATTGAAATGTAAATCTATCTTTTTATTAGAATCATCAGAATATTTCAGAGCTGATTTCTCCATAAAAAAAAGACAGACGAATCCCCTTTACCGAGATTCTCTGTCCTTGCACCTGAAAGTTACACCTGAATTTGATCCACTATCACAATACAGGCTTTCCCCTTTGGTGGCTGTTTGCAACATTTGCTATTACAGCACTCTCCAGAGTTGCGTCCAATACGAGTCTTTTTGCCTGAGAGATTCATAGCATCGCTATTTGCTCCTTCGGCGACGTGACATCACGTTCTCTCCCCGTACCATCATCCGCGTTAGATTATTTACTTCATGTTATTGCTCTTCTTAGCAATATCCTAACATTGAATATAATGCAAACGCAATCTTTTTTTAATTTTATTCAAAACACGAACATTAACAATAAATATCGATATATCATTCGCCTTTAAGACGTTTTACTTGAAAGCCGATGTACTCAACAATCTGTCTTAATGTTCTCCCGGCTGTCAGTACTTGTATATGACCAGCTAGTCGATAACTCTTTCTTCGTTGGTGATACAGGTTTTCCAATTCTTGCTCCGTTGTCGATTGAACAATGGGACGGTTCTTATCATTCCGAATACGCATATAAATATCTTCAAATTTTGCATCCAGAAAAAATACAAGCCCTGTTTGGCGCATAATTCTCCTGTTTTCTTCATTCACGGCTACCCCACCGCCTGTAGCGATAATGCATGCTTCATCACGGAAATTCTTTAAAAATTCCGTCTCGATTTTTCGGAAGTGTGCTTCGCCGTATTTCTCGAAAATTTCTGGGATCGTCATACCCTGCTGTCTTACAATTTCATGATCCATATCGTAATACGGCATTTTCAAGAAAAAACTTAAACGTCTGCCTATCGCACTTTTTCCGCACCCCATAAATCCAACTAAATAAATTTTACGCATGCTGTTCACCTTCTTCTAATTACGGACTACTTAATTCATTACACCTTCACCTTTATCGTTCTCATTTTGCGTTGTTCATCCAATTGTTTTTGTCAATCATATCGCATAATGTGACATTTTTTCGACTTTGCAAAAAGAAGTCGAACTTTAAGGTAAATTTAGTATATTTATCGTAGCACGAACGTAAATAGATTCCAATGAATTATATACTTTTATTTGCGCAAAATATGCATTTGTATAGAAAACGGCAGCTCCGGAAACGATGAATAATAAAAATACTGCCAAGAGAAATAGTGTACCTTTGTCATTTTGGAGGTAATGGTAATACGAGGTCCCTTTCTCGTTTTGTTCCATCTTTCATCACTACCTTCATGTTCAATTCATTTCCGATAATCGCAAGCTCCCAGTTCTCAACAAAAGGCAGCATAATTTCATTTCCTCCTTTATTCGACCTTTTACGTAAATGCTCTGCAGATTTATCGAAGACAAATAACCGTTCCTCGGGATCATTTAATATTTCAAGTTGCAGCATACTCGAACTGAGCACTTTACCGGATGCGGAATTCATATTGTATTGATGAAGATCATATACGAACAATTCCCAGTTCACTTCATCTTTCATCATTTCAATCTGTCGAAGATCCCGAACCCATAAAAGAATTAGCAGGGTAATCGAACTAAAAAGTACAAACACGGTTAACTGAAATAAGCTCTCCAGTAATGTAAAACCCCGCTCATTTAATATTCGCCTCTCCCTCATACACACAGTTCCTCATTCTTATTATTAAGATCATAATGCACACATACTTGGCGCCCGTCATAATGCCATTGAAACTGTACATCGTCAATTTGCTGCATCCCGGATGTTTGTCCATACCGTTTATATTTCATCGCTCCTATAAAAGCTGCTTCCGCTGCATGTGTTTGAACTTTTTGAATGGCAATTTGCTGTTTCATATTAAATGTGAGCGGAATGATTGTCGACGAAAGGAAAAATAAAATGACGACCGCTAACAGTGTTTCAACAAGTGTTAGTCCTTCCTGGCTCATGAAAAACCTCCTTTTCCAAAATTCTCGCTTTCCCGATATTGACGGAGTACTGATAGCTTGTATCCTCAAAGTGATACGTAAGACGACCAAACGCCTGGACGTTCCCCTGGGTATTGAATATGAGCCGGTTATAAGGTGTAGATAAATACATATCGATAGGCCGCGCTATTTTCTGATCATAAACAATGTCAGCAGTATTGCGCTCCTTTATTCGAATCCACTGACAGTTAAGAATTTCAAAACTATGAGGTGTTCCTTTCTCAATGGATAATAATTGTGTCATGCGAATTAACATCTCATTTTGGTCCATCACCTGCTTTTCTGTGTAGACCATCAACGGTTTTTGTGAAAAATAGAGAATCATTGAACTGATTACTAAAAAAATAAAGAGAACAATAAGCATTTCCATTAATGTAAAACCTTTTTCATCCGTTACAGCTGATTTAATTTTCTGCTTCATCACTACGTTCCTTTTACCAATACAACTTTACCCTCTACAATATCGATTTTCGTATTATCCGGACATTTCAAATCCTTATCCTCTTCATTTTCTTTTTTCATAATATAACCCTTCGTAATTAAATCTGAGACTGAAGCGGGATATTCATTATTATGAAGCTTATACGCCTCGACTTGTCCTTGAAGCATCAGTATATAGGCATCACAACCTTTTTCATCGATCGATGTGAAGTGTTTGGATATATTTGGAATAGTTACGAGTATCAAAACAGAGATAATCAATAAGACCACAAGCATTTCAACTAATGTAAATCCTTTTTCATTTTTCATCTGTTCCACCTCTTCTTATATAAAATCAATAACATCATACATCGGGATTAAAATACTTAAATACGCAGCAATGACACAAATGGCAATAATCACAAAAAGCAGGGGCTGAATAATCGCCAGCATTCGTTCAATAATTTTCTGAAGCTTTTCATCCAAAAGTTCACAATATAAAATCAGCTCCCGTCCCAGCAAACCGCTCGCTTCACCATGTGCTATAAAATGTTCAAATTTCGGATAGAAAAAGCCGACAATTTCCACTGCCCGCTCCAATGAATCGCCAATAAGAATGCGTTCTTGGAGGGTACCGGCAATATAAGCAATCTGTTTCTGGTGCTGCTGTGTTTTTAAATGGTCGAATGCCTTTTGAAGCGAGAACCCCGCTAATAGCAGATTTCCTAAATGGCGGGCAAACTGCCTTGTCAGAAACAGGCGCCAAAAAAGTCCGATTAACGGGATTCTAAACAGAAGATGAAGCTGGAGATCAATTCGTTTTTTTCGAATTTGGTAAACTACCAAGGAGAGTACAATACTTAGAACGATGCCGACTGCTATAATGTAGTCCGGCATATGGAGGAAAAACGTCGACCACTGAATGCTCGCGGACGATTCGCTATGAACACGGGATGTAATAACAGTGGACATGTTAGGAAGAAAATACGTTCGGAAGCCGATAAATAATACGATTAAAAATGAAAATAAAATGAGCGGATACGATATTATTTTTAATAGTTTTGTTTTCGCCTGCTGTTGGAAAACGAGCTGTTTTGCAACAAGAGCAATTGCTTCGCTCAACTTACCCGTCACTTCTGCCAACTCAATTGAGACTAAATATTGTCTATCTAGACGAAGCAGCTGGAAAACTTGCGTTGCACTGCCACCACCACGCAATATTGATGATATTTCCTGTTGGACAGGTTCATATTGTTTTATATGATAGGGCAACAGCATTTCGATACTATGACCAAATGTATAACCTTCATTTAGTAGTGTGGAAATTCGTTGGAGTAATGTAGGGAGCTCCGAGGATTTTATGGCAGGTTTTTTTAATAAAGTAACAGATGTGGCCCTTTTAAGGAGTGGTGTATTCATAGTAGTCTCCTTGAAGCTTTGCAATTTGACCTGCCAATGTTTGCTCATAAGGTAATGTAAAGTATTTTTCCTGAATAATCGATTCAAAGGCAAGCTCCAATTGTTCATCGGTTAAAAATTCAAAAATAGCTTTATAACCGTTTTCCTCTGTCTGGATTAGACGCTGCGAAACAACCGCTCTTAGCATCTGCCGCATTTCTTCAAATGAAACCGACAAATCATGAAGCCGGTAAATACAGTTCACCGTATCCTTTGCATGAATCGTTGAAATAACAAGGTGTCCGGAAAATGCCGCCTCTATGGCAACCTTTGCTGTTTCCCTGTCCCGGATTTCCCCGAGCATTATCACTTCAGGCGAATGTCTCAAAATTGCTTTTAAACCTGCCGAATATGTCATTCCGGCTCGCTCATTCACTTGAATTTGCAACAGCTGCTCTTGCCTGCTTTCTACTGGATCTTCCAAAGAAATGACGTGTCGAGATAAATGCTGTGAACAATAGTGGAGCAATGAATATAACGTGGTCGTTTTACCGGTTCCCGTCGCACCGCTAAGTAATATTAACCCGCTTTCCAGTCTGGCCAGTCTATACAACTGTTCAACACTTTCCCGAAAGTGACATAATGTTTGCAGCGGGACGGTGTAGTTCTGTCGTAATATTCGAACTGCTAAACTTTCTTTAAAGAAGCTGGAAGGTAATGTGGAAATCCGGAAGGCATACATCGACTGGTCGATAAATTTTTGGAAGGAACCGCTTTGAGGCTTTCGCTTTTCACTAATATCAAGCGAAGAAAGAAATTTAAAATAGGAAATCATTCGGGTAGCAAGCTCTGTAGGGAGTTCATCCTCCTTTTCAAAGCGACCGTATTTTCTCATCAACAGATCATAGCACCCTTCTCTAGGGAGTAAATGGATGTCTGTAACATGAAGTTGTGCGGCCTTAGATAAAAGCTCCAAACATTTTTGTTCAATGATCGATAATTGTTTTATGGTAATCACCCCTTCACCAATTCGTTAGATGTGACTCCATTATAAATGGAATGTCCACTCTTTCCTATAAAAACAGATAAAATTTCTTTTTAATAGGAATTTTCTTTCAATATTAACAAATTTGCTAATATTTCATGTAGAATAATAATAAAGTTAGCATTTTTTAAATTTTTACCGTATTGGGGGTCTACTTATGATACATCCGATTAAAATTTCCAGCACTTTTGCAGATGAAACCAGGTTTTCAATTTATGAGTTTATGTTGCAGCAAAAGCAATTTTTATCCGTTCAGGATATTGCAGAGCAATTTAAAATCCATTCCAATGTAGCACGTCTGCATTTAACGAAACTTGCAGAAATTGGCGCTATTTCCTCCGAACATTTAAAAACCGGAAAAGGCGGACGACCTGGTAGAGTATATAAAGCAAAACAGGAAGGAATCAATTTAAGCATCCCTAGACGTGATACATCTTCATTAATTAAATGGTCACTTGAACTGATTCTAGAACTTGGTGAAGCAGCGTTGAGCAAAGCACAGGAAATCAGCTACCGCGACGGAAAACAATCGATGCTTGAACAAATGAAGTCTATAAAACGAAAATCTCCATTTACTTTTGACGAGAAATTGGCCATGATTACGAAAAGTGCCACATTAATCGGTTATATTCCTGAAGTAATTGAACATGACCAATCCAAAACCATCATATTCTCTCTTTTCAACTGCCCCTTCCAAGAACAGATATCGAACTACGGAGAAATCGTTTGTCAGCTCCACGAATCCTATTTGTATGGACAAGTTGATGTACTGTTTGACCGGCATGAAGTTACGAAAATGGAAAGCATGGTTAACGACTGTGACTTTTGTAAATACAAAATTTCCGTACACAATTAATGGAAAAAACATGCATTTGTCACAACTCTTCTATATCTCACAGTTTACATTATCCAGAAACTTGATTTATAATGAATGAGAGACTATTCTATTTTTTTAGAAAAGGAGGGATATTTGATGAGCAATATGTATAAAGTTATGGCATTCTGGACTGCTATTTTCGCCGTTATGTTCTACCTTGGTGGTATGAACGAGGTTTCGCTATTATTCGTAGGTAATACAGGTTTATTTTTATTATTAGGCTTCTTAAATCTTTCAGAACGCATGTACATGTACATTTTTGGCGCATACTTGACTGTTTTCTTCGCCGGTTTCACCTATTACACAACATTCATACACACTCCAGGTGGCGGACATTAAAAAACGACACGCTCTTCAATAGAGAGCGGTCGTTTTTTATTTACATAAGTATGGTTAAAAGCCATTTAAGAAAGGATTGGAATCCATTTCTGCAGCTGGTGTCGTATAGTCGCCATGCCCTGGATAAATAATTGTATCTTCCGGTAATGATAAAAGCTTATCATGAATCGATTTCAACAAGACATTCATCGAACCGCCAATCAGATCTGTGCGTCCGATGCTTTGTTCAAATAATGTATCGCCCACAATCGCAAACGCATCGTCTTTAAAAATAAAAGATACGCTTCCAGGAGAATGCCCTGGTGTATGGGCTACCGTAAAGGTAAATGCACCGATTGTCATTTCCCCTTCTTTTCGGATAATATGTTCTTCCTCAGGTTTTTTGACAATATAATTTGGCAATTCCGCATATTTGCCTGAACCATTTTTCATCGGGTCCGCAAGCCAGTCCACTTCTTTTTCATGGACATACAGCGGGATATTGTATATTGCCCGTACCGCATCCACTCCACCGATATGATCAAAATGTGTATGGGTTAATAAAATTGCTAATGGATTTAAGCCATTTTTTCGTAATTCATTTACAATGCGTGCCCCTTCTTCACCTGGATCAAAAATTAAGCAGTCTTTTTCTTTATTGCTTACAATATAGCAATTCGTTTGAATCGGTCCAAGACTATATTTTCTAACATTTAACATCAATCATCACCTCAGTTTCCATTATACATTTTTTCTATCGATCTCCTAGTGAAAGATATCGTTCAAACAAACGCCATTTTAAAGTGCTCGACAAACGATTTGGAAACCTTTACAATAAAAGAGGAATATTGTTGAGACATTTTTTGGAATGTTGAAAGGAGTGTCAATTTTTTATGAACTTATTAATGGTTATTTTCGGTTTAGTTGCAATTTTTGGCGTAATTGGCATATTCCAATCAATCAAAGAGAAAAACCTATTAGCTGCTGCCTTCAATGCTTTAGCTGCAGGTGTTTTCGGTTGGTTCGTCATTATGACGGTATTAAATCAGGGCTATCCACCAACTCATTAATTGCAACAAAAAAACGTATTGCTGTAGAAGCAATACGTTTTTTATATGAGAAAAAAGCTGCTCCCGAATTTCTCCGGGGGCAGCTTTAATTATTTATAATCCTTATCAATCAGCAGGTTACCCGTTTCTATATCATAAAAACGCAACAGGTCACCATTAATAATCTGATCCGAGTATTCCAGTTCTTGTGTTGAACGGTCAATGAATGGCTGACACGGTTCCGTATCAATCGCTTCTCCCGTTTCACGGTCGTAGCATACTTCACCAGCATACACATACTGATCTGTTACAAATCGACCATCACGGAAAATAACGAAATCCTCATGTTCTTCCGAGAATAGGTCAGCACCTAATTGCATATCTTTTGAAGTTTCAATACCTAACAGATGCAGTAATGTCGGACGAATATCCAACTGACCTGCTACATTATCCATCACTTGTCCATCATTTGAACCAGGGATGTGGATATATAATGGGACAGCCTGTAAAAGCGCACTGTCATATGGTGTGATTTCTTCTTTATTTAAATATTTAGCCATCGCTTTATTATGATTTTCGGAAATTCCGTAGTGGTCTCCGTACATCACAATAATCGAATTTTCATATAAACCCTGTTCCTTTAAATCATCGAAGAATTCCTTCACCGATTCATCCAAATAGCGAACCGTTTGGAAATAACGGTTTAACGTACCTGAATTTGAATCGTATTCAGGAATCATCATATCTTCCGGATCCAAATAGAACGGATAATGGTTTGTTAAAGTAATGAGACGGCTGTAAAATGGCTGTGGCATTTCTTTCATCAATGATGCGGATTGTTCAAAGAATGGAATATCCTTTAATCCCCAGTTTACAGATGTTTCTTCCGTTACTTCGTATGATTCAATATCATAAAATTGGTCTAATTTAAATGATTTATAAATCATATCACGGTTCCAGAATGATTTGTTGTTCGCATGCATAACATTTGTGAAATATCCATTTTCACCTAAACGCTCTGCAAAGGAGTTATACGTATTTTCACCATGTGTGAAGAATACAGCACCTCGGCCTAAACCATATAACGAGTTTTCGAAAATAAACTCAGAATCCGAAGTTTTCCCTAATCCCGTCTGGTGGTAAAAATCACTGAAGTAATACGTATCTTTATCATTTGTCAATGAATTCAGGAATGGTGTGACTACTTCCCCATTCATTTCTTCATTAATCACAAATGACTGCAAAGATTCAAGTGAAACTGCAATTACATTTCGCCCTTCGTACTTGCCGAACATTTCGACATTAGGTTCAGCCTGATTTGCGCGTACATAGTTACTTACTTCTACTAGCTCACTGCCATCTGCCAACGCACGCTGTGCAGACGATTTCGATTGCACATATACATCGTATAGATGGTAGTTGTATGTTCCGATATTTTTTACTAATAATTCACGGTCAAATGCTCGTGTCAATAGTTGGGGACGTTCAGTTTCTGCTAAACCTAAGTTTAAAAATAAAATAGCTGCCGTCATGACAAAGTATGCTTTACGTGCATCTTTACGTATAGGCAGTAACGATTCTTCTTTTTTCGGTAAAAGCTTTACGGTTAACATAATCAGTAATACATCCACAAAATAGAAGAGATCCATCCAGCTGATAATTGCTGCAGCTGATGTACCTAGTTCTCCAAAATTACTCGTTTGGAATAAAACAGGCAATGTTACAAAGTCATTGTAGAAACGGTAAAAGGCAACATTTCCGTATACTACTAAGGCCAGTAAAATACTACTGCCGATAATATAGCGATTTCGCGCTTTTTGTGATTTCAAGAATAATGACAATCCATAGAAGAATAATAAGAAGCTTAATGGATTGATAAACAAAATTAACAATTGCATTGCATTTTCTATCTTCATATCAAAGCTAGTTTCATAAACAATTACAGTTTTAATCCAGGTTGCTATTACGGCAATCGCTAATATCGAATGTTTAGGCCATTTAAAATCTTTCATATCCTATACATCCTCTCTTTACATATTCGATTTTTTTAATTACATTATTTTATTTGTGTAAAATCCTCATTCAAACAAAATCTATGTTAAAGCTTTTCAAACAAATCCGCAACATTATTTCGTTTAAACAGTTACATTCATAAAATAGCACTATTATTTAGTACGTATTAAACTTGAAAAGGTTTCGTTAAATACGAAAACAGCGGTTACTGCCGCTGTTTTACTCGGGATATGTTCGCCAAAAAGTTAAAACCCTAAGTAAACAAGCATATCTCTCTATGATCCCTACTATTATACGTTAAATGACGGTTATTTTCCTGCTTTAAGCCTTTGCTCTTCCTGACGCAGGATTAACAGAGCCATCTGAAAATCTTTTGTATCAATAAATTTCGATTTATATAATTCCTTGATTTCGTCTTCCATTAAGTATAGATCTCCAATACGGTCCTTTGTATAAATGTAAATACCGTATTGTTTTAAGATGCCAAGCACATCCAACATTGACTTCATTGTCGTTCCTCCACCAATTATTCGCAGACTATGCGATTTTTGTCTGTAAGTAGTATATGTACCGGAAGATCATGTGATTCTCTCGGTATTTCGTTCAACAGCTGCTCCTCAAATGCAAGGGATATACGCATTCCATTAAATCCAACTAAATAACGGTCATAATAACCCCCGCCAAAACCGATTCGGTACCCGTGACGATCGAAGACTACCCCTGGCACGACCATAACATCAATCCGTTCTTTTTCAATCAGTTCCGTTCTTTCTCGTATCGGTTCTAATATATTTTTATATGCTCGTTCGGTTTCCTCAAAACTGTTAATTTTGTAAAACTGCATCGAGCGATCTTTCGGATTACATTTCGGAACTGCAACATATTTATTTAATTTCCATAATTCTTCAATAATAAACGTCGTATCCACTTCCGGCTGATTTGATAAAGTAATTGCGATTAAATTTGCTTTTTGAATAGATGGTTCCTGTAATAATTGCCGAGCGATTTCCATTGAACGTTCACGATATTCCTGATCGGTCATATTGGACAACTTTTCCTGCACGTTTATACGATAGTCTCTTTTCTCCAAACAAATCCCCACTTTCAATCAAGCTGTTTTAAGTTAAACTTTCCTATCATCAATCAAATTCGTTGAATGATCATAGGAAAATTTAATAGGGTATCAAGTAAAAAGCCAAAACCAACGAGTGGTTTTGGCTAAATGAGCGATTATTACTTTGTTTCACGGTGAAGAGTGTACTTCTTCTCGCGAGAGCAATATTTTTTAAGTTCAAGACGCTCTGGATTGTTACGCTTGTTCTTTTTTGAAATGTAGTTACGTTCGCCGCAGTCTGTGCAAGCTAAAGTAATGTTTACGCGCATCATTAACCCTCCCACTCTAAATTAAGAATAAATTTATTTGAGCATGATTTATACGACTTACCTATTATAACACACTGTTTTGAAAAATCTAGTATGATTTCTTAATAAGTTTTACTATGTTAAAATAAAGGGAATCTGCAGTAAGAAAACAATTAACCACTTCAAATGCAAGTTTACTGTCAAGACATTGCTATAGATCAAAAGAAACGGAGGACTTCATATGGGACTTTCTTCAATATTAATGATTGCTGGTATTGCTGTCATTATTATATCCCTATTATTTAAAGACAAATCAGCAAAAGTTGAAAGAGATGTTGAAGATTTATCGATCAATATTTATCAGGAAACGAATGCTTTAAAACGACGCGTAAAAGCTTTGGAAGAGGAACTGCTTGTCGAACCAAATTTTCAAGTACGCAAACCTTCTTCTGTCCAACAGCAAAATTCAGAACAACAAGCGGCTTTCTCCTCTTTTCAGGAAGTAGCAGCCCAAGTAAAAGCAGCTCAAAGCTATGGAGCATCTCCTAAGGCGACTCCGCAAAATAATGCAAAGCCGATTAACGGTATTTTAGTTAGTCAAGTACTTGCGCTTAATAACCAAGGCTTATCGATTGAGGAAATCAGTAAGCGCTCGACATTATCACATGCTCAAATCCAATCGATTTTAGCAAATGGAGGTCAATAATGAAATCATCATTGCGAGCATTTGGTATCGGTCTTTTTTTGGCAGGTGCAAGCATGGCGTTGTTCGACAATTTGTCTTCAGATTCCAGTCAGAAAGATAACACGGCTTATGAAAAGCAATTAGACGACTATGAAAAACAGATCGCCGAATTGACAAAACAGTTAAACGAGCAAAAGCCTGATAGTGACACTTCTAATAAAACGGATGAGCAAACAACCCGTACAACTGAAAAGAAATCTGCTGCCACAGAGGAACAAAACAAATCAGATGTAGTGGAAGAGACCATTTATATATACGAAAATGTATCCATTTATACAATCGGACAACAAGCGGAAGATCTAGGTATTGTCACAAATGGACGAGAGCTTGAGCTTTATTTGTCCAAACCGGAATTTGCGCGTTCTATTCAAAAAGGCGCATTTGATCTCCGCTCTGATATGACGATCGAAGAAATCGCCCAAGTACTGACAGGGCAACCAACTGAATAATTGTAATGATAAATAACAGATAGCAAGCTATCCATACGAGCGATTATTCAAAAGTTATCAAGATTGAAGGGATTATATGGACTATATAAAAAGAGGAACAAAAGCTTTTACTATGACGAATATCGCGTTATTTGCTGCAGGTTTCATCACCTTTGCCAACCTTTATATAACGCAGCCATTGATGCCCCAGTTTTCAAATGATTACAATGTTTCGCCTGCAATAGCCAGTTTATCACTCTCTGCTGCTACATCCGTTTTGGCATTTAGCCTTTTACTTTTTGGTTCATTATCGGAAGCATGGGGACGAAAAAAATTGATGACCACTTCAATATTTGCGGCGTCGGTTTTAACACTGGCACTTGCGTTTGCCCCTAACTTTGAAACGATACTCGCATTGCGAATCATTCAAGGATTTGTATTTGCCGGAGTGCCTGCCATTGCGATGGCTTATTTAGGAGAAGAAATGGAGCCTTCAAGCTTAGGAGTGGCAATGGGTCTTTACATAAGCGGAAATGCGATTGGCGGTTTATCGGGCCGTATTATAATCGGCACGATGACTGATTTATTCAGCTGGCAAATTGGAATGATTGTACTTGGGGTTTTAAGCATTATTATCAGCTGTTACTTCGTATGGGCATTACCTGAATCCATACATTTCACACCACGCCCATTACAGTTCCGATTACTGACTAAAACACTATTCCAGCATATAAAAGATAGACGACTTGTATTATTATTCGGGATTGGATTTACATTAATGGGCAGCTTTGTGACCATGTATAATTATATCGGTTTCAAGTTGGTCGAGTCTCCCTATAATTTAAGCATGACTTTTGTAAGCTGGCTATTTGTTGTTTATTTAGTAGGAACGTGGAGCTCTACATGGTTCGGAAGCTTGTCTGATCGATATGGAAGGCAAAATGTTCTATATAGCGGCATTGTCATTATGCTCTTAGGTGCGGTTCTTACATTCCCCGTAAGTTTACCTTTAAAAATAAGCGGACTCGTTATATTTACATTTGGGTTTTTCGGCGCCCATTCCATCGCAAGCGGATGGGTCAGCCATTTAGCCAAAGTCGATAAAGCCCAGGCCTCCTCTTTATATCTGTTCGCCTATTATATGGGATCAAGTATCGGAGGAACGCTCGGCGGTATTTTCTGGATGAGCTACGGTTGGAAAGGTGTTGTGCTCTTCATTGGGTCAGCACTCATCGTTACCTTTATTTTTGCTGGATTCATTCAATACTTTCAATCTAAATACGAAAAAATGCAGAGCATCTAGAAAGGAGCTCTGCATTTTTTATTCCCGTACCCATGTTAACCTAATGTTCCTTGTCCTGTATTTGAATGGATAAGTATTAGAGCCGACATTATTTCGACAAGATTCGTGTTATATTTTGATTTTTAAGTGATACCGATTATTTTACATACAGCCTTTTTTTACGTACGATAAAAATACAAAAGATGATATTAATAGTTTCGAGGAGGAACGGGGCATGAATATTTATGATATTCCTGTTAAGACGGAAAAAGGCGAGCAATATGAATTAGACCGTTATAAAGGTCAGGTAATGATGATTGTCAATACGGCAAGCAAGTGCGGATTTACTAATCAGTTTACAGAGCTGGAAGAATTATATGATAAGTATAAAGAGGAAGGTTTTGTCGTACTCGGCTTCCCTTCTGACCAATTTAAACAAGAGCTGTCTTCGAGTGAGGAAGCTGCTGAGTTCTGTCGTTTAGATTATGGTGTTACGTTCCCGATGCACGAAATGGTGAAAGTAAACGGTTCTGAAGCCCATCCTTTATTTAAACACTTAACTTCCGAAGCAAAAGGTCTTCTGGGCCAATCAGTTAAGTGGAATTTCACGAAGTTTTTAGTCGACCGTGATGGCAATGTTATTAAACGTTATGCCCCAAAGGATTCACCGGCAAAAGCAGAAGATGATATTGCAAAATTACTGTAGAATATACTTTATAATAGAAGAGAGCAGCCAAAGATGAATTCGGCTGCTCTTTTTAATATAAAAATATTTCTTCATCAGTTAGTTCCAGATATAGAGGCATCACTACTAAAAATATTGCCAGTACATAAAATAACAGGCACAGGATGGTTAAAGATACTGGTAAATCATAATATGAAGAGAAAATAATTGTTGGTGATGTAAGCATCGTTAGTACACCGATGATTTGACGGTACTTTTTAGTATAAAATATTTTTTCATTGCAATTTAGACAACGCAATTCCATTTTTAATTTACAAACGATCTTTATTTGTTCTTTATGTGAATACGAATAGTGGCAATGCGGACAGCATACTTCTCCTGTTGTATTGCGGGCAAAATATAATAAAATTACAACTTGCAAAAGAAGGACAAGCACGAAAATGCTAAGTTTCAGCCACTGAAAATCCACTTCGAATATTTGGATAGCGCTCCCGATTGCATAGATGATAAATGGCGAGAGTGTGATGAGCAAAAAACGTAACTTATAAACTGTTTTACGAAGTTTACGTATTTTCGGTTTTTGCCATCTTTTCATCTTAAAAAATACGATTGTGGCAAAAACTCCATTCACAATCAGCAATAAACTGATGATGGCCACAAACTTCCCTCTTCTCACAACTTCGGCCAATTGATCTTGTTCAAAGTTTTCCACTAACGGGCTTGATGCCTGATTAGGAGGCGATACGATCCCATCATTAGCGAACAAGTAGAGGAAAAATACGGCTGTAAAAACAAATATCGGGGCAATAACAATGGTCCAATTCATTTGTCGTTTCGGGCGTTTGGACTGATCGATTGTTTGCATTAATTTTGACTTCTGTTGATCCGTTAACTGCAGTTTGCTTAACTCTTGCTGCCATTTTTCCTTAATCATCCTCCATCACCTCCATGCTTAATTTTGGCTTTAATTTCGCTCGAGCTCGCTGTAAACGAGATTTAACAGTCGATACCGCCAATTCCAACAGTTCCGCGATTTCAAAAACCGTCATTTCCTCATAATAGTAGAGTAATAACACTTCCCGGTCTTTTACCGGTAATGCAAGAACAGCGGCGGTTACTTCCCCCTGTAATTCCTTCTCGACATAAATCTGTTCGGCACCTTTTTCATGTTGCTGAAAAAACTGAGTCAATGCGAATTTCCTGCTTTTCCAGCTACGCAAATAATCGTAGCTGCGGTTGATTGTCATCTTTACTAAATAAGTTTTAATCGAGGCTTTCTGTTCAAATTGTTCTGATTTTTGATAGTAGTTTATAAAGACGTCTTGGACAACTTCTTCAGCTGTTAAACGATCCTTTGTATATATAAAGGCAATGCGGTACAAATAATCACTGTATGTATCAATTAATTTCTCAATATCCACTAGCCGCCCTCCTTTCACCCTTATAGACGGAAACAAATTCAATTTGGACGCATATTTTTAAATATTATTAAAAAATCGCCTAACCGCTATACGATTAGGCGAATCTATTACGGCTGAAAACTGATTAAGGCTTCTTGAGCAGCTTCAACATTATCTTCATTGAAGGATGTTTTCTCCATTGCGGCAATTTGTTCGACGGCGTCTGCCAATACGAGCTTCGAATAAAACGGCAGCTTTGGTACGATTTCCACAAGACACCAGTAAATCCACATGTCATCGTCCCCGCGCAGCACTTCATCAACAAGTGGTGTCAGTTCATTCGGATATTGTAATAATAGTTCAACCATTGGCTCCGCGACAGGCCAGTTCATATCCTGCACCCACTCAAGGAGCTCCGGCAATAAAGGAATGACCACTTCTGTATCCGCGGCTTTCAGAAATTCCACTGCAGCAATGTCATGTTTATCTTTCGGGATCATGCCAATACCTCCACCTTCTTTAAAAACTCGCTGATCATAGCTGTACCGAGTTCTGTTCCGATGGACTCAGGATGAAACTGCAGTCCATAAACCGGATATTGAACATGTTGAATGGCCATAATTTCCCCATCGTCTGAACTTGCAGCAACAACCCGGAAATCTTCATGCAATGTTGGCTTTTCAATAATAAGCGAATGATAGCGCATCACTTCTACTTCCCCGTCGAACTGTGTAAACAAACCCGTTTTTTCATATTGAAGGGTGCTTGTTTTTCCATGCATAATATTTTGGGCACGGCTCACCGTTGCACCGAACGCTTCGCCAATCGACTGATGGCCGAGACATATACCTAATATCGGAATCTCTTTATAAAGCTCGCGAATCATATCAATGACAATCCCCGCATCTTTCGGTTCCCCGGGTCCTGGAGAAATAACAATCGCTTTCGGCTGCAATTTGCGGATTTCCTCAACGGTCATCACATCATTTCGGACAATTTTTACCTCTTCGCCAAACTGGGCGATTTGATGAAACAGATTATACGTAAATGAATCATAGTTATCAATAAGTAAAATCATTTGCGCACCTCCAGCAATGCTTTTGCTTTATTTAATGTTTCTTCATATTCCATTTCAGGGACTGAATCATAAACAATCCCTGCACCCGCCTGAACATATGCTTTTTCATCTTTAATGACCATTGTACGGATTGCCAGTGCTAAATCCATATCCCCTGATGCCGATAAGTAACCAATGGCACCCGCATAGATCCCACGCTTTCTCTGTTCCAGCTCATTAATAATCTGCATCGCTCGAATTTTCGGCGCCCCCGAAACCGTACCAGCTGGCAGGCTTGATGCAATGACATCGACTAAATGTGCATCATCGCGCAACTTCCCTGTAACTTCCGAAACGATATGCATCACATATTTATACTTTTCAATTTCCATATATTTTGTCACAGCGACTGTTCCAACCTGCGCAACACGACCAACATCATTCCGCCCTAAATCAACAAGCATTTTATGTTCGGCAATTTCCTTTTCATCTTGCAGCAATGCATTTGCAATCGCTTCATCTTCCTGTGCATTCCGTCCTCGCGGCTTCGTTCCTGCAATCGGATTTGTCGTGACAAGGCCTTTTTGAACTTTCACAAGACTTTCCGGCGATGTACCAAGAACCGTATAATCCCCGAATTCCATATAGAACATATACGGCGAAGCATTTGATGTCCGTAATTTCCGGTAAAGCGTCAAAGGATTTTCCCGGAAATCGGCTTCAAATGTTTGAGACAAAACGACTTGAAAAATATCACCATTACGAATATGCTCTTTTGCTGTTTCAACCATTTCAATAAAGCGTTCTTTTTTTATAGTCGGTACGAACTGTACATCTATTTCTGTTGTGTGCTTATATGCTAAAGATGACATCATCATTTGTGCAATATCATCCACTTTTTGCTCCATTAACTCCATCGTATGACCCGTCTGAAACAAATCCATTGCCACAATGGAAACTTGCTGCAACAAATGATCGATCACGATGAACGTTTCATAAAAATAAACATGTACATCGGGCATATTGTATACATCGCCTACAATTTCCCCAATCTGTTCAAAATGGTAGGCTGTTTCATAGCCAAAATAACCGATTGCCCCACCGAAAAAAGCAAAAGGAGCATCTTCTATTTGGATCGGCAACAGCTCTTTCAATAAAGTTAATACCGGTTTCTGTTCAGTCGTCAGCTCCCGATTATGAATCGAATAAGAACTGGATTCCGCATTTCCTTTTAACTCACCAACCGGATTAAAGGCGATGAAGGAATAGCGTCCATTTTGCTTAAATTTTGCATTGGATTCGAATAATACCTTTTTTGTTCCGACAATTGATTCAAAGATCGAAATTGGCGTATATGTATCGCCATTTACCTGCTTTATTACATACTTGTCTATCTTTACTACCATGCTCATCTCTCCTCAGCTTTTCTTTTTGGAAACACAAAAAGGCCCTTTCGCTTTAAAGGACGAAAGAGCCGTGGTGCCACCTTTATTGACTAAATAAAATCTATTTAGTCCACTCAAAACTCGTAACGTGAGCACTACGGCACAGCATTTCCTCTGTGCAGCTAGAAAGTCCATTCATAAAGTACGTTTACTGACTTCCACCAACCGTCAGCTCTCTTAAAAACGCCACTTTACTACTCTTTTTTCATCATCGCTTTTACTATACTAGCTATTGTATCGTTTCAACCCGAATTTTACAAACTATTTTAAATTAACTGTAAATGTAAAGTTGTCCGTGTGATTTTGCATAGTACAGACTTGCATCGGCAAAAGCCGCTAATTGTTCATACGATACTTCTTCTTTCTTCAATTGATCCGAATGGATAAATCCGAAATGAATCGGGATTTCTACAATCCCTGATGTCGTATGAACAGCAGTTGTTCGAAGTTTTTCCTCCAGCTTCATCAACAACTTGAAAAAGTCGCTTTCGGAAATATTTTTTATAAACGCTTCTCCTGCGCTTTTCGATAATACATTTACCTTTGCCTCATACTCGAAAATATTTTGATAAATTGATTCGAATAAAGTAAATAACAATTGCTCATTAAATAAGCTACCAAACAGCTCTTCAATTTTATCTGTGATAAAACACCAGTGGATACAGTAAATTGCCTCCTTGTTCGTAAGCGCATTTTCTACAAAGCGGATCGTGCTTTCCTTTGAAACAACATGAGGGAATTTGATTGCGAGCGCAGTCGTTTCCTCTTCGAAAAATAAGTCGGTGTGGATGTTTCGCTCTTTACGGACATTGGCCGGCTCATTTTTATGCAAATTGATCAGCTGCTGCAGTTCATTTTTATAACGGAATTGATCGATTAGCTTAAAACGTTGTAAGTATCTCTCAACTACAGACATTAAAACAATATTCTGTTGTTTCTCCAATTGAAAAAATGCCTGTTCAAACATTTCCAAGCTTTCATCCCCATGACCAATCCTATAGTTTAAAATCGCTTCCGCAAATAGTATATTCCCGGCATAGTAAGGATATTTGCCTTCCAGATGCTGCAAAATATCTTGCTTTATCTCACTAAATTCCACGCTACTGCTTGTTGAAGCATAATAATAAAGCGCACCTAAATAACCTCTCACAACAGTTGCATTGACAGCTTGGGCTTTCTGTTTATAATACTCCGCCAATTTTATGGCGATATGCGCATTTTCCGGTTCGTTAGTATAACGATACTGCGCTGCCAAATTACAATAATTAATGATAATAAGCTCATCGCACTGCAGAAGATGCGCATATTTAAGTGATTTTTTTGCGGCTTCAATCGATTGATCATGATGTTTTGTAAAGATATGTTCAAGACTATATAAATAGTAATAAACCATTTTATTTTCATCTTTGCCATATGTTAAACAAAGCTTTTCATAATCATCCATGACCGCATGGAAGTTTTGATAGCTGCCTATTTCAAAATAGGTTGAGGCTAAAAACTCATAGCAAAGAAGTGCTTCTGCATACCTTTTTTCTTCAAGTGCAATCGGCAAAGTAATCGTGCTGAATTGAATCACTTCCATATAGCGCAACTCATTGAAAAGGTTTCGCAAATGTTCAATCTGGTTTGAAATTTTCATGTTACACGTCCACCCCAGTCGTTGATTAATCCAAAAACCGCTTCATAAATTTCACTTGCCTCAGCAATTGCCTGTTCATAGTGGTGAAGGAGGGACTGTTCGAATTCAATTACTAGCACCTGCAATTCTTTTAATATCGTACTTTGCAATAAAGCGAGCTGTTGCGGGTAATTTTCAACTTCAATATATTTCGCATCATAGTATGGTCGTAAACTTTTACTGCTGAAACTTTTTAGTGCCTGAAAGTTGGCCGCCATTTCCTCTTTTTCTCCTAATTTCTCATTAAGGAACTGCTCCTGCTTTAAATAGACATATATTGCACAAATAAAAGCCAGCTTTTTGTTTTCATATAAAGCAAGCTGAATATAACGTTTTATTTGAAAGCTTTTAATTTTATCCAATAAAAATTTCCGTATTGGGTAGATCATCGTATTTTCCGGATTGGAAATACGATCGATTTCTTCAGTAGATAATAAATACCAAATATCAAATATGATGACTGAACGTTGGTAAGACTCTTCACTGAACGGAAGTATTAATGTGAATAGATTAAGTTCATCGATCAACTGCTTAAATTGGTACATTGTCTCGTCAGAAATTAAAAACATACAATCTGCTTTATCTATTTTAGCGTGCATGCTGCATATCTCACCTCAACTAAATGTCAGTTTCATCCATCATATCATAAACTTACTGTTTTGAATTATCATTTTAATATAAAAAGTGATGGCTGAAAATTCTCTTCTCAACACATCACTCTATATTTTCTTCAATTAAATTAATTTGAACGTTGGCAAATCATATCATATAAATACTTCGCCTGATCGAATTCAGGCTGCAATGTGTAAGCTTGTTTCAAATGATATTTTGCTTTATCGGTATCTGATGTGGAGACTGCGTATAATACACCTAAATTATAATGTGCATCCGCATTGTTCCAGTCTTCCTCAATCACATATTCCAACTCCGGCTTCGCAAAATCGAACATTTCCAGAGAGCAAAGCAAGATGCCGTATGATAAACGTATTTGCAGATCTTTTGGCGCAAGCTCTGCCGCACGTTGCATAAATGGCAGCGCCAATTTGAATTGCTGCTCGCGTTCAAATGATTTTGCCAGCATGTAATAGGCATCTGCCCCTTCGATACCGTAATCGATCGATTTTTGATAAAGTTTTGCGGCTTCTGTATAGCGCTCTGCTTCATAATATAAATTCGCTAATCCGTAATAGGCTGTAGCAGCTTTTTCATCTACTGTGATCGCCTTTTGGAAAAAGCGTTCGGCACGTTCGATATCGCCCATTGCCGCAAGCAATGTACCGAAGTTTACATAGCCGATTGCATCGTTCGGCTGTGCTTCAATTGCCTGTGTAAAAGCTTGTGCAGCTTCTTCATAACGCTTTTCCTGAAATGCTTTAATTCCGATTTCGTTATAGTTTGTATCCATTTTTTCACCTCTAAAAATATGTATAGACGCTCATTTAAAATGAACGTCTATCGTCTATTACCCTACATATGTTAACTGTTCGCTATTTTTAAATACGCCATCGATCGTGCCGCCGCCCAGACACTCTTCACCATCATACAGAACAACCGCTTGTCCAGGTGTGATTGCTCGAACCGGCTCTGCAAATTCGATATATGCTGTACCGTCCTCACGCATTGTCACTGTTACCGGCGAGTCTTCCTGACGATAGCGGAATTTTGCCGTGCAGTTAAATGTGCCTGTTCTGGCTTCTCCTGTAAAGCTCATTTTTACCGCAGTCAATGCATCCGAGTACAGTGCATCGTGATGGAAGCCTTGGCCTACATATAATACATTTCGTTTCAGATCTTTCCCGACCACAAACCAAGGTTCACCGTCTCCGCCGATTCCTAAGCCGTGGCGCTGCCCTAATGTATAGTACATTAGACCGTCGTGCGTACCTTTTACTTCACCATCAAATGTTTCCATGTTGCCTGGCTGCGCTGGAAGGTACTGGCTTAAAAACTCTTTGAAATTACGTTCGCCGATGAAACAGATTCCCGTTGAATCTTTTTTCTTCGCTGTAGCCAAACCTGCTTCTTCCGCAATTTTGCGAACTTCCGGCTTCGGTAAATGACCGATCGGGAACATGACTTTTTCAAGTTGTTCAGAAGTTAACTGATTCAGGAAGTATGTTTGGTCTTTATTATTATCAATGCCTCGAAGCATTTTCACACCGTTTTCATCATGTGCTACTCGTGCATAATGGCCTGTCGCTAAATAATCCGCGCCAAGTGCCAGTGCATGCTCCAGGAAGGCTTTAAATTTAATTTCTTTATTGCACATAACATCCGGGTTCGGTGTACGACCTGCTTTATATTCTTCCAGGAAGTACGTAAATACTTTGTCCCAATATTGTTTTTCAAAGTTGACGGCATAATACGGAATGCCGATTTGGTTGCATACTGCGATTACATCATCATAATCTTCTGTCGCTGTACATACACCAAACTCATCCGTGTCATCCCAGTTTTTCATGAAAATACCGATTACATCATAGCCTTGCTGTTTCAATAAATATGCCGCTACTGATGAATCTACGCCTCCACTCATTCCAATAACTACTCGAATTTGAGATGGATCTCTTGTTTCTACCATTTACTATTCACCTTTTCTTAGACAAATCGCGTAAAAGGCGCGAAGTCTTTCTTATAAATTTACGAAGTTAGTCGTTTCACAATTTCAGCAGTACGCTTTCCTGCTTCCTGCACTAACTCATCTGTTAATCCTAACCCAAAACTGAAGCGAATGGAACTACGAAGCTCAGGCGCATTCTGTCCATACATCGCAACAAGTACATGGGACGGGTCAATCGAACCAGCCGTACAAGCAGAACCGCTTGATACAAGTACACCTGCCATGTCCAGATTGATTAAAAATGATTCAACATCCGTTCCTGGGAAAGTGACATTCAATACATGCGGTAACACGCTCTTTTGATGACCATTCAGATGAAACTTAACACCTGCCAGCTGGAACTGTTCGATTAAAATATTTTTAAATCCGTTGTACTGCTCGATACGCTGATGTGCAGTTTGCCCTGCTAACTCGGCAGCTTTTGCAAATGCAATAATCGCCGGTACATTTTCCGTTCCTGCACGGCGTTTTTTCTCCTGGGAACCGCCATATAGGATATTGGTTAATTTAACTCCTGTTTTTGCATATAAAAAGCCAATCCCTTTAGGACCATTAATTTTATGGGCAGAAACACTGAGCAAATCAACTTGAAGTGCTTCTACATCCATTTTTTCCAATCCGAATGCTTGGACGGCATCTGTATGGAATGTTGCGGAATGTTCTTTTAAAATCGCTCCAATTTCGGCGATAGGCTGAATTGTGCCGACTTCATTGTTACCATACATAATCGTAACTAAAATCGTATCATCACGTAATGCCTCTTTCACCTGTTCAGCACTGATCCGCCCTGTTTTATCCACAGGTAAATACGTCACCGTAAAACCTTCTTTTTCAAGCTTTTCACACGCATGTAAAACGGCATGGTGTTCAATTGCTGTTGTAATAATATGTTTGCCTTCTTTTTGGCGTGCATACGCTGTTCCAAAAATGGCCATATTATCGGCTTCTGTTCCACCGCTTGTAAAAATAATTTCAGAGGGTTTCGCATTTACTTTTGCTGCTAAACTTGCCCGAGCATCATCCAGTGCTTTACGTGCACTGCGTCCAACTGTGTGAATACTTGATGCATTACCGCTTTCCTCGGCCATTGCACGTGCCATTACATCGATTACTTCCGGTGCAATGGGTGAAGTTGCGGCATGATCAAGATAAATTGTATTTTTCAAAACAAACTAACTCCTTTAAATAACACTAAATGTAAAACATATAGCCGTCAGATACTTCATTATTCGTATATTTAGCCAAATCGTCAATCGTCGTTGTATCCAATACATTTTTTACTGCATCGCGAATACGCATCCATAATTCACGCTGTGGCGCTTCTTCATTTTCAATTCCTTCAACCGGCTGAATCGGCCCTTCCAGTACACGGATAACATCAGCTGCTGAAATTTCATTTGGCTTGTGTGCTAACATATATCCGCCATATGCACCGCGGACACTTTTTACAAGTCCTGCATTTCGCAATGGTGACACTAACTGCTCTAAATATGCTTCAGATAAATCTTTATCTGCAGCAATTTGTCGAAGCGGAATCGGTCCTTCACCATAATGCTTCGCCAATTCAATCATAATCGTTAAACCGTAACGTCCTTTAGTCGATATTTTCATCGTTACACCTCTTATTTTCTAGTCCTTTAATATACTTCATTATAACACAACTCCTTTTAAACCACTCGGAAATACTTTATGATTATTAACAAAACCATTTTATTCAACTGAAAAGAAAAGGAGCGAAAAATTATGCAAAATGAACCGCTCGCCTATAAAATGAGACCTCGCACAATTCGTGAAGTTGTTGGTCAGCAGCATATTATTGGACCGGCAACACCCTTATTTAAAATGATTGAAAAAGGACATGTACCTTCGATGCTGCTTTACGGGCCTCCCGGGGTAGGAAAAACTTCGATTGCAAATGCGATTGCCGGTAGTTCAAAACTTCCTTTCTTTGCATTAAACGCTACACATGCCGGAAAAAAGGATATCGAGCAAATCGTGATGGATGCCCGAATGAGCGGTAAAGTCCTCTTGTTCTTGGACGAAATACACCGTTTCAACAAACTGCAGCAAGATACTTTGCTGCCGCATGTGGAAAACGGATCAATCGTCTTGATCGGGGCAACTACGGAAAATCCATTCCATGATGTAAACCCTGCCATCCGTTCACGCTGCGGAGAAATCTTACAGCTAGAACGCTTAACAGGCGATGATATCGTCCAGTTGCTTAACCAGGCAATGTCAGATAAAGAACGCGGCCTTGGCCAGTTGGAAATCGATATTACGGAACAGCAAATCGAAAAAATTGCGAATGCCTCAAATGGCGATGCCCGAAAAGCATTAACTCTATTGGAATCGGTTTATTATGCTTCAGATGAAAAAGACGGGATTACGATCATTAATGATAATGCGATCGATGCCCTTGCAAAAAGAATCGGGGTTTTTGGGGATAAGGGCGGCTCCCATTTCTACAACCTATTGTCGGCACTCCAAAAGTCGGTACGCGGCAGCGATCCGAATGCTGCGCTGTATTACTTGGCACATTTACTCGAAAATGGTGACCTGGTTGCGGTATGTCGAAGACTGCTCGTCATGGCATATGAAGATATTGGTCTTGCCAATCCAAGTGTCGGGGCACATGTACAGGCAGCAACAGAAGCAGCAGTAAAACTTGGGTTGCCGGAAGCGCGCATCCCGCTCGCAACAGCAGTCGTGGAAATGTGTTTATCGGACAAATCAAATTCAGCCTACAAAGCTTTGGATGCGGCGATCGCAGCAATTCATGAAGGGAAAACCGGTGATATTCCGAACCACCTAAAAGATGCTCACTATGCCGGTGCGGCAACTCTAGGCCATGTCGGATATCAATACCCGCATGACTCCCCTATTGGAACATTCGGCGGCTGGGTCCCTCAGCAATATTTACCGGATGAACTTACAGGAACCGAATTTTACAAGCCCGTCATTGCAGGGGAAGAAAAAAGAATGGCCGCCATCTATGAAAAACTGAAATCTTTTAAGAAATAAGCGATTTTACACAAAAAGAGTCATTTTCACATTCGTGAAAATAACTCTTTTATCTATTACTTTTCGTATGACTCAGCAAATTGCTTAAATGCTTTAATGCATTGTTCCACATTGTCGGCAACTGATAGTTTAACTTCTTCACCATTTAACTGATGAATACTTTTTTGAATTTCCGATAGCAATTCTTCATTACTCTCAGTATGTGCATTTGGAATACAGCTCGCACTTAATTCATATAGCTTGATGACATGGTCACGTGCATCTGCATCATTTTCTGCGATTAAATTAGCATGCGCTAAACCTGTAAAGTATAAAAGTTTTGAAGTAATATCCATATATAGGATCCAATAAGTATTGCTTGATGGCAGTTCCCCGTTATTTTTCGCGATATATTCATTAAAATTATTCGCTACTTTATGCAATAATTCATCAAGCTGCTCAAAAGCTTTCGACCAATTTGGTTTCGTATCGATATTTTCAAAAACGATTCTATCCATTTTCAACTGTAGACTCGGCAAATTCAATAAATCATTTTTCATTTCAATTGTCATTCTATCGTCCTCCTTGCATCCCCATGCATATTATCAATACTTTATTAACTATAGCAAAAAAAAGGAATTTTTCTGCAAAAACGAAAAAATCATTAAAATCCTGCCATATTTTTGCCATAATTAATCTCTTTATAGAATATTATGTCATTTGCTATTCAAAGATTCATCTGTCAGACGAGAAAAGTATTTTTCATATAATAACTTCTCATTTTCAATAGAACCGGTTTTATAAACGACCATTACACCTTGATTATAAATTTTAATGGATTGGCCAGAACTGTAAAAAATCCATTTAAATGATTCGATCCATCTATCTAGACTTTTTTCATCATTGTTCAAAAATAATTGCTTACCTTTTATAACACCCGCCATTTTCCAGAAACCTTCACTTAACTTGAAGTTTTTCGTTAAAAAATCATATTCGGGTTCAACAATATGATCAGTATCATAAATGTGGATCGTATTTAAATCGGCATCAATCGCAATTTCAACCGACCCGATGACATCATGTAAATTCAAACCCCTATACTCCAATTGTTGAATGACCATCTTTAAACTCCCTTCCAAAACATATTTATTATTTTATCACAATAATAACTACTTATTCAGATAAATGAATGGATATTCATAATTCAACTATTTTAAGGGAATTATTGTATAACTAATTAAATTATGTAATTTATTAGGCGATATTTGATTGATGGAATCGTTATTCTAATTCTTAAACAGTCTCCTCAGAAAATTCCATATGACTAAGTAGTTTAGATTATTTTTTGATCTATAGCAATTATCCATTAAAAAAGATGTGTAAAAAAGAGACGAACCTCCTCCTTACACATCTTTTTTATTTAATGAAATCTTCATTTAACCTTGAACACGGTTAATTTGGACATCTTTTAAAATTGTATTTATTACCCAGCTTGCAGCTATTAAGCCAGCTACAGATGGTACAAATGCATTTGATGAAGGCGGTAATTGTGCTTTGCGGATTTCCGCTTCAGGTTTTCCGACATATTGTGCAACGTCAGGACGTACGACAATCGGGGATTCATCTGAAAATACAACAGTTACACCTTTTTTAATGCCTTCTTTGCGAAGTTTTGTACGAATTACTTTTGCCAGTGGATCTGTATGGGTTTTTGAAATATCGGCAATTTGGAAACGAGTAGGATCCATTTTGTTTGCAGCACCCATGCTTGAGATAATTGGGATATTGCGTTTTAAACATTCTTTCATAATGTGGATTTTGTACATTACAGTATCGGATGCATCTATGACATAATCGATTCCTTGTGCGAAAAACTGTTCATATGTTTCTTCTGTATAGAACATATGCATATCGATTACCTCACACTCCGGGTTGATATCTGCAATCCGTTCTTTCATAACAGCAGATTTTGATTTTCCGACCGTTGATAAATAGGCAACTAATTGACGATTAACATTCGTAATATCCACATTATCTTTATCTACTAATATGATACGGCCAATCCCGCTGCGTGCACATGCTTCTGCTGCAAACGAGCCTACCCCGCCTACACCTAAAATTGCGACTGTCGTTTCTTTAAGCTTTTCTAAGCCTTCTGTTCCAATAGCTAATTCGTTTCGTGAAAATTGATGTAACATCTAATTTTACCCCTCAATCTTTATCATTCTACTAGGCATTATATCGACATCAATTACGAGATGCAAGCAACAATATAATGACAGAAAATAGCATTTGCAATATTTTTTGCTTTATAAATGCTTCCATTCCAATTATGAAGGCAAAATAAAAATACTCTTCTACATGAAAGTAGAAGAGTAAAATTAGAAAATTGACGAATCCCAAATATGCCGTCTTGCTACAACATCGTTTTGATCCCGCGTCTATAGCAAGGGGGTGCACTAATCGCAGCGTTAAACTTCCCGCTCCAAATGGGGCATGTTTGCTTCTACGGTAATAGTAGCTCCCAACGATTTATTGTTCGGTCAAAAGTGTTTAGTAACAAATATAGCGACGAACACTTCAGGATTCGTATTAATGATATATTAACACCAATATTCTGATTATTCAATCGAAAACATCGCATTCTCATAAATTATTATTATTGTACTAACTTTTTAGAAATATATGGTTCCATTTTACTTTATAAAAAAAGGTACTTCTTCCCGAGAGAAGAAATACCTTTTATGATTTATTTTTTTGCTGTTGCTGCAATACGTAAGCTTAACTCTTCAAGCTGTGCATCGGAAACTGGTGATGGTGCATCTGTTAATAAACAGCTTGCCGTTGCCGTTTTCGGGAATGCAATTGTATCGCGTAAGTTTGTACGGCCTGCAAGAAGCATTACTAATCGGTCAAGACCCATTGCTAATCCGCCATGTGGAGGAACGCCATAGTCAAACGCTTCTAGTAGGAAACCGAACTGTGCACGTGCTTCTTCTTCACTGAATCCTAGCAGTTCAAACATTTTCGCTTGTAAATCCGGCTCATAAATACGAAGAGAACCGCCGCCAAGCTCGTAACCATTTAATACGATATCGTAGGCTTGAGCACGAACTTCTTTAGGGTTTGTATTCATTAACTCCAAGTCTTCATCGAATGGACGAGTGAATGGATGGTGAGCCGCATAATAACGACCTTCCGCCTCATCATATTCGAATAATGGCCAATCAACGATCCATAAGAATTCGAATTTCGACTCATCGATTAAGCCTAGCTCTTTTCCTAATTTTAAGCGTAATGCGCCAAGTGCATCTGCAACTACAGAAGATTTGTCTGCAACGAATAATAATAAGTCACCAGCTTGTGCTTCTGTTGCTTGGATGATGCCGTCCGCTGCTTCTCCTTCAAAGAACTTCGCGATTGGGCCATTCAAGCCTTCTTCTGTTACTTTTAACCAAGCTAAACCTTTTGCTCCGTAACGGCCCGCAAATTCGCCTAAAGCATCAATATCTTTACGAGAATAGTTTGCTGCCGCGCCTTTTACATTAATTGCTTTCACTTCGCCGCCATTTGCTACTGCGTTTGCAAATACTCCGAAAGCAGATTCTTTCACGATATCTGAAAGCTGTTTTAATTCCAGTCCGAAACGTACATCCGGTTTATCTGAACCGAAACGATCCATTGCTTCTTTATAGCTCATGCGTGGGAATGGAGTTACGACATCAATACCTTTGACATCTTTCATAACTTGAGTCAGAAGGCGCTCATTCATTTCGATAATTTCATCCATTGATAAGAATGAAGTTTCAATATCCACTTGTGTGAATTCCGGCTGACGGTCTGCACGTAAATCTTCATCACGGAAGCATCGAGCAATTTGGAAATACTTCTCAAAGCCACCTACCATTAGAAGCTGTTTAAATAACTGTGGAGATTGCGGCAATGCATAGAATTCGCCGTCATGTACACGTGATGGAACCAAGTAGTCACGTGCGCCTTCTGGTGTTGATTTCGTTAAAATTGGTGTTTCAACTTCCAGGAAGCCTTCGTTTTGTAAGAAATTACGGATTGTACGTGTTACATCAGAGCGCATTTTAAATGTGTCATACATTACAGGACGACGTAAATCTAAATAACGGTATTTTAAACGTAATTCTTCCGATACTTCGACATTGTTATCGATTGCGAATGGCGGGTTTTTAGCTTCATTAATAATTGTCAGTTCCGAAGCTGCCACTTCAATTTCGCCTGTTTTCATATTTTTATTTATTTGAGCTGCATCACGTAAAACTACTTTACCTTTTACTTCAATGACAAACTCACTGCGAATTTTATTTGCTAGTTCTAAAGCATCTTTCGCCTGATCTCCGAAAACTACTTGTACGATCCCTTCGCGGTCACGCATATCTACGAAAATTAATCCGCCTAAGTCACGACGTTTTTGTACCCAACCTTTTAATACAACTTCTTGTCCCGCTTCTGCAGCTGTTACTAAACCGCATGCGTGTGTTCTTTGCGCCATTGTTTATTCCTCCACTATTTGTTTTCTAAAACGTATTGGACAAGCTGACCGAATTCCACTTTTGTCTGATCGCCTGTCTCCATTGTTTTGACGTTTACTGCTTGCTCTTCTAATTCTGACTCACCTAGTACAATGACAAATTTAGCGTTAGCACGGTCGGCAGCTTTCATTTGTCCCTTCATTTTACGGTCCAAATAATCCATATCTGCTGAAATACCCTTTGCACGGAATGAGCTTACAAGTTCCACTGCTTTTAGTTTTGCCTCTTCACCCATTGCCACAACATACATTTCGAGATCATTACCTGTCGCAAGCTCAATATTTTTTGCTTCCAGCGCTAATAATAATCGTTCAATCGATAAGGCAAATCCGATACCCGGTGATTCCGGTCCGCCAATATCTTCAACTAAACCATTATAGCGACCGCCGCCGCAAAGTGTCGTAATTGAGCCGAATCCGTCACCTGTAATCATAATTTCAAATGCTGTATGGTTGTAGTAATCAAGTCCTCGTACTAAGTTAGGGTCGACTTCGTAAGAGATGCCGAGTACATCTAAATATTGTTTTACTTTCGTGAAGTATTCCGCTGAAGAATCCGTTAAATAATTTGTTAGAGCCGGTGCTGTTGCCATTGCCGGGTGTTTCGCATCCACTTTACAATCCAAAATACGTAATGGATTTTTCTCCAGACGGCTTTGACAATCACTGCAAAGCTCACCAACGACCGGTGTGAAATGCTCGATTAACGCGCTGCGGTGAGCATCACGTGTCTCTTTGTCACCTAATGAGTTAATGACTAATTTTAAGTCCGTCAAGCCAAGTGTTGTATACACATCCATTGCAAGCGCCATTACTTCCGCGTCAATCGCCGGATCAGCTGAACCGATAGCTTCTACACCAAACTGAACGAATTGTCGGTAGCGGCCTGCCTGTTGGCGTTCATAACGGAACATTGGACCTGTGTAATAAAGTTTGACTGGCTGATCTGCCTGACCGAACATTTTATGCTCCACATATGCACGAACCGCTGAAGCTGTTCCCTCTGGACGTAATGTTAATGAACGATTTCCTTTGTCCGTAAATGTGTACATTTCTTTTTGTACGATATCTGTTGTATCGCCTACACCACGTTGGAATAGCTCTGTTGACTCAAACATTGGTGTGCGAATTTCGTTATAGCGATATTTATCACATAAATCACGAATGACACGTTCTACATACTGCCATTTCTCGGATTGACCCGGTAAAATATCCTGTGTTCCTTTAGGTACTTTAAAATTCATAAAAAGCACTCCTCTCTTAGTTGACCAAACTTTTCGCGTGCTATTTAAGAAGAAAATAAAAAAAGCCCCCGCCCCTTGCAAATACTGCAAGGGACGAAAGCTTTATAATCTTCCGCGGTTCCACCCTAATTGATGTATGACTACATCCTCTCGAATTCGGATAACGGCCGACTCCGTTTTCCCCTACTAGAAAAAAATTTTTTCGAGGAAACGCCTCTCAACTGTTGTTCACATGTTACATACTGCAGGAAAGATTACAGCCTAAGTCTTTCCCTCTCTTTTCAGCATTGGCAACCGCTACTTGTTTGGTCATTGGCAATGTTACTTTTGTTAAATTAACACTAATCTTAATGATGTCGTGACAAGTTGTCAACCATTTTCAAAAAAACGCTATATTTTTTGTCATAAATACTTTTATAATATAGGAGTATATAGTGAAAGGTCATTTAACTAAATTAAAAGGAGGAAACTATGAAAAAAAATAAATTAATAATAGGTTTATCGTTTTTATTATTATTCACGGCAATTGTTCCGTATTATTTTTCCGCTCGCCCTGCTCTGGCCAATGGTGAACCTTTATATGTAAACGCGGAAATATTATATTTGCGTGAAGGTCCAGGTCTTTCCTATCCGATCCTCGATACGTTAAAAGAAGGTACCGAAATTACGTCAATTGAAAAACAAGGGGATTGGCACCATGTTCAAGTCGGTCAGCAGGAAGGATGGGTTGCGGCATGGCTTGTGAAAACAGCCAATGGACAATCAGATACATCAATTGAAAAAACAGTCATTTCACAGGTAAACGCTTTAAATGTGCGTGTAGCACCATCACTATCAGCTTCTGTTTTGACGAAAATCTCTTCCGGGACGGAAAGCAAATTTTTAAAACAGGAACAGGACTGGATTCAAATTCAGTTCGGCGAGACGACAGGCTGGGTATTTGCGGAATACGTCACAGTGAAAGAAGCGAAGACGGAAGTGCCGGCTGCCCCTTCCGATAATGGACAGCAGGATCAGTCCAATGAACCATTACAACAAATTGATCCAAATACATTTACTGTTAATGTCAATGCTGTCAATATCCGAAAAAAGCCGGATTTAACAGCAAAAAAATTAGGGCTTGCCACTGAAGGCCAACAATTTAAAGTAGTCAGCCGAGATCATAATTGGGTCGAGATTGAATATGAAAAAGGCAAAAAGGGTTGGATCTACAGTTTTTACGGAACGTTTACAAAACAATTGAAACAAAATCCTTCATCTGAAAAAGAAGATACGAAAAACTTTGTGACGATTATTTATAACGGGACAAATTTAAGGGAATCCCCTTCCACCTCTTCTAATGTTGTCGTCATTGCAGATGCTGGTCATACATATCCGATAGTGGAAAGTGAAGGCGACTGGTTTAAAATCGCAGTAAACGATCGCCAAACGGCATACGTCGCAAACTGGGTAGTAAGTGAAAACGATTCACAAGGAACAACAGCCAAAAACAATACAAGCGAGGCAGAAGAACGTAAAAAAGGGACATTAAAAGGCTTAACAATCGTACTGGATGCTGGTCACGGCGGTAATGACCGCGGTACTACGGGTGTTCGTGGAACAGACGAAAAAGATATTAATATTTTTACAGCTGAACTGCTCCGTTCCAAATTACAGGCAGCCGGTGCAAATGTTGTCATGACTCGTGAATCCGATGTTTTTGTCGACTTACGAAAACGTGTGGCAGTATCCCATCAGGCTGGTGCGGATGCGTTTATCAGTATTCACTATGATGCAAACGAAGATAGCTCGGTGAGCGGATTTACGACCTATTATACAAATGGTTATCAGAAAAAGCTTGCCGAATATGTACATGACGGCCTGGCATCGAAAGTGAACCTGAAAGACCGCGGACCACGCTTCGGTAATTATTTAGTACTGCGTGAAAACCGTCAAAATGCTATATTGCTGGAGCTTGGCTATTTAAGCAATGCTTCTGAAGAACGGGCCATTACTACAGATTATTACCGGGAACAAGCAACACTCGGCATCTATCAAGGCTTACTAAACTACTTCGACGATCAGCTTGATTAATAACATATAACCAATCATAAACCCCGATTTTCTATAGAAAATCGGGGTTTACTTGATTAAAATCCTTATCCACTATTCCTGAATAATTTGATATAAATAAAACATTTCATCTTTATTTACAATGCGCGGTACTGGATACAGCGGGTTCGCTTCTTGTAGTGCGCGCTCCACCATTAACGGCACATCACGGTTGACGATTCCTGTTATTTTGCGTGGAATCTCCATTTTGTTATTCAGTTCTTCAATTGCTTCGATGAACAATTCCGCCTTTTTTTCATCACTATCTGTTATTTTTCCGATTCCTACAATTGTCGCCAGTTCTGCTAACGGTTTGGCCGCGCTCTCACCATAAAACCGTAGTACATGCGGAAGAATTACCGCATTGGCAAAACCGTGCGGAACTTGATAAAATCCGCCGAGTGTATGAGCAATGGCATGAACATAGCCTACATATGCCCGTGTGAACGCCAGCCCTGCCAAATACGACGCGCGTTGCATTTCTGTCCTCGCTTTCATATCTGTTCCATCTTCATAGGCGCGTACTAAATACTTAAAAATAAGAATAACAGCCTCTCGGGCATATTTTCTCGTCTCCTCCGTATTGCTTTTACCGATATATGCTTCAACGGCATGTGTCAATGCATCCATTCCCGTTGTAGATGTAATATGTGGTGGCAAATTAATTGTCAGTACCGGGTCCAGTACAGCATAGTGCGGTACAAGTACCGGATCCATAATGGCGAATTTCTCATGTGTTTCACTATTAGATACGACGGCGGCAATCGTCCCTTCGCTCCCAGTACCGGCAGTTGTCGGGATTGCAAAAAACGGCGGCATTTCTTTTCGTACTTTAAATAAACCCTTTAAATCAGCCAATGATTTTTCAGGGCGTGCGATTCTTGCTGCAACCGCTTTTGCACAATCCATCGGTGATCCTCCGCCAAATGCTATAATGCCATCACATTGATGTGCATCATACAATTCCAGCGCTTCTTCAATATTGGTGAAAGTCGGGTTTGGAACCGTTTTATCATAGACAACAAATGCAATATTTTGCTGCTGTAAGCCCTCTAATAACGTATCCATAAGCCCCAACTTGTGAATTCCTTCATCGGTTATCACTAAGAGCATATTTAAATCTAAACTTTTCACAACATCCGGCAATTTTTCCAGGCTGTTTTCACCTTGGAGTAATTCCGGTTTTCTCCAGTTCATAAGCTTCATACCGACACGCATTGAACTTTGGACAGTTCTGCAATAGGCTGTATACATTAATCGAAACACTCCATTTCTCTCTAATTATGTATCCTTACTTTAAATATTCCGCATAGCCTTTTAAAATTCCTTGTCCATAACTAAATATCCGGCCAACAAAAAAACGAACCCGTCACGGATTCGTTAGAAAACTTTATTAATCGTTTGCAAAAAATACTTTGTCGGCAAACGCAATCGGCTGTTTTTCAAAATCATTTTCGCTCATTGCAATAACGGACAAATCGATATCAAGCTCCTGCATTTTCCCTGCCATCACTTGTTGATTCAATTTAGAAAAATCGGTAAATCGATTGTCTGTAATAATCATGAGATCCCGCTGATTATCAATTTTGTCCTTCGTAAACATTTCAATTGCCTTGTCAATCGCTGGCATAATCTGAGCGTCTCCTATTTCGTACTGCTGCAAAAATTGGTCAAACATTTCAATATCCATTATTCCATTTTTAAAAAGAAGCGTTGGAGACGGTATGTTGCTAAATGGCAGGATGATTAAATCCCTCTTCTGGACAGCACATAAGTTAAATAGCGGCAATATCGTCCCTTTTGTAAAGGCTTCATACTCCTGCATGGCGCCAGATTGCTGTATGATGACAACCATTGGTGAATAAAGATTTTTCATCTCTTCAAACGGGACATACAATACATTGCCATCGCTAACCGTACGTTCTTTCAACAATTGCTTTTGTTGCTCAATCGGGAATAAATAATCTTTATCCTGTATTTTTGGCATCGTTGCTTCCACTTCTGCAATCATTTCTTCAAGTGCGATTGCAATTTCGATGACCTCTATGAATAATGGTTGCTGACCAAATTTCTTAAGAAACTGTTGCTGCTGGTTTTCATCCAAAGCTTGAAAAGATGCATTACGATATAAAAAATGAAGAATTTCATCGGTTAAAACAGTCTTATATTCATTTGTCATGTGAAACCCCTCCATCTGTTTTCAAATCAATACCGATAGTATAGCGAAAATCAAAATTAAAAAGTAGTAATTTAAACTGCGTGTGAATAACTGACTTTCTATTTGCGTTTTTTTGCATAAAAAAAGCGGTATCTCTAGGATACCGCACCACACATAAATGTATGTAATTATAATTTTTGAGTTAAAGCGTGTAAAGTATCTTTCAAATCACGATCGTTATCTGAAAGCTCGATTAAGTTTTCTAAACGTTCGTGTAAGACAGGACGTTCGATTACTAATTGTTCATGTAAAACTTGAACGAATAATTCGATAAGCATACGATTTTGAATTAATAATGCTTCTTCCACTCGGTCTGGGTTAATTTTATATTCTTTTACTTTTTTTGCCATTTGAAAATAGCCTCCCTTTTGTTTATACATCGTTATTTTAGCACACGGCTGTTTAGTTTTGTGAAATTATTTCATTTTCAGCAATCGTTTGTGTTTTTCTGTACATCAGCCAGTTGAATCCAGAAAATCTACGTAAGAAAAAACTTCATCCGCTGGCATGAAGTTTTGAAAAGCTGTGTTGTTTAATAACATTTTAACAACCGATTTTTTTGACCTTCTCAATAATTTTCTCATAGATCGGAATCATATGCGCTTCCGTACATTTTACGGCAACTTCGTCCATTCCGATCCATCCGACTTCACTATTTTCGTCGAGTTTTGCTTGGAATGTCGCTTCATCTTCGACTTCAAATATATACGTCACATTAAAATGTAAATGTGCAGCCACATATTTCCCGTTTTTCATATGACCGATTACCGGCAGGATATCCAGTGATATAATATCTTCTTGAATTGCTTTTGCTTCCGTAATACCCGATTCTTCCATCAGCTCTTTTTTTGCTACATTAAATAAATCAGGGTCTCCGTCTGCATGACCACCCATCCAGCCCCATGAATTATAAATATTATGATGCGCCATTAATACACGTGTACGATCCGGGTTGAACACAAAAGCAGAAGCAGTAAAATGCAAAACTTCATTATTACGTGTCAGGACATCTGATAACGTAGCCATTGCACGTAAAATGATGTCCCGATCCTTCGCTTCCTGTTCGTTGTATGGTACATACAGATTAATCTGTTCATGTAAGGTCATTTTAATCCTCCCTATTCTAATTCCTTTTGAATTGCCAATAGATTCGTTTTAGAAATATAGCGAAAAGGACGTGACCGCCAAATAAATGCGGCACACCTCCTTTTCTAAGTCTTAAAATTTAGGAAATGAGCGTTTTAACAACTTTTGAAATGGTTGCGCCATCTGCTTTTCCATCTAATAATGGTTTCGCAATTTTCATTGCGTCTCCCATATTCATTCCTGAAGTAATACCAGCTGCCTGAAGCTCGGCTGAAATTTCTTCCTCTGTTAACTGTTTTGGTAAAAAGCTTTTCAAAATAACTAGTTTTGCTTCTTCCTTTTCAATTAAGTCTGAACGGTCCGCTTGCTTAGCACCTTCCAATGACTGGTTTGTCTGCTTAATTTCACGATTAATGACAGCAGTTTCTTCCTGTGGCGTCAATTCCGCGCCCTTTTCTTTTTCTGCAGCATCCAAAGCGGACTTCACTAAAGTTAACACTCCTTTAGCTAATACATCCTTGTTTTTCATCGCTTGCTTTAATTGGTCAAATACAATAGTTTTTAACATGCTGTCTACCCCTTTACATCTAAATAAGTACGCAACTTATTTGAATTACCTATATTGTACCATGTACCCCTTCATTTCATAAATTATTCATTAATAAATTGTTTAAATAAAGATAACATTTTTTTTGAAGTAGATTCCGTAAATGATGCCAATTCTCTCTTACCAAACGGAAGAATATAAAGAAGACCTTTTTCGTTCTGCCAAACCGTATAGGATTCCCCTTTTTTATGAATAACACAAATCGGCGGCTCCGTTATTTCGATCGCCTCTTCATTTATAAGTACAGCTTTCCCGTATATTTCGTTGAATTCTTCAAGAACTTGGTCGGTTAATTCTATTTCTTTTATTTCATCGGCACGTTCTTTAGGTAAAAGAATTTCCAGACCATAATGAAGACCTACACCTGCAAATTCATTGCCTATCCGGTCTTCTGAAATTACCGTTTCTTTTAAATTGACATAATCGCCTACTTGAACTGGGTTTTTCGGATCATTTATAAACCATGCAGCAAATCTATCTACAAAAATACGAGGTGAAATCTGATTATATTCGTTAGTCGTCATATTCTTAACAAATAAAAACATATTATCCTCTACCGCAACTACTGTCCCAGAGTTACTTGAACTTTTATTAGATAAAATTATAATATCATGTTGCTCTTTAAACTGATCTAATTGTGTCTTATAATGTGTTTCCATATAGGAAAATCCCATGAAATTACCATAGGAATTTGCAATTCCCGGTAGCATTTTCGAATAATCCTGAAACATCTTTTCTTCCAACTTTTTGTTATAGGCTACCGTTTCTATTAATAACGGGACAATATTTTCATCAAATTTTTCTTTTGGAAAATGATTAGATACGGAAGCTGATGCTAACACACCTGTAAGATCGCTTTCTCTCCATTTTTGTTCAAGGCTATTTTTTGCCTGCTGACGATCCTCATCTGTAATTGTAATCCCTATACTCTTTGCATATTTCGGTATACCTATAATCTCCACCATTTGTAAATAAGCATTAGCACGGCTTGTTTCAATACCGCCTTTATATTCCATTTCTTCAAGTGCAGTGATAAATTCAAATAAATCTTCATTCGTAGGTTGTTCAGCCTGGCTAAAATCCATCATTTTCGGAATAAATATCTGCCAGGAAAAAATAATCAGAGTCACAATAACTGCAGGAACTAAATAATAGCCTATCTTCACCTTTTTGTTGCGAGGTTTTTTAAGTAATAGAGCATTTTTTACAGCAGTTTCACTTTCCGATAGATCCCCTGCAACATCAATTAATGCTTTTCTGAACTCATTCATGACGAAGCACCTCCCATTCTCCTTCCAGTACTGGCCTTAATTGTTCGCGTCCCCGCCTTAACCGGGTCTTTACGGTATTTTCGTTAATCTGCAATATGGCCGCCACTTGCAGGACACTCATTTCTTCGTAGTAATACAATATTATTGGTTCCCGGTATTTCAATGGCAGCTTTAAAATAGCTGCCCCGATACTGGATCGTTCTTCTTGCTGGATGACATGATCATGGTCCGTCGCTTTCATCCACCATTTCGTTTCGAATTGTATTTTTTTATAAGCCCAGCTCTTTAAGTAATCTTTACTTTTATTAACTGTCATTTTTGTTAAATATGCTCTTAATTGACCGCTTTCCGAGTAGTCGGTCTGCATAAACTTTATGTAAACATCTTGTACAATGTCCTCGGCAGCATGGCGATTTTTGGTGTAAAAGTATGCGATGCGCAATAAATGCTTACTGTATTCATCAATAATCTGCCCGATATTCTCAATCATATTACGCCGCCCCCCCTTTCCTACATTGTAAACGATTGCCAATGGGCTGACGTTTCAAAAAAACAAAAAAGTATAGGAAGTTTCCTCCCTATACTTTAATCATTTAATTATTCAGTTCATAATGCTTTCCTTTTACAAGATAGAACAAATGCTCGGCAATATTTGTTGCGTGGTCCGCCGCGCGTTCGATACAGCGGCAAACGTAGGATAGACTTGTCACTTGTGCAACATGCTCGTTGGAAACCGAGAGTTTCATTAAGTTACTGAGCGTATTGCCTGTTAATTCGTCGACCTCATCATCCAGGTTTGCAATTTCTTTTGCCTTTGTCGTATTTTCCTCTATAAAGGCGTCGACAATTTGGCGCAGCATTAAGATTGTTTTATGGAACATTTCCTCAATCGGTTCCACACTTGTAACAAATGGCTCTTTTCCGATTCGAATCGATTCCTTTGCGATATTGACCGCATGATCCCCGATTCGCTCCATATCCGACGCCGCTTTTATGACAACGATCAATCGACGCAAATCCGTCGCAACAGGCTGCTGTTTAGCAATCAGTAAAATTACGCGGTCATTGATGATTTCTTCCAACCGGTTTATCTTCGGATCGGTATCAATGACTTGTAATGCTAAATCGATATCCTTTTTCAAAAAAGCTTTGAAAGACTCTTGTAAAGAATGAATACTCAAATCACAAAGTTCCATTAAATCTTGTTGTACGGTCATTAAATCATGTTCAAAACGTTCACGAATCATCGGTATCATTCTCCTTTTCCCATTATCCAAAACGACCGGAAATATAGTCTTCGGTGCGCTGATCTGATGGAGTCGAGAAAATAATATCCGTCTTATCAAACTCTACTACTTCCCCATTCAGGAAGAAGGCTGTTTTGTCAGAAATTCGAGCCGCCTGCTGCATATTATGTGTCACGATGACGATTGAATACTGTTCTTTCATCTGCTGTACAAGCTCTTCAACCTTTAATGTAGAAATCGGATCAAGCGCTGATGTCGGCTCATCCATTAAAATGACATCCGGTTCGATAGCCAGACAGCGAGCGATACAAATACGTTGCTGTTGACCACCCGATAATCCATAGGCATTTTGGTTTAAACGGTCTTTCACTTCATCCCATATTGCTGCACCACGCAGTGACTTTTCCACAATTTCATCGAGGATTTTCTTGTTTTTTATTCCGTGAATACGTGGTCCGTATGCGATATTGTCATAAATCGACTTTGGAAACGGGTTCGGTTTTTGGAACACCATACCTACTTTCGTGCGAAGCTCCTCCACTTCATAGCCGTTCGAAAATATATTGCGGCCACGGTAATTGATCTGTCCTGATGTCCGTACGATCGGCACAAGCTCCACCATGCGATTCAATGCTTTTATATAAGTGGATTTCCCGCAGCCAGAAGGACCGATAATTGCGGTTACCTCGTTCTCTTTCATTTCCAGATTGATATCTTTTAAAGCATGGTGATCCCCATACCATAAATTAAAGTTATGAGACTTCATGATATTCGCTTGATTGGTTTCGATGCCCATTGCCGATGGACGCACTTCATGTTTCGTTAATAGTTGTACCATTCCATTTACCTCCTAATATCGTTTTTGGAATTTATTTCGGATAAAGATTGCAATGGAATTCATCGTCAGTAGGAAAACCATTAATACGATGATTCCTGCAGATGCCACATGCTGGAATGCTTCTTGTGGACGTTTTGCCCAGTCGAAAATCTGCATCGGCAATGCGGTAAATGTATCGAGGTAACCTGTTGGTAAAAATTGCAATATTACCGGAATACCAATTACGACTAATGGCGCTGTTTCACCAATTGCTCGGGATAACGCCAAAATACTCCCTGTCAATATTCCTGGAATCGCAGCCGGCAGCACGACACGGACAATCGTTTGCCATTTCGTCGCCCCCATTCCGTATGAAGCCTCACGCTGTTCATTAGGTACCGCGCGGATCGCTTCTTGTGCCGCCACAATAATAACCGGCAATATAAGTAAACTCATCGTCAAACCTGCCGCCAAAATACTTTTATCGAAGCCGAACAACCGGACGAAAATTGTTAGTCCAAGTAAACCGAAAACAATCGAAGGTACTCCTGCCAGGTTAGAAATATTGATACGGATAAAGTCGTTCAATTTATTTTGTTTTGCGTATTCTTCCAAATATAGTGCTGTACTTACCCCTAAAATAATCGAGACAGGAGCAACTACGCTCATCAGCCATAAAGATCCAACCAATGCAGCTTTAATCCCTGCACTTTCAGGAATACGCGACGCGAAGTTTGTAATGAAACTGATATCTAAAAAACCAAGTCCCTGCGTCAAAATTCGATAAAGTAGCATGCCTAATGAAATAAGCGCAAAACTTGTAGCAACAATAAAAATGAATTTCCACAATTTATTTGAAATGAGGCGTTTATTCATTCGCTTCATTACTAATTCTTCTTGAATATAGCGCATATTAATACTCCTCTCGGAAGCGTTTTGAAATATAGGTTGCGAGTAAGTTCATCGCTAACGTGAAAATAAACAATGTGAATCCAACAGCATAAATAGAATAGTAGATTGTGGTACCGTAACCGGCATCTCCTGTTGTCACTTGCACAATATAGGCTGTCATCGTTTGAATCGAATCAGTAAATACGAAGTCGAATTTTGGTGTAGAGCCTCCTGCCAAGGAAACTATCATCGTCTCACCTATTGCCCGGGAAATACCTAATACGACAGATGCGACAATCCCTGATAAAGCAGCTGGCAGAACAACTTTAACGGCCACTTCGAATTTTGTTGCACCCAATCCTAACGCACCTTCACGAATCGACCTCGGAACCGAGCTCATTGCATCCTCGGACATGGATGTGATCATGGGGATGATCATGACACCCACAACGATTCCTGGGCTGATCGCGTTGAAAATTTTTAAATCGGGAATAACCGTCTGTAATATCGGAGTAATGAATGATAAGGCAAAGAACCCGTATATAATCGTCGGTACACCTGCAAGCACTTCTAAAATCGGCTTAATGATTTTTCGTACACCTTCTGACGCATATTCACTTAGATAAATGGCAGCACCTAAACCGAATGGCACGGCTACAATAATCGCAATCAGCGTTATTTTAAATGTCCCGAATATTAATGGTAATATTCCATACAACGGCTCCTTACTAGAGAATGGCAGCCATTCTGTACCAAATAAATAATCTGTAATCGACACGCGCGTAAAAAATTCAAATGTCTCGAATATCAGTGTAAATACGATCCCAAACGTCGTAAGTACCGAAATCGTCGCTGCTAGAAATAACCCGAACGGTACAATCTTTTCGATTACCTTCTTTCCTTTGCGATTGCGCGAACGCTCGATTAGTTGTTGGACATTTACCTGCTCCTGTTGTTTAAGAGCCATGTGTGAAAACTCCTTCCAGTGTCATCTATATAAAACGATCAAAATTTTTCACATTAAAAAATGTGTGGGGGCATGAGAGCCACCCCACACTATTAAACAACGAAATTATTTTAGTGCTTCCAACTCTTTTAAAGCTTCTTCATACTTTTCATCCGGCAGGCTAACATATCCTACGACTTCTGCCATCTCCCCTGCGTTTTCAAGTGTAAATTTCATGAAGTCATATGTTGCTTCATTATCTTTAACTGCACTATTATTTACATAGACGAATAGTGGACGGGACAGTGGAGAATATTCCCCTGATTCAATTGTTTCGTTAGTTGGTTCCACTCCATCCACAGTTACAACTTGTAATTTATCTTTGTTTTCCAGGTAATACGCGTAGCCGAAATAGCCGATTGCATTTTTGTCAGCTGTTACCCCTTGTACTAACACGTTGTCATCTTCAGATAATGTTGCCGATTTGACGATGTCTTCACCATCTAAAATGATTTCATCGAAGTAGTCATACGTTCCTGAGTCAGAACCTGGTGAATAGAACACGATTTCTTCTTCCGGCCATGATGGATCGATATCAGACCATTTTTTTGTGGTCCCGTCTTCAATCCAAATCTGTTTTAACTGATCCACTGTCAGATCTTTTGCCCAAGTATTTTCAGGGTGTACTACTACCGATAAACCATCATAAGCAAGTTCAAATTCTGTATATTCTACTCCTGCATTTTTCAGCTCTTCCACTTCATTATCTTTGATTGGACGAGAAGCGTTTGAGAAATCTGTTTCACCATTGATGAATTTTTCGAAACCGCCGCCTGTACCAGATACACCAACTGCGACGCGTACATCTTTTTGTACCCCCGCGTATTCTTCAACTAATGCTTCTGTAATTGGAGCAACTGTTGACGAACCATCGCCTACTACATTACCTGTTAACTGTGCGCTGCCAGCTTCGGCTTGTTCTGTTGTTTGTGCAGATGTAGCTGTTTCATCATTATTTTCTTCTCCGCCGCATGCTCCTAAAACAATTGCCGAACCTAGTAAAGCTGTTGATGTTAAGTACTGCCACTTTTTCATTTGTAATTCCTCCGCTTGTTTAATAGATGTTTTTTCTTACAATTCCAACTATAGTGACAATTTATTAAGCATATATAATGCAGCCGTTAATTGAATGTAAAGCTTTGTAAATAAAAAAGACAATTTACAGGAAATCCCTGCAAATTGTCTCAATTTCTTCTTATTGAATCTTTTTTACACTTTTTATGTTAATAAGTTTAATAGAATGTTCTGTAAATGTCGGCTTTTCCTTTTTTGTCTTTACTTTATGTACATATAGTAAAATCGTTTTCGCATCTTTCGGGTGGGCATAGCCTTCAAACGTCGCATTAAATAACACCGTACCATCCCGTAAAGTAACCGTCGCTTTTTTGGCATCGACCAGTTCCCGTAAAAAAGGAAACGCTTTAACATTCCGTTCGCGTTCAGCACGGACTAAGCGTGGTTCCAGTATGAGCAGGAGTCCTTCAAACATAATGATATATATAACCGACATTAAAATGATGAGCCATACCGGCATGTCCATAAAAGCTAAAATTGCCGCATTACTTAAAGCACCGATTATGACGACAATATGTAAGATTTTCTTTCGCATCAAATGTTCTCCTTAAAAAAAATCCCGTAGCCAGAAACTACGGGATCATTATTTTATTCATTTACTGTTTCGACTTCTTCGTCCTCATCCAGTTTTTCATCAGAATGCTTAATGATTGGTTTTTCTACTTTACTTGTAGATAAGCCTTCTTCTGCATATTTGTTTTTCAGCTCAAAATACGAATCTACTAATTCACGGGCCGTCAAGTTCGCCTGTGGTAAATAGTTATTGTTAAAGATTGTCGTAGCCCATGGATAAATGACTGCATAGGCAATCTCCGGGTCATCATATGGAGCAAAACCTACATGGACAATGTTGATTGTGTTTGTTTTCCACTTATCACGCTGTGGTCCATAGTAAACTACCTCGGCTGTACCTGTTTTACCAGCTCCGGTATAATCTGCTGTTTCAAATTGACGTTTTGCAGAACCATTTGCACCGAAGTATACGCGGCGCAGACCTTCTTTAACATGATCGATTTCCTGTTGGCTGTTTTCGATTTTGTTTAAAATTTTAGGTGTTACTTCTTCCACAACTTGCCCTAAATATTCTCCATCTTTAGAAGGGTTGCGAATTTCCTTTAGCATTCTCGGTTGGATACGGTATCCTCCGTTCGCAATTGTTGAAATATATTGTGCCAATTGCATCGTTGTATACGTATCAAACTGTCCGATTGCCAAGTTTAGTAGTTTTACATCGGTATCCGGGTCAGCCTGATAACCGGTAGATTCACCAGGAAGGTCGACACCAGTTGGTACACCTAGTCCGAACTGTGCGTATTCATTTCGCATTGTCTGCAATGTACCTGACTTTAAACTAAATCGCATACCAGGTGAATACGTACGACCACCGATACCCATCGCAATTTTGAACATATAGACGTTGGATGAACGTTCTAATGCCGTCAAATCATTCAGCATGACACTACCTGTCTTGTTGAATAATGTATTTAATGTAATATTCCCGATTCGCATCGGTGAATCGAGCATGACCGTTCCGGGCTTAATAACGCCTTCATTGTATCCCATTAAAACAGTTGCTGCTTTTACCGTTGACCCTGCTTCATAGGCTGACGTAAACGTACCGTATGAATAGTCAACAATATAAGGTTTGCCCGTGTCTTTATCTTTTTCTATTTTTTTACCGACTACCGATAAAAGTTCGCCGGTTTTGGGATTCATCGCAACTAAAAAGCCACGGTCCAGTAATTGGGAACCACTTTTCGCTTTCAGTTCCAATAAGTACTTTTCCAAAATTTCATCGGCTTTTTGCTGTAGTTCCACATCGATTGTTGTTACTAAATCTTTGCCGGGCTCCCCTGCAAAAGTCGTCATCGTTTCAACGACTTGACCTTTTTTATTCGTAATATTTTTAACGACCGATTTTTCACCCTGCAAAATTTCCTCGTACTGTGCTTCAAAATAACTTTCTCCAACACGGTCATTACGAGAATAATCACGTGCTAAATAATAGTCCAGTTTTGACTTTGGTACACCTTTGCTTGGTACCGTTGTACGACCTAAAATCGCCAATGGAGACAAGCGCACCCGCTTCCAATCTGTTGTCGTATTTACGCCAGGCAGGTCTGCCAATTGTTCTGAAACTCGGGCAAACTCTTCTGGTGAAACATTTTCACCTTTAATAATTTGCGGCGATAAACTATAGCCTGTCATCATTTCGCGGTAAATTGCCAGAACTTCCAAATCAAAATCGGAAAGCTGTTCCAGTTCTTCATCTGTAATACGATCACGGATTCGTCGATCATACTCTTTATTGATTTCTTTCGTTTCTAACTCTTCATTTTCAAGTTGGAATTTCGTCATTTCCTTTTGTGTAACTTTTTCTTTTGCTTTTTCCGGATTCCGTAAAATCCAGAAATCCAGTTTATCCCGTTGCGTTACTTTTTCTGTCGGCTGCTCAATGAGATGTGCAAGTTTTTCTGCAATTTCAAGCATTTCAGCAGATTTTGTTGTTTGCATTTTTGTATAAGTAATCGCATTTTCAGGCTGATTATCCACTAAAATACGACCATAGCGGTCAAAAATACGGCCACGGGGTACACTTGTATTCACCCGTACTTCTTCTGTACGCTCCAATTCGCGCACATAATCTTCGCCTTTTACAATTTGTATATATCCTAGACGAAAAATTAGTAATGAGAACAAAACAAATATTGAAAAGAAAAGGACATTCATCCGAAAAGTTAAACTTGCCCGTTGCTTTGCCTTCGGATTTTGCTGACGATTTTGCGTAATTTTGCGCAAAGAACACTTCCCCTTCCTTACTTTATGTAGCGAGTACATGAATGTATAGTCATAGCTTTTAGTATAACACTGAAAACTCTATGAAAAAAGAGTCCAGATTTTAATTATTCATCTTTTAGACGGCTGTGCTTTTATAAAGTTTCATAAAAAAGAAGCTTCACGAAAATTTCTGTGGAGCTTCGACATTTTATTAATTATTTCTTACAACTAGGACGTCACAGCGGGCATTTCTTAAAATCCCTTCTGATACGGATCCTAGGAAAAAACGGGCTAACTCTCCTTTTCTTTTTACACCGCAAATTATTAAATCCACTTCTTCCTGCTGAGGGATATCTCGTGCGATAACGTGTTTGGGTGTTCCGTATTCAATAATTTTTTTGATATTTGTTAACCCGGACTGCTGCGCTTTTTTCTCTAAAGAATCTAATAGATCCTTTTTATTATTCGTAAATTTTTCCATCATCTCAAAGTTATAGCTTTCTGAAAATGCAAAGGAACGAGTATCAATTACATGAACAATATACAGCCTACTTCCGACATTATTCAGTGCCACTTGCACAGCTCTTCTAAAAGCAACCAGCGACTCATTTGTTTCATCAACGGCAACTAGTATATTTTTGTACGTCATGCTCATTTATTCCTCACCTCTTTATACTTTATTCATAAGCAGCTTCGTTTAGGTGTACTTACGACTAGATGGAGGAGAATAAAATATGCAAAAAAGGCTCTGCAACCGAAGTTACAAAGCCTTTAAATATACTTAATAAGCTGTCCAACCAGCATCCGCTGTAATAATTTGACCGTTGATGAAACTTGAGTCTTCCGAACCTAAAAATACAGCCAGTTTCGCGATTTCCTCCGGGTTTCCAACACGTGGAATCAGTCCCGAACCTTTTTGCTGTTGGCCGGCACCGTATTGGCTAATATTTTGCATCGACTGTTGAATATTTGTCATAACAGCTCCTGGTGCAATCCCGTTTACGCGAATACCAGATTGAGAGAACATGAATGCGGTATTTTTTGTTAAACCGACAACAGCATGTTTCGAAGCGGTATATGCGGCACCTGCACGACCACCGTTTAAACCGCCAGCTGAAATATTATTTACAATAACTCCATGACCTTGTTTTAAGAACATATCTGTTGCGATACGCATGGACTTCATAACTGAGGTAGTATTAACAGCGAAAATCATATCCCAGCGTGCATCTGTAATTTCATTGACAGGCTCGAATCCATCCATAATCCCGGCATTGTTCACTAAAATATCTAGCTGTCCGTAGTTTTCAATTGTGGCATCAAATAATCTTTGCAAGTCTTCATCTTCTGTAACATTCGTTGCAATTGCAAATGCTGTACCACCGTTTGCAGTAATTTCACCTGCAACAGCTTTTGCGCCCTCTTCATTTAAATCCGAAACAACTACTTTTGCTCCTTCTTTTGCATAAGCTTCCGCGATAGCTTTTCCCATACCAGAAGCGGCACCTGTTACGATTGCTACTTTATCCTGTAATTTCATTCTAAATCTCTCCTTTTGTATTGAAGTTATTGTACATCTGTTCAATAAAAATTATAATTGAGAGCAAATTATTGTACAAACAACAGCTATTTGGAATTCTGTACAATATCCAACACTTTTTAATATTCTGTTCATTAAAGGAGAAAATTTATGGACTTACGTATAAAGAAGACACATGACAGCCTGCAAAGAGCGCTTCTTGTCTTATTGAATGAGAAATCTTTGGAGAATATTACGATAGCAGAAATTTGCCGCATTGCAGAAATTAACCGGGGTACATTTTATTTGCATTATAAAAATGTCCACGGAGTATTTGAACGCTATTTCAATGACATCGTGAAAGATTTAAAGTTTTCGTACGATTTTCCATACGATGTGACGAAAGATAATTTATCCATGCTAACACCTGAAATGATTCAAATTTTTCACCATGTCAAAAAGCATGAAGCTTTTTACAGGATTGTTTTTGATGAAAAAACACCGATGCTTTATTATCACAAATTATTAGAGACGATTCGTTCCTTTATATTGGACTCCCATTTAGAAGAAACCGAACATATATCCGATCAACAGCTTGAATATTTGGCAAGCTATACAGGAAACTCGATTATGGGCATTCTTATTCAGTGGCATAAAGAAGATTATGTACTTGCACCCGAAACATTAAACAAATATATTTATGATTTTTATCGCTTGAATGAAACTTTGAAAAAGAAGATTTAATTTATGACATAAGGAGTGGTTATAACCGAAAAAGCTATTTTTCCCTTAGAAAAAAATAGCTTTTTTTGCTGAGCGTTAAAAATTGATTTCCATTCCGGGACGCTTTCCGCGGGCGTGGCCTGAGCCTGTAGTCTCAGGCGTCACGCTATTCCCGCTGGAGTCACCCTCCATTCCAATCAATTTTACAAAATACCCGTTTCTAAAAAGAGTTTTATTCTTATCCACCGGTATTTTTTTATGTGATATAACCTATTATTTTATCTCTGTACTTCACTTTCATAAGTAGCGATCCACTGCTCTACCGTCATTTTTTTGCTCAGTTCCCCTATCAGGTCATAAGGGATATGTTTTGTCGAGGTCCAGCGAATACAGCTTTTTCCCATATTCAGCTTTGTCGGCACCGCTTCGGCATAGGCTTCCTGAAACCACTTCAGAAGTTTCGGATCACTGTAAATCCCCATATGATATAGCCCAATATGGCGCTTTTGTGGAGCAAGTGCTAAAAACGGTAATGGTGTATTCGGGGTGACATGATACCCTTTCGGATAAGTTGTTAATGGGACATTATATACGATCATATTCCGGTCAATTGACTTTTCAAATCCAGGCGGCAAGTTTTCATCAATCGTCTCCATTAATTTAATATAGGCCCCGTGCCACTTATCATCAATCTGTGCGACAAATTCATCAATCATCTACTACACCCCAATTCTGTTTATTATTTTGAGCGTAGCAGATAACTGGAAAAAAATACATAAAAAAACGCATGGAAGTAATGAAACTTCTCATGCGTTTTACGTTTAAAGTATTTTGTACCTGCCGCGTTGCTTTCAGTACAGTTTAGCTTTAATTTTCAATTATTTTGCAGCTTGGAATTTAGCTTCTACTACGTCCCAGAAGTGCTCCTGCCGCTTCGCTTTCGTCGCAAACTGGTATCCGTTTAGAATATAGTTAATTCTTCGCGCTATTATTTTGCAGCTTGAAACTTAGCTTCTACTACGTCCCAGTTCACTACGTTCCAGAATGCACCGATGTAGTCTGGACGACGGTTTTGGTAGTTTAAGTAGTAAGCGTGCTCCCAAACGTCTAAGCCTAGGATTGGTGTTTTACCTTCCATTACTGGAGAGTCTTGGTTTGGAGTTGAAGTAACAGCTACACCGTCACCATCAACGATTAACCATGCCCAACCTGAACCGAAACGAGTTGTAGCAGCTTTTGCGAATTCTTCTTTGAATGCGTCAAATGAACCGAATTTCGCATCGATTGCAGCAGCTACTTCACCTACTGGAGTGTTAGAACCGCCTGGAGCGATTAATTCCCAGAATAATGTGTGGTTAGCATGTCCGCCACCGTTGTTGCGTACAGCAGTTTGTTTGTCAACTGGTAATGCATCGATGTTAGAGATTAACTCGTTGATGTCTTTGTCAGCGTATTCAGTACCTTCTACTGCTGCGTTTAAGTTTGTTACGTAAGTATTGTGGTGTTTAGTGTGGTGAATTTCCATTGTTTTTGCATCGATATGTGGTTCCAATGCGTCGTAAGCGTAAGTTAATTCTGGTAATTTGAATGCCATGATAATATTCCTCCCTGGAACAAGTAATTAATGTTGATTACAGTACTAGGTTATCAAAAAATGATTCCTCATTCAATGAAAAAAACCGTAATATTTGCATTTCAGTCTTTTGACGGAAAGGCTTCGGATTACTTGTCTTACCTGTTGTATGTAATCTTTCCATTACTAGTGTAAGCGATAATGATTTGATTTTACAAATATTTGCTCTTCAATAATTTCATAGCACTTAATTTGAAACTAGATAGCCATAAAAAATATGATAATCATTACTGCTTGAATAATCCCTTTAGTGAAGACCGATGTTAAAAATCCTACAACTGAACCAACACCGACTTTAATTGCCTGCTTCAAATTACTTCGCGTCACAATTAATTCACCTATAATTGCACCGATAAACGGACCCGCAATAATACCTGCAAATGGTATAACAAATGGTCCAATCAATAAACCAATCGTGCTTCCCCACATCCCGGCTTTTGATCCGCCGAATTTTTTTACTCCGATTATATTCGAGATTGTATCTGCCACAAATAACAGCGCAACAAATAATAGCTCAATTACCCAGAACCACCATGGCAAATCGGTAAAACTATAAAATAGCCCATAAACGATAAACCCGCCGAGCAAAAATAAGACGGATGGGATAATTGGATATACTAAGCCGATAAACGCAATAATAAAAAGTGCGATAATAAGTATCCATGCAATAATATCCATTCATTTCACATCCTTTCTAATCTTCTTCCTATAATATTTTCACAAATTATACGTAATGTACGAGGAAAAGATTCAATTTAATTTTCCGAGTTCAATTCGAATTTTTTTCATGTTACACTACTTTTGTAAAGGAGCATTCGAATATCATGAAAATTTCACATATGCAGTTATTCATACATAGTTTAACGAGTCCCAAAAAGCTGGGGGCTTACCGGATTCTATCCATCGGTAAAGTGATGCAGTATGCCTTTTTAATGATTACCCTCATTACTGCTTTTTCATTCGGCCAATTTATTAATGCCGGAACAGCCGAAATTTTCGGCTATTCGGAGATTGAACAGTATGCACAAAATATACAATGGATTGTTTATCCGATCGCCATTGTTTTTTTATTCGTACTGAATACATCAATCTATTTTATTAAAGTAAGTTTATATGCGCTTGCAGGTCTGTTTTTCATTAAACCGATGAAACGACGCGGCGAATACAGGCAAATATGGCGTACAGCTGTTTTTGCAAGCACGTGGGGAACATTATTGATGATTTTCGGAAATCTGTTTATAATCTCGCAAACTGTTATGACCCTTATCAGTATTTTTATCACAATGTTCTTTATAATTATTGCCTTAACAAAATATCCCGTACAAAAATAATAAATTCTCCTTCTGAATCATATAGTTTAACAATCTATTAACGAGTTAAATTGTAGAGAGAGGGAGGATTTTTTTGCGCTTTTTAATAGCTTCCATTGTTCTTTTGTTGTTTGCATTTGTCATTAAAGTTGATTTACAGGAAGGTACGCTCCCATTAGCATCCTTTTATACTGATCCGCAATCATGTCAGGAAGGTGAACAAGGAAACTATGTTGTCGTAAAAATTCAGCCGGACGATACCATTTACAGTCTATTTTCAGCAACTCCCTCACCTATTAAAACCACATTCCCAGAAAGACTTGCACAATTTTACCAACTTAATCCGCATTTAAATTTACAGCCGCTTGTACCAGGAGACACTGTTCTCATCCCAATCACCTCGAACGCGAAGGAAAACTGTCTAAATTGAATTCATAATGTTTCTTCCTTGTTCTTCTTTAAATACACTGATAAAATAAGGAACAGTGACGGCTTACATATCGTTATATCTTTTAGGAGATATAACACATCAAAAGCCTGAAAAGGAGAGAATTTTTCATGAGTGAAATCGTTCACCGTACGAAAACACGTCCTGTGCGTGTCGGTAACTTAACAATAGGTGGTAATAACGAAGTCGTAATCCAAAGTATGTGTACGACGAAAACACATGATGTAGAAGCAACGGTTGCCGAAATTAAACGTTTAGAAGAGGCAGGTTGTCAAATCGTACGTATTGCGGTACCGGATGAGCGTGCTGCAAATGCAATACCTGAAATAAAAAGACAAATTAATATCCCGTTAGTAGCGGATATTCACTTTGATTACAAATTAGCATTAAAAGCCATTGAAGGTGGCATCGATAAAGTACGTATCAACCCGGGTAACATCGGGCGCCGTGAAAAAGTAGAAGCAGTTGTAAATGCGGCAAAAGCAAAAGGTATACCAATCCGAATCGGTGTTAACGCCGGTTCTTTAGAGCGTCATATTCTTGAAAAGTACGGTTACCCTACTGCAGATGGAATGGTAGAATCTGCATTGCATCACATTAAAATTCTAGAAGACTTGGATTTCCATGACATTATTGTTTCGATGAAAGCATCAGACGTAAACCTGGCAATCGAAGCCTATGAAAAAGCATCAAAAGCATTCGATTACCCGCTGCATTTAGGTATTACAGAATCAGGTACATTATTTGCCGGTACTGTTAAATCAGCTGCCGGTTTAGGTGCGATTTTATCTAAAGGGATCGGTAATACTTTACGTATTTCATTATCTGCAGATCCAGTGGAAGAAATTAAAGTAGCCCGTGAATTATTAAAATCATTCGGCTTGGCATCAAACATGGCGACATTAATTTCTTGCCCGACATGCGGCCGTATCGAAATTGATTTAATTTCAATTGCCAACGAAGTAGAAGAATACATTTCAAAATTGAATGTTCCGTTAAAAGTAGCTGTATTAGGCTGTGCGGTTAACGGTCCTGGTGAAGCACGTGAAGCAGATATCGGTATTGCCGGTGCACGTGGTGAAGGGCTTTTATTCATGAAAGGTAAAACAGTTCGTAAAGTTCCTGAAGAAACAATGGTGGAAGAACTGAAGAAAGAAATCGATAAATTAGCTGCTGAAATGGTAGCAAAGCGTGAAGCAGAAGCACAAGCAAATGCAACTGTGTAAAGAAAAGAGGTAATGGAAATGACAAACTTAAAACATCGGTTCGGCATCGATATTGACGGGACCGTTACATGTCCTGCCACATTGATTCCACATATTAATAAACAATACAATATTAATATGACGCTACAAGATGTAACGGAATATGATTTTTTAAGTGGTTTTCCGCACCCTGTAGACCGCGCACAGTTTCAGGCCTGGTTTAAAGAAAACGAGCCACGAATGTATGAAGTAAGTGAGCTTGCTGCAGATGCACATCGCATTTTAACTGCCTGGCAAAACCAGTATGAGCTTTATTATATTTCTGCGCGTGGAGAAAATGTTTTCGATATTACGAAAAACTGGTTTGATCAATTTAAAGTGCCTTACGACCATATCGAATGTATCGGCAGTCATAACAAAATTGCCATCGCAAAGAAGCATGCAGTGGAAGCTTTTTTCGAAGACAAACATGATAATGCAGTGGAAATTGCCGAAGAGCTAAAAATCCCTGTTATTTTATTTGATACCCCGTACAATCAATTGCCTGTACCGAATAACGTCATTCGCGTTAATAATTGGGTAGAAGCGAACGATTGGATTCTTAAAAACTTTTAATTGAATAAAACAAATTTTCATGTAACTAAAAAGGTCAACTCAGATTTCTTGCTGAGTTGACCTTTTATTTGTTATTGAATTAAAAAATACTGCCGTACTCCGTAATCGTTGTCGCCAAATCTTCACGGTAATGGTCATGCTGCAAGTTCAGACTGTTTACATTAACCTCATTTCCACCCAGCGAGGAATGAATATACTCATCATTTCCAATATACATCGCTACATGGCCAGGGAAGAAAATCAGATCACCCGGCTTTAAGTTGTCGCCTTCTATTTTCCTTAACGGGAAACCTTCCTCTATTTTCGCATCCCGGTAAATAAAAGCACCGTTTAGCATATACGCCATTGATACAAGACCTGAACAGTCAATGCCTAAAGGCGTTTTCCCGCCCCATCGGTATGGTGTTCCTAAATAACGAAAAGCAGTTTCCACTACTTGCTTGCGGAATGCTTCTTCATTTGTCGTATACACTTTTACACGATCCTGAATCCAGGCCGACCGAACATACCCTTCTTCACCTGTTACAAGCTGTACTTTTGCCCAAGTTGGATCAAGCCCGGCCTCCAGAACAACTTTGATAAAAGCGCCACGTGTCAATGTCAGGATATTTTCACTTTGTATTTTTGGTGCTTTAAGGACATCCGCAAAGCTTTGAATAACGACATCATTTGCTTCATATACCCAGTTTACAGTCGGTTCACTTCCAACTTGCAAATTGGATTTTAATGTATAGCCTTCGTAACGATAAAAGGTTAATATTTTAACCCACTTTTCATCAATTTCTTCTATAACTTCGACCGGCATTCCGTACAACGCCTCATCGATTAACTCAGAATGTCGGTCTGGTGCTGCATGTAAATTCGCAATTTTTGTTTTCACAACGGCATTCAATCGATTCCCTCCTCCTGTTTTGTAAAATGATCATAGACGATTTTAGAAATCGTGCCGATCGTTTGTCTCGCTTTGTCGTTATCGGTCACTTCTGTAATGAAAACCCCGATAAAATAATCTCGATTTCTTGTAAAAACAATGCCAGCATCATGGTCGACCGTATCGAGACCACCTGTTTTATGCGCCATTTTAACGTCATCTACAATATAGCGTTTGAGCGACTCGTGACTGCGCTGCCTGCTTAAAATATCGAGTGCAACTGCATTCCACTCTTTTGTAAGGAGCGTACCTCTATATATTTGCCCGAAAAGGTGCTGCATATCCTGTGCTGTCGTTTCATTATCAAAGCCCAGCTTTTGACGTTCAAAATCCATCATCTTTCGCTGGACCCGAGTATTATGTAAACCGATTTCTTTAAAATAATCATTAAATGCATCCATGCCTAAAAGATCAATACATACATTTGTGGCTGTATTGTCACTCGTAATGATCATCCAAAGTAACAGCTCGTGCAGTGTAGCTTGCGTTTGTCTCTGCTCGGTTAGAACACTGAAATCTACCATGTTATCCGGTGAGATTTTGTAAATGCGATTCAAATTGCCGTTCGTTTTTTGCAGATGAGCCAAAATAGCGATCAGTATCGGCACTTTAATAATACTGGCACTGCTGAAAATTTCCTCGTTCCGATTTTTCCATACAATCTCATTAGTATTGTAATCTTCTACAATGCTATGCACTTTATATGGACACTGTGCAATAATACGTTCAAGTTGTTTATGCATCATGTTAACCTACAACCTGAATAGATTTATTTGTCGCATCGATTGTTACGGTTTTACCGAGCGGCAATGACATCGTCGGCAGTACATGACCACATGTTACATCTTTTATGATTGGAATATTCAACGGCACTAAAATCTCTTCAAATACTGTATCCAAAGTTAAATTATTTTCTGCATTTTTTAAATCCATTGGTCCGCAATCCGTCCAAGCACCGAGCAAAATTCCCGAGAGTTGCTGCAGTTTCCCCGACAATGACAGCTGTGTCAGCATTCGGTCGATTCGTTGCACATTTTCATCGATGTCTTCCAAAAAGAGAATTTTATCTTTCAAATCAATCTCATACGGTGTGCCTAAAGATGCTGCAACAAGGGTTAAGTTACCTCCAGCTAATTCACCCGTAGCCGTACCGGGAACAACCGTATTCATATTCTGGCCTTTTGCATTTTCCAGGAAATAATCGTTCCACTCGGTATTCGTCACACTGTTGATGAAATATTCCCATGTGTAATCATCCATTTCAGGTCGAATAAATTCAGTCGACGGCATCGGAGTATGGTACGTTACAAAGCCGCATTGCTGATTGAATACAATGTGCAGTGCCGTCACATCACTATAGCCGGCAAATACTTTCGGGTTTTCTTTAATCATCTCCAGATCAAGCATCGGTAAAATCCGTGTCGCGCCATAGCCTCCGCGAATACAAAAAATACCGTCGATTTCTGGATTTCGGAACATATCATTCAATTCTTTGGCACGCAGCTCATTACTGCCCCCAAAATATCCGTGACGAGCTCTGCACGTTTCTCCTACAACTACATGAAAACCAAGCTGCTCCACTGCCTGGATTGCCCGTTCGATACGGTGTTCCGGTGTTGCTCCCGATGCGCTGATCAATGCGACAGTATCGCCTTTTTTCAAAGATTTTGGGATTATCATTGCCATCGTCTACACTCCACTTCCGGCAAGCACCGCCCGATATTGTGCCTGCTCTTCTTGATTGGCCAATACGAAATGTCCTTCTTCAATTTCAACAAATTCAGGTGGATCCATTTCATACTGATGGACAGTCGGATCATACACTTGCAGCTTTTTTCTGCGTTCTTTTAACGGATTCGGTTCCGGAACAGCAGCCAGTAATGCTTTCGTGTAAGGATGCAACGGATTATTGAACAGCTTTTCCGTTTCACCCAGTTCAACGATTTTCCCCTTGTATATCACCGCCGTACGATCTGTTATGAAGCGCACAATCGACAGGTCATGGGCAATAAATAAATACGTTAACTCACGATGCTCCTGTAAGCTGGACAATAAGTTCAATACTTGGGCACGGATGGAAACGTCCAGCGCAGATATCGGTTCATCCGCTACAATAAACTCCGGTTCCATCACTAGTGCTCTGGCAATACCGATCCGTTGACGCTGCCCGCCCGAAAACTCATGCGGGAAACGTGAAGCAAATTCCGGCAGCAGTCCGACTTCCAGTAAGGCTTTTTTTACTTTATCGATCCGCTCCTGCTCATTGCCGTACCTTTTATTATTGATCAGACCTTCTGAAACAATATAATCAACCTTTGCCCGTTCATTTAAAGAAGCACCCGGGTCCTGGAAAATCATTTGGATCTTTTGTGTAATTTCACGGTCCCATGCACTGGATATACGGCCATTGATCGGTTTTCCATGGAATAGGATTTCTCCGTTTGTTATCGGATTAATGCGCATAATCGCACGGCCGATTGTCGTTTTTCCTGAACCCGACTCCCCTACAAGTCCGAATGTTTCCCCTTTATATATATCGAAGCTCACGTTGTCTACCGCCTTGAACTGTTTTTTGCCTTGTCCAAAAACGATATCAATATTTTTTACTTCAATCAGTTTTTCTTTATTTAGATTAGTCATTTGCATATTGTCTCCCTTCTGCGAAAAAGGCTTGCAACACTTCAGGAGGCTCTACTTTCGGTGCCTTCGGATCAAGCAGCCATGTGCGGGCATAGTGGGTATCGGTCACTTTGAAAAAAGGTGGACGTTCAACAAAGTCGATTTTGAGTGCATATTGATTCCGAGGTGCAAACGCATCCCCTTTAATCTCTTTAAATAAATTCGGTGGGGTACCTTTGATTGAATACAGTTCTTCGCCTTTATTGCCCAATTGTGGAAGTGACGAAATCAAAGCCCATGTGTACGGATGTTTCGCATCGAAAAATACTTCCTCTGTTTGTCCAACTTCGATAATATCCCCTGCATACATAACTGCAATTCTGTCCGCGACTTTCGCAACAACCCCTAAATCATGCGTAATATAAATCGTCGTCAGCAAATACTTCTCCTGCAAATTCGTTAAAAGCTGCAGGATTTGTGCCTGGATCGTTACATCCAAGGCGGTTGTCGGTTCGTCACAAATCAGGATTTGCGGATTGCAGGCAACAGCAATCGCAATTACGATCCGCTGACGCATCCCACCGGAAAATTCATGCGGGTATTGCTTATAGCGGCGCGCCACATCATGGATTCCAACATCACGCAGCAGCTGCAATGTTTTTTCATATGCTTCTTTCCCTTTTAATCCTTGGTGCAGTACGACACTTTCTTCGATCTGTTTGCCGATTGTTTTCAGCGGATTCAGCGATGTCATCGGGTCTTGTGTCACCATGGCAATTTTTTTGCCGCGGACCTTCAGCCAGTCTGCCTCTGTTTTAAATTTCGATAAATCATGGCCGTCAAAGTGAATTTGTCCATTTGCAATATAGCCGTTTTTATCAAGGAGACCCATGATTGATTTTACTAATACGGATTTTCCTGAACCTGATTCCCCTACAATTGCAAGGCTTTCTCCTTTATATAAATCGAGCGAAATATCACGGATAGCCGTCAAGGTTTGTCCACGCAGTTTAAATTTTATGACTAGATTTTCGATGGATAATATTTTTTCCTGTTCCATATAACGCCCTCCTCTTTAAACGTGATTTTTCGGATCTGCCGCATCAGCAAATGCATTCCCGATAATATAAAAGGCGATCGTAATGACACTCAGCACGATACTTGGGAAAATAAGCTGATAACGTAAATCCGGTGACATCATCAGTACGCGTCCTTCATTGATCAAGTTACCTAATGATGGCTCACTTACCGGCAATCCGAGTCCGATATATGTTAAAAATACTTCTGCGCCAATTGCAGCCGGGACCGCTAAACTCATTCGCAACATAATGACTGAAATTAAATATGGGAGCAGGTTTTTCAAGATGATTTTATAGCCGGGTGTTCCTAAAGTTTTGGATGCCAGATTATATTCACGGTCACGCAGTATGACGATCTGATTTCTCAGGAACCGCGCCATTTCAACCCATCCCGTTATACACATGGCGATAATGATCGTCGATATGCCAGGTCGCAAAATATACGCCATTAAAATGAGTACAATCGTTGTCGGAATATTATCCACGATATTGTACAGCTGGGTAATCGGTGCCTCGAGTTTCCGCGAGTAACCCCATAATGCCCCAACTGTAAAACCGATCAGAACTTCAATAATCGCTACTGCAAAACCGATAAATAAAGAAGTTCTTGTTCCTTCCCAAATTCGGGACCATAAATCCTGACCGATGGAGTTTGTTCCAAAGATATATTCATCATTAGGAGCAACATTCCGGTCCTGCATTCCAGTGTCCGGATTCAAATAAATTTGTGTGGGTGATTTTTGATCTGGCAAATAAGGTTGGACAAATGTAAATGCAATCAAGACGATGACAAAGACAAGTAAAAATACAGCAATTTTATTTTTCCTGAAGGAGCGGAAGGTTGAACGCCAATAAGAGTAATTGGAATAAGCTGTTTCTTCCGCTTTTGCATCATCGACAGCGGCAAAGTCAAACATGTGATCATGCAGCTGCTCTGTTGATTTTTCCGAAATATTCTGAATCTCTTTCGTAAAAATTCCCATTAGCGTACACTGTCCCCTTTCCCTAGTTTAATTCGAGGGTCAACAATTGCCATCAGTAAGTCCCCTAAAATTAAACCAATGATCCCTAGTGAAGAAAATACAAGCACTAAACCTTGTACGACATTGTTATCCTGGCGCTGGATCGCATCTACGAGCAATCCACCCATACCTGGTATTGAAAATAATGATTCAATATAAATCGAACCGGTAATCGTAAATAAAATCGTTGCAGGTAAATATTGCGCCATTGGGATGAACGCATTTCTCATCACATGGCGGAACATAATCGTACGTTCTGTCACACCTTTTGCCCGTGCCAGCTTAATATAATCCTTATTTAGCTCATCCACCATATAGCGTCGCATCCACATTGCATAGGAAGCAATCGGTCCAAGTGCCAAACAGATTAACGGTAAAATAAAACTCCGCGGATTGTATTCATCAAACAGCATCGGCAAGTTGAACAACTCCGAAATATACATTTGAATCATAAGGAAATATACCATCGCCGGTACTGCTACTACTATTACGATATAGCCTGTGCCCAGCCTGTCGAGCCAGCGCCCTTTAAACTGAGCCATCAAAATGCCCAGCGGTACACCGACTAATAAGGATAGTGCTACAGCTCCTAATCCGAACAATATAGAATACATCATTTTATCCTGAATAATGTCAAGTACTGGTACATCTGTACGGTATGTAATCGATTTTCCTAGATCGCCTTGAATAAGGTCGATGTAGAAGTTTTTAAGTTGGACTAATAACGGATCCCGTAAGCCCAGATTCGTTAAATAAATTTCCTGCTGTTCTGGCGACATTTTTTCTGCTGCTGCGCCTAAATAGCCTTCATCAGGCATTAATCGTAACAGGGAGAAAACTATTGTCACGATGATAAATAACGTCAATATGGATTGCGCGAATCGTTTCGCAATATACTTTAACAAACACGTTCCCTCCTCAGTAGTTCCTCGGTGTAATGACGTCCGGTGATTGTTGGTCTCAAGCGCCAATTACTCCTTAATAAATCCGTAACATCGGTCGAATAAAGTTTATAAAAGCAGAAAGGAGATGCAGAAACATCCTGTCATCTCCTAATCTACCTCCATTTAAAATGCCTTCGTATTAATTAGAAGTGTTTGCTAATGCTTCTGCACGTTCTTTTTCCCATGCTTCTTTAGCAGACTTGAATTCTTCATTACTCATTGGCTTCTCTAGGATAGACTGACCTTTAAACTTCTCGGATGTAACACCAAATGGCGAATATTGTGATTCAAATGGATTTAATTTTGAAGCAGTATAACCGCCGCCGCCTACTGCGTACGGGATAACAAATGCTTCCTCAATTAAAAATGCCTCTGCCTTTGCAAACAGTTCATAACGAACAGCCGGATCTACTTCTGCTTTTGCAGCTTCAACTAGCTTATTATATTCACTGTTATAGCCTTCAGCCATTTCCGGCTTGTTATATGTTCCGCCTTCTGAAAATGGATCTGTATACGTTGATGGGTCAGCAAAGTCCGGACCCCAGTTTGCTTCAAGCATCGAGAACTTACCAGGGCGACGTACTTCACTAAGGAATCCTGTCGCAGGACCTGCATACAGTTCCACATCGATATAATCCGCACCTAAAAGATTTTCAAGCTGTTGTTCCACTACTTGTGAACGGTTAGCCCATTCCGGTGAACCAGAGTTGTAAGGTAACAATACCTTAACTGGGAATGTAGCTTTCCCGGCTAATGCAGCCATTGCCGCTTCTTTATGCTCAAGCGCTAGATCTTTGTTGAATGAATCTGTTTCTGTAATCTCTTTTAATGGCTCAAGCATTGTGTAATCTACACCTTCAACATCCACGAAGTTTTTCGGTGTAATTGTATTAGACAGTAAATCTTGCGGGTTGTAAGGCTCAATCGTTAACATTGCCGATACACGATCAAGTGCATGATAAAGCGATTTACGGAAATCTTTATTGTTTACCGCTACTTTCCAGTTTTCAGGCTCATACTCTGCATCATATTGCGGATCAAAGTTTAATGCATAGAAGTATGTGTAGAAGTTATTTGTGTTTTGGCGTACTAAGTCTTTTTTGTCATCACTGTTTAGCCATTCATCCAAAATTGACGTCGGGATTAATGCCCCGTCAATCTCATCGCGTAGGAACAGTTCAGGTGCAACTGTTGCGGCTTCTTTATTGTACTTATAGCGGATACGATCGATTTTCACTGTTTCTTTATCCCAGTAAGCATCGTTTTTCACAAGTACACGCTCATTTTGAGGTTCGAATTTATCTAAAATATATGCGCCGTTATATAAAATATTCTCACGAGTCGTTCCGAATGCCTCGCCTTTTTCAGCTAAGAACTCGCCGTTTACAGGGAAGAAACATACGTAGTTCAGCATCGATAAAAAGTATGGTGTCGGAGCTTCCAATGTATATTCAAGCGTTGTTTCATCAATCGCTTTAATACCTACTTGCGAGAAATCCGTTACTTCGCCATTGTAAAAAGCATCACCATTTTTCACGACTGTTGCAATCCACGCTGTCGAAGATTCGTTCTTCGCATCAAGCACATAATTTAAGCCATCTACAAAGTCCTGTGATACAACATTTTCTACATCTTTTCCTTCATGGTCTACCCACTTTACGTCATCACGAAGTTTGAATGTCCATACAGTTGCATCTTCATTGGATTCCCAGCTTTCTGCTAATCCTGGCTTAACAACGCCATATTCATCATATTCTATTAATCCTTCTACTAAATTCGCCGATAATGCAAATTCATTTGTTTCTGCTGTTTTTAAATAGTTCAGTGTTTTAATTTCACCTGAGTACACTGTTCGATATTCCGATGTTTCACCAGAATCCGATGAATCACCACAAGCTGCGAGTACGAGTACGAACATACAAAGTAATGCTAACAAAGATTTTTTCAAAGTCATTTCCCCCATTTCTCTTTTCTATCTTTTTCTATTTGGCTAAATAAGCCTCTATGAATAACCCGATACCGGGAGCATCGGTCATTTGAATGTTTTCCCCTTCGAAAATCGGCCCCCCTTCAATTGGATCTTCACTGCACAAACTTGGTCCATCTAAATCGACCATTGTGACATTTTTGCTTGCTGCAGCAAAATGGGCAGCTGCACTGACACTGATTTTTGTTTCAAGCATACAGCCAATCATACAAGCGATACCATTTGCCTCTGCAATGTGGTTAATTTGCTGCGCTTTAGAAATGCCCCCTGTTTTCATCAGCTTAATATTTATTAAATCCGCGGCCCGCTTTTCAATGACCTCGATCGCTTGCTTTGGAGAAAATACACTTTCGTCTGCCAAAATATTTGTATACGTGTTGTTTGTAATATATTGCATGCCCTTTATATCACTATAATGGACAGGCTGCTCAACGAGTTCGATAGCCGCGCCTTTATCCTCAAGCTGTCCAATAATTTTTACAGCTTCTTTTGCTGTCCATCCTTGGTTGGCGTCAACCCTTAATGTAATATCAGGTCCTACTGCTTTTCGAATTGCCATGACCCGTTCAACATCTTCTACCGGATTTTTTCCGACCTTCACTTTTAAAATGGAAAAGCCCCGTTTAACAGCCGCTATACTGTCTCTCACCATCTCATCGGTTTCATTCACACTAATGGTGATGTCCGTTGTAATATTCTTTTTGTAGCCGCCCAGCAATTTAAATAGGGGAGCATTGTATTGTTTCGCCCATAAATCATAAAGCGCAATTTCGACCGCCGCTTTAGCACTCGTATTCTGGTAGAGACACGCATCGACCTTTTGACAAAGCAGTGCAATTTCATCAATTTCAATTCCAATAATTGATGGTGCAATCACTTCTTCTATTGCATAACGGATTGAAGAAAGGGTCTCCCCTGTAATGACATGGGTCGGCGTAGCTTCGCCAATACCGATCAGCCCGTTGTCGGTATAAATTAATACGGCAATATTTCGTATACTATGTACTGTGCGTAAAGCTGTTTTAAATGGGGTAATAAGAGGAGCCTCGACAATCCCCACTTCAACCTTTGTTATTTTCATAAATTCACCTGCTTCAAGTTAAAAATTGTAACAGTCTCAACACTTCAAAATAATCGTTCGTTTCGAAATGGACTGTATTATGCGGTTTAAATGTTGCACCTGGATAAAATGAATTCCGGTAGGCTTTAATATGATCTTTATAAATAATTTCCACTGTAAAGTGTTTCGGCAACTCTATTTGAAGCTTTGTACGTTCGATCTTCATTGCCCGTTCTACAAGCTGTTTCGTCTGTTTTAATGTTGTTTGCGGGCTTACATTGATTGTTGCATGACCGATTCCCTCTTTTGTTGCGAAGGTGACGATTTGGTCATTATATCGGGCGATATGTTCCGCCAACGCCTGATCTCCGCTGACAAAAGCAACCGGTACATCATGGAGGGCTGCTGCATATGTATTTATTAAAAACTCACTGGCATATTCGCCGTTTATTTTGACATCGGCCAATAAACTTAGTGTATGGGCCAAAGGATTCTTTTCACTGCCGCCTTCACTGTGATAGCCGATAAAAATTGCCCTGTCAAAACTGCTGTCCAACCCCGCAACCATACACATCGGCTCTTGCGTCCAGCCACGAATAATTTTTACATTCTCAGGCAGATTTTCAATCAAAATATTTCGGCCGGAATCATGCGCATCTTTCAAAAGGATTTCCGTAGCGCCACCTGCAAATGCCCCTTCAATGGCGGCAAGCACTTCTTTTGTCATTTGTTTTTGAAACTGGGCGTAATCCGGAGCGTTCAGTTCCGTTTCACTCCATACCGTTGTGCCGGTTATCCCCTCGATGTCTGCACTTATATACACTTTCATTTATAACGATTCTCCTTTCATTGCTATTTGTTCATCAGTCTAGAATAATAATTTCAAAGATTTAGATTTTTCAGTCTTTTATTTATAATCTATAAAATACCATACTTATTTCGATTGTGGAAGTTTTTTCTAATAGTTTTCTAAATAAAACTTTAATTTTTCATCGCGCTAATACCTTGATAAATAGCAATCTTCTACAATAGATTCAAAACATATTATCCCCATAGTATTATATTTTCATAAGAAAAAGCCTTTTACACTGATATGGTGTAAAAGACCCACTAAACTTCTTTATGAAAAAAATACATTATTCGACAAAATTATAATTTTCGACTTTGTTATTATTTCTGCCCGTTGTCGTAGTAGCTTGCGACAACGAATTCAAGATGGCTTCTTCTGTCGCTTCAGCAGCTGCCATAAACAATGCATTCATCACGTCATGATCTTCCCTAATTTGCTGTCGACTTTCCAGCTCTCCATCGAATTGATGCTGTACTGTACGAGCTGTTGTAAAACCGATGACAATATCTCCGCTTCCATGGGAAAAGTGGCTGCCTGTTCTCCCCAACCCTATTCCGCAACGTTTTATAACTCGTTTCAACTGCCGGCTGCTTAACGGTGCATCTGTCGCCATTACGATTATAATAGAGCCGTCTGTAGGACTAATTGTCGATTCACCGTTGGCAGCTGTCACCTTATACCGGTCTTTCAAAAATTCGTTCGCCTTGCCAAAGTTACTAAGTACGAGGCATCCGACAGTATACTTTTGTCCAGCCTTATCTTCAACAATACGTGATGAGGTCCCAATTCCTCCTTTATAGCCGAAACAAACCATACCTTTTCCCGCTCCGACAGCTCCTTCTTCCACAGCATCTGTTTTTGCTCGCTGTATCGCTTCAACGGCGTGTTCAGGTTTTACAGGAAAATGACGGATCGAGTTTAAATGGCTATCATTGCATTCACCGACAACGATATTAACCGTACCGGTCGAAATTCCTATCTCATCATTCTGTTCAAGTAAATACTCGAGTGTCCCTTGTGCTACATTCGGTACTCCAAATGTATTCGTAAGCATTATGGGCGACTCGATTACACCTAGTTCGTCCACTTGAATAAGACCGGTTGTTTTTCCGAAACCGTTCAATACATAGCTCGCCGCTGTCACCTTTTCCCGGAACAGATTACCTGGATGCGGTAATATAGCGGTTACTCCGGTACAGGCTGCATCTCCTGCATCATTTAATGGATAATCCAATGTCACATGTCCGACGCTTACACCTTCAATATCGGTTATGCAATTTTTATACCCTGAAGGCAATTGTCCAATCGTTATACCTAGTTCACGTACTTTCATTGTCGATTCTCCTTTATTTATGTATTCCGTTTCATCGTAAACAAGTTTTTCCAAAAAGAAAACAGAAAAAAAGATACGTCCTACTACCAAGGCCGCATCTTTATTATTATTTGAACCGTTTTTGTTTTCTATTCCTACTTTTCAATCATGCTAAATTATATTTCCAGTATTCCTCTTGTCCAACGATCAACAAAGCTTTCAAAAGTAATGCCGTATTTGTTATATACTTCATGATAAACAAAGTAAATTCCAAGTTTGTCTAGCAATTCATCATTAATCCGCATAAAATCACTCACTTTCGATTATTTAGATGATGGACTTTTCAGTACCAAGCGATACGTATCTATTTCTAATCATACCCACAGTTGCAAACGTTATTCATGAACAGTAAAAACAAACATTTTCGAAAAAAGGAATTCTGTTAAACGAACTGTTACAAATTTTTCACAAACTGTTTAAAAATCGGTACGAATCTTTCACCGCAATTTAGTAAGATGAATGAAATGACGACATTGGAGGGACTCTAATGAGAAGATTTTTCGTAGTATTCTTTACTTCAATTTTGTTGGCTGGATGTGGTGATACGGTAGCAGATTTAAAAGAGGCGGCAGCAGGGATTAATTCAAAAGCGAATGAAGCAGCTTCTGCAATTTCAATCGATGTTCATTCCGTTCGAGCTACAGAAATCAAATTCGACAATCAAACTTTTACAATTAACGAGCTATTTAAATCTATATTACGCGATGTCCAATGGGAATATGACGACAGCGGGAAAACCAAGCTGTTGAAAATCTCAGGTACTTGGCAAGATAATGGATTATTTGCACAGCACTCATTTTCTGCCGACCATAAAGATCGGCTAAAAGAACATGGAAAAGTTGAAGTAATACTTTCATTTAACAATTACAAAATTGATGAAACAAAAACACAAGCAACATTGAACATGGATGGACAGCCATTGATAAAAGAAGCAGGTCAGGAAATCCTACATCACTTTTATAAAATCTACATAAAATAAATATATTGGTTATTTTGCTTAAATCCGACCTTTCTATCCATTTTGTTTAGCAATAATATATGCGGGAATATATATACCATCTAAACATTTAGGAGGTCATATTATGTCAAACGGATTTACAGATAAACTCAAAGGAGCAGGAAACAAAATTAAAGGCGAAGTAAAAGAAGAAATCGGCAAAAATACTAATGACCCATCTTTACAAGTTGAAGGTCAACGCGATCAGCTAAAAGGGGAAGCACAGGAAAGAGTTGCTGATGTGAAAGATAAAATCACAACAAAAATCGATGAATATCGAAAATAGTTTTACAGAAACTAGTAATTTTTATATTTACTAGTTTCTTTTTTTTGCGTTAAAATAGTTAATATACTCCATTTTATGATAAGTACTTTTGGCTTATATAAAAGGGATTTTTTTATATTAATATAATACCACTTTCATTTTATAGGAATTTTGTTATACTTACTTTAAAATACACACTACTTTTTAAAGGGGAAGTTAGAATGACCATTGATCAATTTATACCCCTATCTAAAGACCGCTTATTTAATTGGCTAAAGACCTTAAGTAACCAGCTTTCGAAAGGATCGCTCATCATTGATATAAATGATGAAAATTTATCTATTTTACATGCTAATTCACAGTTTCTTAAGTTTACATCATTCGAAATGAAGGAATTATTGCATCAAAATATCAGTATTTTTAATGGACACAGAACGAATCAAACATCTATTGAAGAATTAAATTTACATTTAAAATCAGGTGTCGCAAAAAAATTCACGATTTTGCATTATACAAAAAAGGGATCCGCTTTTTGGAACTCGATTACACTGCATCCGATTCGAAATGAAGATAATATCATTCAATATATTTTGCTAACTTGCGAAGATACGACTGAAGCAGAGTTAAATAAAATGGTCTATAAATTGGAACATGAAGTGTATGAAGCGATCGATCATGAGGATAACCTGCAATCGATTTTAAATTTAATTACCGAGAAGATTGAACTTTTTTACATTCGTGATGTCTATTGTGCCATTCATATTTTTAATGAACATGGAGAAATTAAATCGTTAGGTACATATTCATTGCCACAGAGGATTCTCAGTCAACTAGACATATTAGAAATTACCCCTAATACGAATCTGAATTCGAATGCGGTTTATTTAAAGGACTTTGCACAAGAAGAGCAACAGATCGATCTTTTTACACAGTGGGACCTTAATGTTGTTCATGGTTCATGGACAAAGCCTATTTTGACACCTCAAAATGAAGTAAGCGGCATTTTGACACTGTTCAATCAGGATGCAACAGAGTTAAAGCAAATAGATATCAATTACTTAAACCGATTGGCCTTGCTGATCCAATTAGCAATTAAATATGCTGAACAAAAAATTGAGCTTAGCAGACTCGCCTTCTTTGATGTCGAAACAAATTTACCGAACCTCCATTATTTTAAGTCAGAATTATCTGAATGGATTAATGATGGTAATTCGGGAATAGTCGCGATCCTGCACCCTACGGAATTTAATAAGGTGGTTGATTTGTATGGCAGAAACGCAGGAGCCGATTTACTCCGTCAAGTGGCAGATCGAATGCAAATCTATTTTCCGGAAAATGATTCACTGATTTCGCGATTTTCAAATTCGCTTATTTTAGGGATAGTTGACGAAAAGGATTGCTTCATTACGTACAATCAGCATCTTGAATCGATCACTCAATTACCTTATATCATTGACGGTAAAGAAATCTATATTACTTTAAAAATCGGTTATACGGTTTTCAATCAGTCGATGACAGTCGAACAGAGCATTCACCAGGCTGATATTGCCTTATCCAATGCACAAAAACGTACTGGGACAAGCTATTCCATTTATGAAGATAATAGTACGAAAGAATTGACGGAAGAAATGGATATTCTCAATCAATTGGCTTATGGGCTTTTACATGAAGAGTTCGAAGTTTATTTGCAGCCTAAAATCAACTTCCAAACGATTGAAGTGGAGGGTTTTGAAGCACTATCTCGCTGGAACTCAAGCAAACTTGGTTTTATTTCACCGGTAAAATATATTCCGATTGCCGAACAAACCGGTAAGATAAAAGCGATTGATTTACTGAATTTCAAGCAGATCCTTATTTGGCTTCAAAATCGAATCAATGAGAACAAAAGAATATTACCGATTGCACTCAATATTTCTCCGGACCATTTCTACGATCCGGATTTCCTGCAAAATATAAGTGACATCTTTTACAAATATAATGTCCCGCCACATTATATAAAACTGGAAGTAACGGAAAGCATCGAATTGGTGGATTTCAAAAAAGCAAAAGAAATTCTGAATCAATTAAGACGTATGGGGATTGAGTGCTCAATCGATGATTTTGGAATCGGCTTTTCTTCGTTAAGTTATTTGCCGCAGTTACCCTTTTCCGAAATCAAAATCGACCGAAGCTTTGTCAGCGCAATGAACGAACCTGGGATGTATGCCATTGTACAAACGATTATCCAATTGGCGAAAAACATTCAAATGCGCCCCATTGCTGAAGGAATTGAAACAGAAGAACAGTTGGCAATGCTTCAACAACTCGGCTGTCCTGCTGGTCAAGGCTATTATTTCTACAAACCGATGTCTATTGCCGAAGCAGAGCAATTGCTGGACACGAAAAAAACAGCTGACAGGAAGTAATTCACCTTTCTTCCGTCAGCTGTTTTCTTTAGTTTAAATTGTTGTCCGGTAAATCTTGCGATAGGAATGCGATTAAATCGTGCAGATTTTGCTCACTTACCCCATGCCCTACCGGATACGTTCTAAATGTTACATCCGTGCCATAGTCATTGAAAAATCGGACGGCATGCTCTGCCCAATCAATTGGAAAATCATAATCATATTCCCCGTGAGAAATAAAGATCTTGGATTCATCCATCGTCTTTTTACTATATTCAAGTGCAGCGAACTCCGGTAAATAACCGCTTAATGCTGCTGTTCCACGAATGGCATTGCCCATCACCATTGCAAGTGACTGTGCAACCGCTGCCCCTTGATTGAAGCCGACTACATAAATTTGTTTTTCATCCAAATTGAATTCCCAAATCGCTTCTTTAATGAATAATTCAATACCTTTCAGTACTTTATCAAAGATTGCACGATTCGGTTTACCCTCTTCTTCGAATGTATAAAATGCATAGCCGGGACGATGCTTAATCGGTCCTTGCAGGCTGAAAATATGACAATTAGTTGAAAACGAATCAACAAGTTGAAGTAAATCGTTTTCATCGCTCCCTAATCCATGCAGTAAAAAAATAGCAGGTTGCTTATCTCCATCTGTTTTAGGTGCTTTGTGTAAATAAATAAATGGTGTATTCATTTTAAATCTCCTTTTAAGAAAGCGTCATTTTATTGACAAGCTGATCCGTATAATAAGCCATATAGCCATCCAGCATTTTGATTGTTTCCTCGATATCGCCTTCTGTTAAAATGTTTGCATTTTTAGCACAGGCAACTGTTAAAAAGTCAATACGGTAGGCATGCTCAACAGATGCATAGGCATAATCGTATATTACATCTTCATCTTCGACCTTTAATGCGTCATATTGCTGGTGGAATGCTTTCTTATAATCGTCCATTTTCTCTCCGACACTGTTGCGGATTTGCATTTGCTGGGCCATTAATTCATTTTCGATATAGGAAACAGTAGGCACTTTTCCTGAACTGAATGTTGCTCGAACAAGATCTGTCCACGCCATTTTATTTTCCACATAATACGCAATATTTAACATTAGTCGATCATAAAAATCAGTCGTCGAAGTGGAAGAAGCTCTTTTTTCATCGATATTTTTTTGAAGCATTGTTTGGAATTTTTCAAGATCTGCTTTATTCGATAGGTAATAAAGTGTCTGTTCGATATATGTAGTAATTTCTTTTTGCTTATTTTCTGCTGTCATTATTCATCCACATCCTTCATCTGATACTTCCATATTTCTTTATTATCGTACCATTCCTTCAGTAAAATCGCACGTTACCCATTTTTTTAGTATGGGCATATTGTATCTGAATTTGCTCTTTTTGCCAAAGCTTTTTTCTTATCCTTCAATATTTGGCCTGAATTCCGACTGGTATAGAAATGAAAAAATGCCACTTGCCATAGTAGACAAGTGACATTTAAGCTTCGAATTAAAGTGCTTTTACTTTCGCAACTACATTTTCTACTGTGAAGCCGTATTCTTTTAACACAATTTTCTCTGGAGCCGATGCACCGAATTTATCAATTGCCAATACATCGCCTTCAAAGCCAACATATTTATGCCAGCCAAGAGATGCGCCCATTTCAATTGCTAAACGCTTCGTTACAGCTTTAGGTAATACGGATTCCTTGTATTCCTTCGACTGTTTTTCAAAACGATCCATTGATGGCATTGATACAACTGATGCGTCAATTCCTTCTGCAAGCAATGCTTTTTTCGCTTCCACTGCCAAGCCAACTTCAGAACCTGTTGCAATTAACAGAGCATCCGGAGTTTCTTTAGCAGAAGCTGACACAACATATGCGCCTTTTTCAACACCTTCGTAAACTGTCTCTGTAGCAACATCCAATACAGGCAAGTTTTGACGGGATAATACTAATACAGTTGGTGTTGATTTGCTCTCTACAGCTAGTTTCCATGCTGCTACAGATTCATTTGCATCTGCAGGACGGATCACTGAAAGATTCGGCATTGCACGTAATGATGCTAAATGCTCAATCGGCTCATGTGTAGGACCATCTTCCCCTACTGCAATTGAGTCATGTGTAAACACATATGTGACCGGTAATCCCATTAATGCAGATAAGCGGATGGCTGGACGTACATAGTCAGAGAATACAAAGAAAGTACCGCCAAATACATTTAATCCGCCATGTAATGCCATACCGTTCAGTGCAGCACCCATTGCAAACTCACGAACACCAAACCAAATGTTACGGCCTTCCGGAGTTTCAGCAAAGAAATCGCCAGCGCCTTTAATCGTTGTTTTGTTTGAGCCTGCCAAGTCAGCAGAACCACCAAAGAATGATGGCGTTGTTTTTGCAAGAGCATTGATTGCATCACCAGATGATGAACGAGTAGCTACTCCAGTACCTGCTTCATATACAGGTAACTCAGAAGCAAAGTTCTCCGGTAATTTATTTTCCATTGCATTGACAAATTGCGCAGCCAATTCAGGATATTCGTTTTTGTAGCTTTCGAATAACTCATTCCATGCTGCTTCAGCTTGTACACCTTGTACTTCACTTGCCGCTTTGAATGTATCATATACTTCATTTGGAACGCAGAATGGCTCATGCTCCCAAGCGTATGCAGCTTTTGTTAAAGTAACTTCATCAAAGCCTAGTGGAGCACCGTGTGAATCTGATTTACCAGATTTGTTAGGAGAACCAAAACCGATAACCGTTTTCACTTCGATTACAGTTGGGCCACCAGTATTTTGTTTTGCTTTTTCAATAGCAGAATTAATTTCAACAATATCTGTACCGTCAGTAACTTTTAAATAGTTCCAGCCGTATGATTCGAAACGTTTTTGGATGTTTTCCGAGAATGACTTTTCTAAATCACCATCTAGTGAAATGTCATTTGAATCATATAGTACAATTAATTTATCCAACTTTAAGTGACCTGCAAGAGAAATTGCTTCTGCAGCAACACCTTCCATTAAATCTCCGTCACCGCATAACGCGAACGTATAGTGGTCAACAATGTCTTTACCAGGCTTGTTGTATGTTGCAGCCAAGTGACGTTCAGCCATCGCCATACCTACTGACATTGCAATACCTTGTCCTAATGGACCAGTTGTCGCTTCTACACCAACTGTATGACCATATTCAGGATGTCCCGGTGTTTTTGAATTCCACTGACGGAAGTTTTTAATCTCTTCCATCTCTAAACCGTAGCCACCTAGATGCAATAAACTATATAAAAGCATGGAACCATGTCCAGCTGATAATACAAAACGGTCGCGGTTGTACCAATTAGGATTTTGCGGGTTATGGCGTAATTGCTTCGTCCACAATGTATAAGCCATCGGTGCAGCACCCATCGGTAAACCTGGGTGACCTGAATTTGCTTTTTCAATTGCGTCGATTGATAGTGTACGGATTGCATTAATTGCTAACTGATCCATCTGTTGTGTCATTATGTGACATCCTTTCCTCGTACGATATTTATACATTTTATAGTGTAGACAAATTTTCACAAGAAAACAATAATTTCTAAAAACGTCCCATAAAATATGTCATACTTTATATTAAATGTGACATATTAATGAAATGTTGTTAGTTTAAGAACTTCTTCTGTGATTTAATTTGTTTTAATTTTTCAGGTGTCACGTCATTGCCTTCTTCATCAATTACTTTCACATGCTCGATTGTATCGCGCATTGTAGTACGGAAAGTATCTAAATATTCTTTGCGCAGTGCTGTACGTTCCTTCGCCTGCTCTTCCGTCAATTTGCCCTCTCTCGCTAATTTAGAAAGCTCATTAATGCGAGCTAATTTTTCTTTTGATAACATTTGAATCTCACCTTTCTTCCTACCTACTACAAAGGTATAAAAAAAACGACTTGAAAACAAGTGTTTACTCTTCAAGTCGCTCCATATATTCAATATATCTTCTATGTACAGTCGCTTTACTGATAGAAATGCCCAAACCTGACAAAGTCGTAGCAATTTCAGCAAAAGTTAACCCTTTCTGGCGTAGCTGAACAATTTCTTCGACAGGCACTTCTTTTCGTTCACGTCCTTCAATATTGCCACGGTTTTTCAAATTGTTTTGCGGCTGGTAACCATTTTCTACAGCACGGCGCATTCCCCGGCGAATTTTCGCATTATGCATACGACGCTGATACTCTTCGACAATCGCTAAAATTTCGAGCAGCATTGTATCCATTTCGTTTAATACGACAGGGCCTGCATCATTTAATGTATATACTGTCGCTTCATATTTTTGCAATAGATGAAGAACCGCCATCCGGGCATTCCCGCGTCCTAAACGTGTTTCGTCCTGTACAAATAGTGCTTTAATGCCGTACTCTTTCATATAGTCAAGCATGTCGAGCAATCCGTCTCGATCAACATCATAGCCACTATGCTGATCATTGAAAATCTCCACATCTTTATAGCCGAATGTTTTTGCGTATTTTGTCAGCTCCTCCTGCTGACGTACTAGTGATGTTTCTTGTGTATTTTTATCCGTGCTGACACGGCAATATATTACTGCTTTAGTTTTTATCATTGTTCCCTCTCGCCACTTTAATCGTTTGCATATCGGAGGATTCATTCAGCTGAGCAATGTATTGTGAATTTTTTTCTACAGGTACAACCAATACTTGTCCTAAAACAACTTTTTCATCCAGCATTCCATTTTCCTTTTTTACTTCATTGATCCAATCATGCTTAGCCATTTTACCACGATATTGTTCTGCCAACGACCATAAAGTATCGCCATGTTCTATGCTTACGTGTTCGTATAATTCAATTTTATCATCCTGCATCATGAATAAAACCATCATGAGTACAGAGAATAGTAGAAACATTGATGTGAAGCCATTTAATTTACCTTTTTTCATTAGAAAAACCCTCTTTCGAATGTATGTTCGGAATGTTTGTTCTCATAATAATACGAACATATGTTTTTGTCAACCGTTTTTTCGAACTTATGTTTGCATTCATGTTCGCATACTGCTATACTTACCTTAAGAAAAATAGCATGATAAAGAGGTGAGTTAGTTGACACAAAAAATTTCAAAACGGCAGCAAGCTATTCTAACTTTTATAAAAGAGGAAGTTCGTGCTAAAGGCTATCCGCCATCAGTTCGCGAAATTGGAGAAGCAGTCGGTTTAGCTTCCAGTTCAACTGTCCACGGGCATTTAGCTCGTTTAGAAAGTAAAGGGCTTATCCGCCGTGATCCTACAAAGCCGCGTGCCATTGAAATATTGGACCAGGAAGAGATGAACATCGCGAAACAAGGCGTCATTCATGTTCCGTTAATCGGTAAAGTTACAGCTGGTCTGCCTATTTCTGCAATCGAGGATATTCAGGAATATTTCCCGTTACCAGATGCTTATGGCTCACCGGAAGAAGAATTGTTTATGCTTGAAATTATGGGAGAATCCATGATTGAAGCCGGTATTTTAAATGGGGATTATGTCATCGTTAAAAAAACGTCGACTGCGAACAATGGAGAGATTGTTGTAGCAATGACGGAAGACGATGAAGCGACTGTCAAGCGCTTTTACAAAGAAAAAACTCATTTCCGTCTACAGCCTGAGAATAGCTCAATGGAACCGATCATTGTCAACCAGGTTTCTATTTTAGGTAAAGTAGTCGGCCTCTATCGAAATATCCATTAATTATAAACTTGCCATTCTAATAGAATCGGCAAGTTTTTTATTTTCAAACTAAAAAGCCCAGCCGTTGACGACTGAGCTTTCCATTATTTATTGCATGCTTCTACAAAGCTATTAAATAAGCGCTGTGCATAAACGTCTCCAATTGGAGCCAACTCTTCCGGATGCCATTGTACCGCGACACAATATGGATGCGTTTCATGTTCTATCCCTTCTATGATCCCGTCTTTCGCAATAGCCGAAACGACGAGCCCTTCCCCAAGCTTTCCGACCGATTGATGGTGAAATGTATTGACACGGAATGAGTCCTCTTTAAAAATTTCTTTAAATTTGGATGTCTTTACTTCAACCGTATGTGCCAATTCCCCGCGCTTTGAAGGTTGTTTATGTAAAATTGTATTCTCCACTTGAGATGGGATATCCTGAATAATCGTCCCCCCAAATGCTACATTCATAATCTGTTGTCCGCGGCAAATTCCTAGAATAGGCATTTGTCTTTTATAGGCCTCATTCATTAATAAAAGATCGCTGTCATCTCGTTTTCTTACAACACTTCCAATATGGCGGTGCGGTTCTTCATTAAACAGCAATGGGTCGATATCGGCTCCCCCGATTAAAACAAGGCCATCGATTATATTTAATAATGCATCCACGTTTTCTTCTGTAGCATTCGGAATACAGATGGGAATACCTCCCGCCTGTTCAATTGAAGTCAAATACGCATTGTTAATATCCAATTTCTTGTCAAAATCATACATTGTTAATCCAATCATCGGTTTCATTATTTCTATCCCCTTAAAATTTATAGATAATTCCAATAATTTAAATTATACTATTTCGTTATACTAAATGACTACAAAAATAAAAAAAGGATTGCATCATCGCAACCCTTTCATTATTAAACAATTTCCATTTGTTTAATAAAGTATTCTTTTATTTCTTTCCAGTTATGGACACGCATAAAGCCTTCTTCTGAGCGATTGTACGGCATCGAATATAAAATCCCCGTTCCCTTGAATGCCGTTAGCTGACGCGGACTGTCATCAATTAAATAATCGGTATGTATAACCGCCTTATTACCGCAAAATACAATATTCTGCGTTTTAATAAAAGGTAAATGCTCCATTAACCACTCGTATTTCGCTGTAAATGATCCCGGTACATCCATAGCAGCTGTCGCAATAAAAATTTCATAATGCTCCTGCAGATCTTGAATAACTTCAATTGCGTCTTCATCCAACACTTTTAAATCCCTGAAATAGTCCGGCTCATTTAATAAAGAAAACAATTTTTTCGCATCTTCTCGAGGCAAATCACGCTGTGTTGTCTGAAGAAACTCTTCATCTGTAAAATTTGTTCCGAAATTTTCGTTATATGTAACACGTAATTTCGAATAAAAGTCAGCTAGCACCTGGTCCATATCGATAGCAATACTTTTTTTCATGTAATAAGCCTCCTTGAAATTTCCTGATTTTAGTTTATACAATTTTATTGTGAAAAAACAAGGTATAACTCTTTACAATTAACAACGTACATATTTGCGTTTAAAACCGATCCGCCCTTTTTCCACCTGCTTTTCAATTTCCGCATAAGCATGGAGCAGACCCGGTTTTTTCCCTTCACGTTTCGTTTCAATTGGACCGATTTCGTTTGCAATTTGCATGGCTTCTTCATGTAAAGGTTTAAATGAAACACCAACCGTCATGACAAAATTGTTCATCGCCACTTGAGTGCGTTGAGGTGCCTTATGGATATTTTGTTTTACATACACAAGCATACCCATTAACTTTTCCTTTGAAAATTCCTCGTCTTTACGATTGCCTAACAGCCAGCAGTAACAATGCCAACCCGCCGACATTTTCAGATCTTCACCACTGCCAATCCATTTATCGCTTACTTCTTGCGCAATATCGGATTCCGCCAATGTTACGGCAACTACATAATCAGAAATCATATAGAAATAGGCCTGCTTTATCCAGCGTTCATAATCTTCCTCAGTCATCGCTTTCGGATCTGCAATGATACCTGCAAAATACATTGCATCATAGTTGCCTGTGGCATAGAGTTTTTCAGCCAGGTCCTGATCTATTTTTATTTGTTTTACGAACGGTTTCATTGAGCCGATCGTTACACCGAACAACGGCTCCTTTGCTCCATTGGACATATAGATCTTTTTCGTACGTTCTTTTCCAAGAGCCTCTAACTCTTGCATCATTGTATCGAGTTCCATAATTTCCTCCTCTTACATTAGTAAAATTATTTGTCACTTACTATTATATGATGTAATCGTCCGTCATACATAACGTTCTTCTCAATAATCAGTACAGTTGATTCCTATTCTATTTTAAACAGTATTTGGTTAATATATACAGCACCAATAGGCAAGATTCAATCTCCTTTTTAAAAATTGGCAAATTATTTAACCGCATAATAAAACAACCTCTGAACAGAATAATTTCAGGAGGTGATATTGATGTCAAAAAATAAAAACAACATCAATAATAAAAACGTCGAATTCGGTATGGAAACGGACGTTAATCAAGTAAAGCAGCAAAACCAAAAAGCTGAAGCTAAAAAGCAACAATCTTCTGGTTTATTTGCTAACAGCGCTTTACAAAAGCAATCAAGTTCCTTGAATGCTGAATTCGGGATGGAGACTAACGTAAACAAAGTGAAGCAGCAAAACCAGCAGGCTGAAGCCAAAAAGCAACAAGCTTCCGGTTTGTTCGCAAACAGCGGTTTACAGAAGAAGCTTTCTTCAATGGGCGCTGAGTTCGGCATGGAAACAGATGTTAACAAAGTGAAACAGCAAAACCAGCAGGCCGAAGCTAAAAAACAACAAGCATCGGGACAATTTGGTAAGAACAAATTCCAAAACGGCAATAAATAAAACAGTTTAGAACCGGCATGTTATTGCCGGTTTCTTTGTCATTCATTATGTGAAACAGACCTCAACATCATACTACGCAAAAAAGCGCCGGAGTTTTTGCTCCAGCGCTTTCTTCTTAGTACATTTTCATATATTGGTCGCGTTCCCACTGATGGACAGTTGAACGGTACATGTCGAACTCAATTTCTTTCGCTTCTTTAAAGTTAGCATAGATGTGGTTGCCTAATGCTCGTTGAACAACTTCATCTTTTGCAAGTAAGTTTAAAGCGTCGTCTAAAGCTGCAGGCAAGTTATCGATGCCGTTTGCTTTACGCTCTTCTTCACTCATCACATAAATGTTGCGGTTGATTGCTGGTGGTGGTGTTGATTTTTTGCGAATTCCTTCAAGACCAGCCTCTAAAATTACAGCCATCGCCAAATATGGATTTGCTGATGGATCGACCGAACGAACTTCTACACGTGTTGAAATGCCGCGAGAAGAAGGGATACGGATTAATGGTGAACGGTTTTGTGCAGACCATGCTACGTAACATGGTGCTTCATAACCTGGTACTAAACGTTTATAAGAGTTTACTGTCGGGTTTGTAATTGCCGTAAAACCTTGAACATGGTCAAGTATACCTGCCATGAATTGCATCGCTGTTTCAGATAGACCCAATTCAGTAGATTCATCAAAGAAGGCATTTTCTTTTCCATTAAACAATGAAACGTTGAAGTGCATTCCTGATCCGGCTTCACCGAATAAAGGTTTTGGCATGAATGTTGCATGTAAACCGTGTTTACGTGCAATTGTTTTAACAACTAATTTAAATGTTTGGATATTATCACAAGCTGTAATTGCATCCGCATATTTAAAGTCAATTTCATGTTGTCCTGGTGCTACCTCATGGTGAGATGCTTCAATTTCAAAGCCCATTTCCTCTAGTTCCAATACGATATCGCGACGGCAGTTTTCACCTAAATCTGTCGGTGCCAAGTCGAAATAACCGCCGTGGTCATTTACTTCCAAGCTTGGTTCGCCTTTAGCGTCCAGTTTAAATAAGAAAAACTCCGGTTCTGGCCCTAAGTTGAAATCCGTGAATCCTAGCTCTTTCATTTCCTTTAATACACGTTTCAGGTTGTTACGTGGATCGCCAGCAAATGGTGTGCCGTCCGGATTGTAAATATCACAGATGAAACGTGCTACTTTCCCTTTTTCAGCTGTCCATGGGAAGACCATGAATGAATCATAATCCGGATATAAGTACATATCTGATTCTTCAATACGCACAAAACCTTCGATTGATGAACCATCAAACATCATTTTATTGTCCAATGCTTTATCTAGTTGGCTCACAGGAATTTCTACGTTTTTTATTGTTCCTAAAATATCTGTAAACTGTAAACGGATGAATTTTACTTGTTCTTCTTCTACTAGACGTTTAATATCGTCTTTTGTATATTTGCCCACTAAATTCCACACTCCTAAATTTGTTCAGTACCGATTTTACTCGATCTTTTATAATTTACGCGCTATTGATAAAAGCGCGATAAATCCCCTTGGCGTAACGATGTTTTTTGCATGCGTTGTGCCTGACGCATTTCTTCACGTAAAATTTTGCGTAATTCCGAATCTGAAATATCATTATTTGCTTTTTGAGCTGCAGGGTCATTTTTCAAAGCAAACACTTTTTTGATCCCTGCCATATTAATGCCCTGTTCAAGCATATCTTTGATTTCCAGTAAAGTATCGACATCATTTAAAGAAAACATGCGTCGATTTCCTTCTGTCCGGTGCGGCTGAATTAAATCATGCTCTTCATAATAACGGATTTGTCTTGCTGTCAGGTCCGTTAATTGCATGACGATACTTATCGATAATAGTGGCATTGAACGTCGAATTTCACTACTCAATTTAATTCACCTCCCTTAAAGTTATATTACGACTTGTTATTAACAATGTCAAATGTATGTCAGAAAAACTCACATTACTTTTGTAAATGAGCAAATAGTTGACAGAATAAAGCGAATTTTATGCACAATAAAAAATCGTCCAATGAAAGGACGATTCCTAATATATTATTTAAGTTTTTGGACCGCAGTACAAATGGCATATTTTACATGTTCATATGTTAAGCCACCTTGGATGAATGCTGTAAATGGCGGTCGAATTGGACCGTCTGCTGTTAATTCGATACTTGAACCTTGGACAAACGTACCTGCCGCCATAATGACATCATCTTCATAACCCGGCATATAGGCAGGCTCAGGCGCAAAGTGGGCGTTAATAGGTGAAGCAGCTTGGATTTCTCGACAAAATGCTACCATTTGTTCCGCCGTTTGGAATGAGACCGATTGAATAAGATCTGTACGGACATCAGTGTAATGCGGCGATGTCGTCATACCGATTTCTTCAAGCATTGCCGATGTAAAAATTGCACCCTTTAAACTTTGTGCTACGATATGTGGTGCCATGAAGAAGCCCTGGTAAAAATCTGCCAACGTATTTAACGAAGCCCCTGCTTCTGCACCGATTCCCGGTGATGTCATACGATAGGCACATTTTTCCACTAAATCCGCGCGACCTGCAATGTATCCGCCAATTTTAGCAAAGCCCCCACCCGGATTTTTGATTAATGAACCAGCCATCAAGTCTACCCCAACTTCTGTCGGCTCAAGCAACTCTACAAATTCACCATAGCAGTTATCGACAAAAATCACAGCGTCCGGTGCGATCACCCGTATTTTTACAACCATTTCAGCAATTTGTTCGACCGTAAATGATGGACGCGTTGCGTAACCCTTTGAACGCTGAATCGCAATCATTTTCGTGTTTTCGTTTACTGCCTGTTTTACACCTTCCCAATCAATTTCCTTGTTATCGATTAAATCTACATGGGAATAGCCGATTTTATAGTCCTTTAAAGAACCTGTATCTTTTTCGCCCCCGTCAACGATCGACTGAAGTGTGTCATATGGCTTGCCTGTAATATAGACCAATTCATCACCAGGACGCAATACACCAAATAAACTTAATGTAATTGCATGTGTCCCAGAAATAATTTGGGGACGTACAATCGCTGCCTCTGCCCCGAAAGTTTGCGCATAGACACGCTCTAAATTATCACGGCCTTCATCATCATAGCCATATCCTGTTGAAGGATGCAGATGAAAGTCACTTACTTGATTTTCACGAAAAGCTGCCAGTACCTTTTGCTGATTATAAAACGCACGTTCATCCACTTCCTGATGATAAGTGCGGACTTTTTCTTCCACTTTTGCTGCAAGTGTTAATGTTTCAGCTGTTAATATTGATTGAAATGCCATTTTTACTACTCCATTCTGTTCAAACTGTATCCATTATACATGAAAAAAAATAGTTTTGACGAATGTTTGAAAAACTGCTATTGTCATGGTCGAAAGGACATTAAGGGAGAGATGTTTATGGCTTGGGAAGTATTTAGTTTGATCGGAACAATTGCCTTTGCCGTTTCCGGGGCCATTGTGGCAATGGAAGAAGAGTACGATTTATTTGGGGTGTACATATTAGGGATTGTCACAGCTTTTGGGGGTGGTGCCATTCGAAATATTTTGATTGGTCTTCCGGTATCGACATTATGGAACCAGGAGTTTTTGTTTCAAATTGCTCTTTTGGCAATTACGATTTTCTTTTTAATTCCGCATCATCTAATTAAACATTGGAATCGTTGGGGAAATGTGACCGATGCAATCGGCCTATCCGCCTTCGCCATTCAAGGGGCCATGCATGCGGTACATCAGGATTTACCGATTGTGGCTGTCATTGTTGCAGCAGTGTTGACAGGTGCCGGAGGAGGGGTTGTTCGAGATTTGCTTGCCGGCAGAAGACCCATTATATTACGGCACGAAATTTATGGGGTATGGGCGGCCAGTGCAGGATTTTTAATCGGCCTTAAAATTTTTTCGGGCGATCTGTTTTTATATATATTATTTGTTATCATTACTATTTTGCGCATATGTTCCTATACAAAAGGCTGGAGCCTGCCATCGAAAAAAATTCATTATACAAAGTAGCATAAATTTAGGAAGTGTCGAATCAACCGACACTCCCTTTCTCTTGAAAATTATTTAAATTCTAATTCTCCATCATAGGCCATCATTCCGCCATCTAAATTCGTTACATCAAAACCTTGCTCTGCCAGATATTCGCATGCATTTGCACTGCGTACGCCGCCTTTACATACGACAATATAGGATTTTGAATTGTCCAGTTCATTAGTACGTTCAGGGATTGAGCCAAGTGGAATATGTACAGCACCTGGAATCATTCCGTGTTCCACTTCAAAATCTTCACGAACATCGATTACATTTAAATCTTCATTTGCATCGAGTAAGTTGATCAGTTCATCTGTTGTCATCGTTTTCATCAAAAATCCTCCAATACTTATAGCGTCTTAGTCATTATAATCAATCAAACCAAAATTCGCTACAAGTTTGGCTGTGGCGTTACTCTTCTTCCGATAATGCTACATTTTTGGACGGGACAAAAGTAGAAATTGCATGCTTATAGATAAGCTGCTGTTTGCCTTCCGATTCCAATAGTACGGTAAAATTATCATATGATTTTATAAGTCCTTTTAATTGGAAGCCGTTTAACAAAAATACCGTTACAAAAACATTATTTTTACGTAAATTGTTTAAAAAAGTATCTTGCAAATTAATCGATTTCATCGTTGTTCAATCTCCCTTACCATAAAATACATGCAATAGTTACCTATTCGTTATGCGGACAAAATTTCCCTTTATTTTTAATGAGTTTCAAACAAACTTTTTATTTTATTCCAATCATTTCCGATCCACGCAATATCCATTTTGTTTCGGAAATAGGTAAGCTGGCGCTTCGCATAGCGTCTGGAGTTTTGTTTAATCTGCTCCACTGCTTCATCAAGTGAAATAAGTCCATCGAAATGCGCGTACAATTCTTTATAGCCGATTGCTTTAATCGCCTGAACATCACGTATTCCCGCATCATATAATGCCCGTACTTCTTCAACAAGACCTGCTTCCATCATCAGATCCACACGTAAGTTAATTCTTTCATATAACTTTTCACGATCCATATCCAACCCGATAATTAAATGGTTATATAACGGAATATCGCCCCGGTTGAATTGCTCTTCCGCTCGAGAAACTCCTGCCAGTTCTGCCATTTCCAGTGCCCGAATAACACGTCTTGTATTATTCGGATGGATGGATGCGGCAGCAGCCGGGTCCAATTGCACGAGTTTTGCATGCATCGCTTCAGGACCTAGTTCTTCAAGTTCTTTATAATAGTTTTCGCGTGCTGCTTCATCCACTTCCTGTTTGGCAAACTGAAAATCATACAGGACAGATTGTACGTATAGCCCCGTTCCTCCGACAATGATCGGCATTTTTCCTCGGGCTTGGATCTCTTCAATTTTACCGCGAACAAGCTGCTGATATTCCGCAACCGAAAATCCTTCCGTCGGTTCTTTAATATCGAGTAAGTGATGCGGCACACCTTCCATTTCGGCTTCGGTAATTTTGGCCGTTCCGATATCCATATGGCGATAGATCTGCATGGAATCCCCGTTTATAATTTCACCGTCAATCTCTTTTGCCAAGCGGATACTTAGCGCTGTTTTTCCGGATGCTGTAGGACCGATAATGGCCACGACATCGATTTTATTATTCATCTTTTAACCACCGTACAATTATTTCTTTTACTAGTTCCTTCTTTTTTTCATTAAGGATTTCATGGCGCATTCCTTCAAATATATGCACCTTCACATGCTCTACACCTGCCTGTGCAAACAGTTTTCCGACTCGAAACGCTCCTTCTGCTTCAGGACCTGCAATCGGATCGTATGTCCCGTTTGCCACGAGTATTTTTAAGTCAGACCGGATACGCGCATTAGCCTGTTCATCTTCCATCTTCAGCATGCCTCCCGTTAAATCAACGAAAAATTGATTCGTTGGGATTACACCGCAAAATGGATCGGCAATATATTTTTGTACCTCTTCTTCATCGGTAGTAAGCCAGTCGAAGTTTGTTTTCGCATTCTTAATTTTTCGATTAAAACTGCTGAAACTAAGATCATTCATAAAATCACTCTGTATTTGTGCCCCCTGCATATTTACCAGCTGCTTCGCGATAATATGTCCTGCCTTATGAAGCAATGTCGGTGATCCCGTTCCCGATAAAATCAACCGTTCAATTTTATCGCTATATTGTTGAATAAAACGGCGGGCTATGAACGAGCCCATACTGTGAGCGAATAAAATAGGCTGCTCTGTTGTTTCTTTCTTTAAATAGGAGAGCACTTCTACAACATCCTCTACAACACGTTCAAAACCCTTTTCAGGTCCGAAATAACCGAACATGCCGTTTTTTTGCGCTGTAAAACCATGTCCCCGATGATCATGAGCAGTTACAAAGTATCCTTCGTCACAAAGCTTTTCAGCGAAATTTTCATAACGCCCGCTATGTTCCGACATCCCGTGCAAAATATGAATATGTCCAATACGCTTTTTACTCGGTGCATACGTACGGACGAAAATATCATGCCCGTCTGACATGGTGACAAAAAATGACCTTTGCTCCATAAAACCATCCCCTTGTGTATGAATTACATTACGCGTTTAAACATTTTCTCCACTTCATAAGACGTGAAATGAATGAGTACAGGTCTTCCATGTGGACATGTAAACGGATTGTCGGCATTTCGTAAATCATTGATCAGCCTTTCCATCTGTTCTTTGTTTAAATAGTGGTTCGCTTTAATCGATTTTTTGCAGCTCATCATAATCGCCGCATCTTCCCGTAATTTCTTTATATCCGTTTTCCTTGCACTTAACACTTGTTCGATTAATTCCTCGATAATTTCCTGTTCCTCGCCTTTCGGGAACCATGTTGGATATTCCCGTACAACAAATGAAGAAAGTCCGAATTCTTCCAAGAAAACTCCTACTTCTTCTAGTGCTTCCTTCGATTCCATCAGACGCAATGCTTCATCTGCAGCATAATGGAATGTTAACGGCATAAGGAGTGTCTGACGTTCGTTTGCATTCACTTCTCCGACTTTATCCCGGAAATACTCATACTTGATCCGCTCCTGGGCTGCATGCTGGTCAATTAAATAAAAACCGTCTTCCATTTGGGCTACAATATATGTTCCGTGAATCTGACCGACAATTTCAACTTGTGGGAAATGCTTTTTTGTTTCGGTTTCTTCCAATGGTGTCTGTTCCATATAGATTTCCTCATCAACAGATGGAAGCTCATCGAAATCGGACCGATTATGCTGTTCACCGCTTTCCGTTATAGATGTTGAATCAATCTCTACGGCCGGTTGTTGTTTAGTCGAAGTCGGAACCGGCGCATACGGCTCTTTTACAACAGAAGCTTCACTTGATAATCGCTCAACAATAGTCGACAGCTTATCTTCATTGAATGTCGGCTGCTGTGAGGATGCCGGAGCAGGATTCCAAATATTCATCTGCTCCGTCGGTGTTCGAACCGGCTTTTCTTTTTTTTCAGCGAGTGGTATGCGGATCACATCGCGGATCGCAGTACGGATCGTATCTTCAATAAGCTTCAGCAGTTCCGGTTCTTTACTCAAGCGCACCTGATGTTTCGCCGGATGCACATTGACATCGGTTAATTGCGGATCACCCTCAACATACAAAAGTACGATCGGATATCGCTCAATCGGTAAATACGTATGGTATGCATCTGTAATCGCCTTCTGAATCACGAAATGTTTGACCCAGCGTCCATTGACGAACAGCGACATATAGTTTTTCGAAGCACGCGTCACCTCAGGCAAGCTTGCATAACCGTGAATTTTATAATCTTGATTTTGACCTTCAAATGGCAGCATTTTCTTCGCATTATGTGCACCGTAAATAGCTGCCAAAACTTGCTGGACCTGACCGCGCCCGTTCGTTTGCAATAATGTTTGCCCATTATGCACAAGTTTAACCGCAATTGTTGGATAGCCAAGTGCAATCCGGTTTACAAAATCGATTGTGTGTCCAAGCTCGGTCTGAATCGTTTTTAAATATTTCAGGCGCGCCGGTGTATTGAAGAACAGCTGGGCAACCGTAATATCAGTCCCCCTGCGTAGGGCGGTCGGCTGATGTTCCTTCAAATGACCGCCTTCCATATACAGGTGCACACCTCCATTCCCGTCCGATGTACGTAAAGTTAACTTGGAAACCGAAGCAATCGATGCCAATGCTTCACCACGGAAACCCAGTGTTCGAATCCGGAACAGATCCTGTTCTTTTTCTATTTTTGATGTGGCATGGCGTGAAAAGGATTTAAGTGCATCCTCTTCGTCCATACCACTTCCGTTGTCAATGACTTGTATCGATTGAAGGCCAGCTTCTTCCAGGAAAATTTCGATTGACGTACTGCCTGCATCGATTGCATTTTCTACTAGCTCTTTTACAACAGATGAAGGGCGTTCCACCACTTCACCGGCTGCAATTTTATTCGATAGCCACTCATCCATTATTTGAATTTTTCCCAAAGCCGTTCCCTCCTTATTAATTTCCTAATAATTTTTGCTGCAGTTCATGTAATAATGTCATCGCCTGCATTGGTGTTGTACCCATCACATTCAGTTTTTTCAATGCATCGAGTACTTCTTGATGTTCTGGTGCGATTGCTGGTTCTTCCTCTATTGTAAATAATGAAAGCTGCAAATCGTCCTCTGCCACCTGTTCCGTTATTTGCGGACTTTGTGGTGGTTGTTGTTCGTAATGGATCGCTTGCGGCTTTTCAGCATTCGTAGCTTCAAACTGCTCCAGTAAAATACGGGCACGCTGTAAAATCGTTTCCGGCATTTCCGCAAGTTCTGCCACATGCACACCGTAGCTTTTATCCGCAGCACCTTTTTTCACTTTATGCAAAAATACCACTCGGCCGTCCTGCTCGGTTGCACTGACATGAACATTTTGCAGCCTTGCCAGCTCGTTTTCCAAATCCGTCAGTTCGTGATAATGAGTTGAAAATAATGTGTTTGCTCCGATTTCATCATGAATGTATTCCATCATTGCCTGCGCCAGACTCATTCCGTCATATGTTGAAGTACCGCGTCCGATTTCATCAAATAACAGCAAACTGTTTTTTGTTGCATGTGTAATGGCATGCTGTGATTCAAGCATTTCCACCATAAATGTCGATTGACCTGCCGCCAGGTCGTCGGCTGCACCGATGCGCGTGAAAATCTGGTCGGTAATCGGCAGGATTGCTTCGTCAGCCGGTACATAGCACCCCATTTGTGCCAAAACGACGATCAGTGCCACTTGGCGCATATACGTACTTTTACCCGACATGTTCGGACCGGTAATCAGCATCATATTTTTTTCATCTGTCAGCACACAATCATTTGGGACATAGCTTTGTTTATTGAGCATTTTTTCAACAACCGGGTGTCTTCCTTCAATAATTTTCAAGGCACGCCCTTCATGGAATACCGGCTTTGTAAAACGGTATTTGTCTGTTACCGTCGCAAAGCTCATCAGAACATCAAGCTCACTGATCTGGGCAGCCAATGCCTGAACGCGTGGTATATACCCTTTTAACTGTTCTCGCAATGCTACAAATAAATCATATTCCAATGCAAGGCTCTGCTCCTCAGCGTTCAAGATCAGTGCCTCTTTTTCTTTTAATTCTTCGGTAATAAAACGTTCAGCATTCGCCAAAGTTTGTTTTCGTTCAAAGCGTGCCAGGTCCGCATTATTCAAATGGGATTTTGTAATTTCGATATAATAGCCGAACACGCGGTTATAGCCGATTTTCAGATTTTTTATCCCTGTCAGTTCGCGTTCTTTCTGCTCAAGCTGGGCAATCCAGTCCTTCCCATTGCGGGATGCATCACGATATTCATCGAGCTGTGCATTGTACCCGTCGCGAATGACATCGCCTTCTTTGATCGAAATGGGCGGATGTTCGGTAATCGCTTCTGCCAGCAATTGTTCAATATCTGCGCACACGTCCAGCTTTTGACCAAGTACCATACACTTTTCCAACCCGCTGTTTACAAGCATTTGCTGGATCATTGGTACTTGTCGTAGCGATTCGCGCAGCTGTGCCAGATCGCGTCCACCAACAGAACCAAATGCTACACGCCCTGCCAGACGTTCCAAATCATAGACATTTTTCAGCAGTGTCGTTAATTCATCGCGTAAAAAGAAGTCTTCAAGCAATTCCGTAACAATCGCCTGTCTCGCCTCAATCGCATTTTTCTTTGCGAGCGGCTGATGCATCCACTGTTTCAGTTTTCGGCCGCCCATTGCTGTTACTGTTTCGTCTAAAAGCCACAGCAATGTTCCTTTAGAATCTCCGCCGCGTATGGACTGAATCAGCTCCAAATTACGTTTGGAATTCGTATCGATGCGAAGGAAATTATCCGCTTCCGTATAGGCAAACGGCTGTATATGCGATAATGAACGCATTTGCGTCCGCTCAACGTATTGTAATAATCGCTTTGCCACACCTTGCAGCTGTACCGGCAAGTGTGCAACATACTGGTCCGCCTTATCTGTATCCATTTCTTCTGTTTCAAGAGACAGGACGATGCCTCCCACTTCCGCATAATCGGCAAGAAGTAACTGCAGCTGTTCGGTCACAATCAGTTCTTTTATTGCATAGGCCTGGACTTGCTGAATTAATTGTTTTGCACTTCCTTCAATAACCGAACAGTTTGCTTCACCTGTCGATACGTCCAAATAGGCGAATACGATCTCACCATCTTCATTACTTTCAGCCGCTGCAATAAAATGATTTGATTTCCCGTCAAGTGCTTTCCCTTCTGTAATCGTTCCCGGTGTAATTACTTGTACGACTTCACGTTTCACAACACCTTTTGCATGCTTTGGATCTTCCGTCTGTTCACATACAGCCACTTTAAAACCTTTTGCCACAAGTGTTTCGATATAGCCTTGTGCAGAATGATGCGGGACCCCACACATCGGTATTGGATTATCGGTATTCCCCGCACGAGCTGTTAATGTAATTTCCAGCAACTGTGACGCTTTAATGGCATCATCAAAAAACAATTCATAAAAATCGCCTAGACGGTAAAATAAAAAAGCATCTTTGTAATCTTGTTTTACGAGCAAATATTGTTGCATCATCGGTGTATATGTAGTCATGTTTATTTCCCTCACTTGCTAAAACTTGTACAAGTATTATACCATTTGACTTGCATTTTGCCTTGCAAACGCAAAGAAAAGGAATTGTCTGAAAGTAATCTTCAAACAATTCCCAACTGTTTACGATAGATTTTTACAATTCTTTATGCCCAAACATTTGCTGTTTAACGATAGATTCTTTTATGAAAAAGATGAGGAATCATAATCTTTGCCAAAATCTTTGCCGCCGGAATCGGACGACGATGATGACGAAGATGATGAACTGCTGGATGGCTGTTGTGAACTTTCTTCAAACGACCATTCATCCTCAAAATCAAGCGGGTGTACATTAATGACAATTGTCGTTTCCCCGATAATTTCCACTAAAAATTCACGCTCAACGGTTACCTGGATCTTGTCGCCTTGCTTTGTAATGATTGCCTCAATACAATTCGGCGCTTGTAATACACGGACTTTCACATCATTCGAATCAACTTCTTCACCGTCACGGAATGACAGTTTGACACGATCCTTATAGGAAATCGTCTCCGTATGCACTGCTGTTTTTGAATGATTGTTATATGCATACCATACATTCACATCAAACTTCCCTGTCACCTCAACAAATTTACCATTACGCTTTGCCTGGTAATGATGATTAATCACCCAGCAACCTAATATGCTCGTTGGCGCATTCGGTGGACAGAGCGTTTCTACACATTCGGTACGCTTCTTCCCTTTCGCAATAACTGCTTTCGTCACAATTTGACGTAAACGCTTCACCGAACATCTCTCCTTTCTTCAACTGCTCGACTTATTGTATGCGGCAGGTGCCTAAAGGGTGAAATGAGTTTTTAGAAAAGAAAAAACTACTACAAACCTTAATTGTAGTAGCGCTTTTCCTATCCCTTCGCTCAAATGTCTCTTTTGTAGATTGTATTTCTTGCGGGATATGGCCTACATAGCCTTTTGTTGTTTCGCCCATATTTTTGTCCCACTGAGAGTTTTATTTGCTGAAAGAAATTTTTATCTCGTTATCCAGCAGTTCATTAATTTGTTTAATAGGCATCGGTTTGTAGTAATAATATCCTTGGCCCACCTGACAGCCTAATCGCTTTAATTCAAGGTGCTGTTCTTCTGTTTCGATGCCTTCTGCCACCGATACCATGCTCAAGTTATCCGAAAGCTGAATAATCGTTTTTATAACGGCATTCATCCGGGGATTCGCTAAATCATCGACGAAACTTTTATCAATTTTTATTTCTTTAAACGGCAGTTCCTGCAAATAACTCAGTGAGGAATAGCCAACACCAAAATCATCAATCGATGTTTCAATGCCAAGCTGTTGCAGCTCATCGATAATTTTTTTTGCCCGTAATACATCTTCCAGTTCGACACTTTCGGTAATTTCAAATTTTATGAATTTGGGATCGATTTTATAGCTTTCAATAAGGGCAACGGAACTTTCCACAAATGCCGGATTATAAAAATGACTCGGTGATATATTGATCGATACTTGATACAATTTCATTCCCGCATCATGACGCTGTTTTTGCCATTGAAGTACCTTTTTGAAAATTTCGAGGTCTACCTTATAAATATTGCCGGTATTTTCTGCAACCGGAATAAACAGCGTTGGCGAAACAAAACCTAAATCGGCCGAATTCCAGCGTGCCAATGCTTCAAAACTTTCAATTTCCCCTGTCATCAAGTTCACTTTCGGCTGGAGCATCGGGAAAAATTCGCTGTTTTTTAAACCGCGTGTAAAATGGGCCAGTATTTTCATCTCTTGTTCGACCGACTCAATTAATCCCATATTAAAGCTTTTAATAGCACTGCCCGTTACTTTCAGCGCACTTGATAATGCATTATCCGCCTGGCGGACTGTTTCTATGTAGTTAGTACTGGAACTAAAAGATGAAGTTCCTATTTTTAAAGTTAAATACACTTCTTTTTCATCAATATAATACGGCTCCGATAAAACATGATCCGCTTCGACGGGTGGGATATTCATTTCCCTCAATGACAGTGACGTTGCTACAATAATTGATGAATGTGTGTATCTCGCAATGATCGAATCCCCGAATGTCGAGATATTCTGAATTCTTTTGGCAAGCTGACGCAGCACTTCATCCCCGCCTTGGCGGCCATATAAATCAATTATATTTTGGTATTCTCCGGGTTCAATAATATATAAATGCCCATTAGGGTGTTCCGCAGCAAACTCTTTTAAAACGATTTTAAAGCACTCATAATTATTCAATCCGGATGCTACATCCTGAAAAGCAAGACGGTGAATTGCACTTTTCTGATCAAAATATTTTAATGCGAGCGTGACAATGGGTGCAATTCGATTCATAAATTTTATTTCAATCGCTTTTGGTTCTGCCCGTTGCTCAAAGTACATTGTAAATAAGCCGATTGTTTTTTCTTCCGAGTTTAAAATTGGCTGGCTCCACATTGAAACTAAATGATACTTTTCAATAATCGGCTGATATGCTTCATGATAGACCGATTGCTCCAAATCTTTAATAATAAGCGGTTTATTGTTTTTTCTTTTGTCTTTGAGATCCATTAATAAAACATTTTCATCGAGCTCTTTCAAATCTCTCCACATTTCCCCGTAAATATTAATCATCCGGTCATTTTCATCAACAAGTACGATGGAGCAGTGACATTTCTTTCCGAAAGTTATTTCAACCGTTCTGCAAATATTGCGTAAGACATTTTCGATTGGATGTCCTGTTTCCAGACTGAAGTACACTTCACGTTCCAACTCAATCAATGATTCGATGTTCATGGAGTCTGTTACATCTTTCATAATGATGACACAATATTGGAGTATTCCCTGCTGATTGAACATTGGCAAATGACGGACTTCATTCCAGAATGCATAACCATCTTTACGGTAATGAAAGGATGAAGTTTTAAAAGTGAGTCCATTTTCAATACTTTCCCGAATTGAATTTTCATTTACCATATCTGTAAGAGGCCCTTGCAGTAATGAAAATGTCGACCCGATTACATCAGCTTCATCGTACCCTGTTGTTTGCAGAAAGAGCTGATTGGTAAAATCAATTGTATAACCTTTATTGGGGTTGATAATTGCTACTGCCGCATCTATCTGCCTGGCCATCTGACATAACCAAACGTACATTCCTTCATCACTTACATTTAGATCGTCATATTCGTACATAGGCAAAGTCCTTCCCATATAGTTCTAACTAACTTAAATTATAACAAAAGAAAGTAGGAATATCGACACCATTATTTACACATACTGTTAAGGTTTTAGAATATTAAATTTAAAAAAGAGGTTGGGACATAACCCAAAAATGCTATTTTTCTCTGAAAGAAAAATAGCATTTTTTTGCTGAGCGTTAAAATTGATTTCCATTCCGGGACGCTTTCCGCGGGCGTGAGGCCAACAGGATGTTGGTCACAAAAGCGTTGCCACAGGACGTGGCGTTCTTAGCTTTTGTTCCTAGTCTCAGGCGTCACGCTATTCCCGCAGGAGTCGCCCTCCATTCCAATCAATTTTGCAATATATCCATTTCTTAATAAAGGCTTTCCTTTTATTTAGCAATAATTATACTTATGTCCCAGCCTCTTAAAATCATTTTAAGAGCATGAGCCTGGTGTACTATTACGTACCTTTGAGCCTGTTTCGCCTTTTAGTAAATCTCCGCCAGTCGAAGCAATAACTTCATCTGTAACATTGTTCGCTATGGCATTTGATACTAATTGTAACAGTTCATTTACTTCTGTCTGTGATTGTTTAAATTGTTGAACGACTGGTAGTTCGTCGATTTCTGTTTCAATTCCTGTAATCTTGCCTTCAATCATTTTAAGCGCTTTTTCTTTCCCTAAGTGTTGGAAGTTAACTGCCTGTTTTTGCAGTGCTTTTAATGAAGCAATTTTTTCGCGTACAAATTGGTTTTCATTGATTTGTTCTTCTGCTTTTTTGAAAAATTCAACTTCTTCGGTATTCGCAATCATATGGGCAATTTCTTTTGCTTTTTCTACAATCTCATCTTTTGTATATAATTTTGTTGTCATCTTACGAACTCCCCCTCTTTTGTCACTTCTTCTACAAATTCACCCATTAATGAGTATGATTTTGCTTCTAAAATTTTTACATTTACAAGCTTTCCAATATATTTTGGATCTGCCTTAAAGTTAACAAGACGGTTTTTGCGCGTATACCCAGCTAACACATCATCGCGTCTTTTACTGCTGCCTTCAACTAAAACTTCTACTGTTTGACCTTCCAAGTCTTTGAGCGCTTTTGCAGAATACTCCCCGACAATCGCATTCAAACGGTGCAGACGATCTTTCTTTTCTTCTTCTGTTACATTATCGACCATTTTAGCAGCCGGTGTTCCTTCACGAGGCGAATAAATATATGTGAACGCCATATCAAAGCCAACTTGTCGATACAAATCAAGCGTTTCCTGGAATTGCTCTTCTGTTTCATTCGGATAGCCTACAATGATATCAGTTGTCAATGTTACGCCCGGAATAGCCGCTTTAATCTTATCGACTAATTGCAGGAAATGCTCACGTGTATATTTACGAGCCATAATTTTTAAAATTTCATTTGAACCCGATTGTACCGGTAAATGAATATGATCAACGAGATTTCCGCCTTTTGCCAAGACTTTGATTAAATGATCATCAAAGTCGCGCGGATGACTTGTTGTAAAACGAATGCGCGGAATATCGATTTTACGGAGTTCATCCATTAAATCACCAAGTCGATATTCGATATCATCAAAGTCTTTCCCGTATGCATTGACATTTTGGCCTAATAGCATAATTTCTTTATAGCCTTGTGCTGCCAATTCACGCACTTCCTGGATAATTTCTTCAGGTCGACGTGAACGTTCCTTGCCCCGTGTATATGGAACAATACAATATGTACAGAACTTGTCGCAGCCGTACATAATATTCACCCAAGCTTTAATCGAGCCAATACGTTTTTTCGGAAGGTTTTCGATGACATCGCCTTCTTTTGACCATACTTCAACAACCATTTCCTTAGACATATAGGCATCGTGTAAAATATTCGGTAATCGGTGGATATTATGTGTGCCGAACACCATATCAACATGCTGATACTGTTTTAATATTTTGTTCACAACAGACTCTTCTTGCGACATACATCCGCAGACGCCGATCAGCATTTCCGGATTTTTACGTTTATATTTTAACAGGAAGCCCAGCTCACCGAATACTTTATTTTCCGCATTTTCACGGATTGCGCACGTGTTTAGTAAAACAACATCCGCTTCTTCAATCATTTCAGTCGGTGTATAGCCAAGCTGCATGAAAATACCAGCCATTACTTCCGTATCGTGCTCATTCATTTGACAGCCGTATGTTCGAATATAAAACTTACGATCCTGTCCCATTCCAAGAAATTTTTCTTCAATATCAAAATCTTTATGATACTTTACTTCTTCTTTACCGCGTTTTTTCGCGTCTTTTAGTGAAGGAGCTGTAAATACTTTTTCGAAATATTTACTATAGTCTTTTTCTTCCTTAGGTTGTTTAATCTGCTGACTAGCTAGTCGTTGTTCTTCATTCATCGACTACTTGCCCCCCTATCATTTATTACCTTAACTCATTTCATCATTATAGCGAACTGTTGCCGGTTGTTACAAGCTAGTCGATAAATTGTTTGTAACTATTTAAGTCATTATTACGTAAAATTGTAAAAAATGTGACACTCAATTTAATTACCTGTGCCCAGTTCATTTCATATTGCGCTTCAAATTGATGCTTTGGCAGGCGCAGAACATCCTGAAACAGTCGTTTCGCTTCAATGTTCTGTTGTGCTAAATACGCTAAAAATGCCAAAAACAGCTTGTGGTCCTCCAGCTTCACCGCTTTGTTTTCCAACAGTGCGTCTACACGGCCGCCCGGAGAGTTGGCCCGTTCAAACAATTTATTCAATTCACTTTCCAGTTTTTCATTTTTATATTGCAAAAAATTTAAAATATCGGTCATATTTCCTACCTCATTTTCAAAAAACATTTCAGTAAACTTTTCATCTAAAAACAAAAGGCAGAAAGATTGCTCTATCTGCCTTTTTACAAATCCTATTTACTATCATCCATTTTCAGTACAGCCATGAATGCTTCCTGAGGTACCTCTACCGAACCTACTTGCTTCATACGTTTTTTACCTGCTTTTTGCTTTTCAAGTAATTTACGTTTACGTGAAATGTCACCGCCGTAACATTTTGCAAGTACGTTTTTACCCATCGATTTAATTGTCGAGCGGGCAATGATTTTTTGACCGATCGCAGCCTGCACCGGTACTTCGAATTGTTGACGAGGAATCAGTTCTTTTAATTTCTCTACAATTACTTTTCCGCGTTCATATGCAAAATCTTTGTGTACGATGAAGCTTAGCGCATCGACTTGTTCACCGTTCAATAGAATATCCATTTTGCTTAATTTAGAAGGCTGGTATCCGATTAATTCATAATCGAACGACGCATAGCCTTTCGTATTCGATTTCAGGAAATCAAAGAAGTCGTATACGATTTCCGCTAAAGGCATTTCATAAACGATTTTTACACGCGAGTCATCGATGTAATCCATCCCTGAGAAGTTACCGCGTTTTTTCTGGCAAAGTTCCATTACAGCACCTACATAATCGTTTGGTACCATAATTGTCGCTTTTACGTACGGCTCTTCAATGCGGTCGATTTTTTGCGGATCCGGCATCATTGACGGGTTATCGACTTTTAATACCGAACCATCAGTTTTTGTCACTTCATAAATTACAGAAGGCGCAGTCGTGATTAAATCAATGTTGAACTCACGCTCAATACGCTCCTGAATAATTTCCATGTGCAATAGCCCTAAGAATCCGCATCGGAAACCGAAGCCTAATGCCTGAGAAGTTTCTGCCTCATATTGGAGTGCAGAATCGTTTAATTCCAGTTTTTCAAGTGCTTCACGTAAATCGTTGTATTTGGCAGTATCAATCGGATAAAGGCCGCAATATACCATCGGATTTAATTTACGGTAACCCGGAAGCGGTTCTGTAGCGGCACGGCTGCCAGCAAAAGTTACAGTATCACCTACACGTGTGTCCTGAACATTTTTGATGGATGCTGTTAAATAACCTACATCCCCAACTGTCAGTTCAGCTTGCGGTATTGCTTTCGGTGTATGGATTCCTACTTCGATTACTTCAAATTCTGCACCTGTTGCCATCATTTTAATTGTATCTCCGGCTTTCACAGTACCATTTACAATACGGATCGAGATAATAACACCTTTATAGGCATCATATACAGAGTCAAAAATTAATGCTTGTAATGGAGCATCAGGATCACCTTGTGGGGCAGGTACTTTTTCAACGACCTGTTCCAAAATATCCTCGATTCCAATTCCTGCTTTTGCTGATGCAAGCACTGCTTCAGAAGCATCCAGTCCAATTACATCTTCCACTTCTGCGCGGACACGTTCCGGGTCTGCAGCAGGCAAGTCGATTTTATTGATAACCGGTAAAATTTCAAGGTCATTGTCCAGAGCCAAATATACGTTTGCAAGCGTTTGTGCTTCAATTCCCTGTGCGGCATCGACTACTAAAATGGCACCTTCACATGCCGCTAATGAACGTGATACTTCATATGTGAAATCGACGTGACCCGGTGTGTCGATCAGATGGAAAGTATAGATTTCGCCATTTTTAGCATTATATTTTAATTGTACGGCATTTAATTTAATTGTAATTCCGCGCTCACGCTCCAGATCCATCGAATCCAGAAGCTGTGACTTCATTTCTCGTTGTGTAACAGTTTGCGTCTTTTCCAATAAACGGTCAGCAAGTGTTGATTTCCCGTGGTCGATATGTGCAATAATCGAGAAATTTCGGATATTTTCTTGTCGTTTTAAACGTTGTTCTCGGTTCATGTATAATTCCTCTCCTAATTAGAAAAAACACCTGAGCCCATTTAGGGTTTGGTGTCACTACATATGTAGGTTATTCATCCATTTACTTTTCTACTAAAATACAGCCTCTATTCTCCATAATTTGAAGTAATGGAACAATAGAGGCATAACGTATTTTAAATTATACTATGAATTGTAGTGAAACGACAACAGCGAACCTTCACCTGCAATAGGAAAACCGCATTTCGCACCAAACTTTTGCGAAATGCGGTTTTTCATATTCGAGTGGGCAGCCGTACTGATATGGCTCATCAACTTCACACTACCCGCCTGCTATTTTGTATTTCAAATAATACTTAAGCTGCTGATTCAACAAAAGCAACCCGAATCGCCTGCGCTAAAATCGCCATTGTACGTTGAAGCTCTTCTTCCGTATTGTCTATGCCTCCAAGTTCAATCAGCAATACATTAGTCGCAAGATCCTGATTGTAAACACCGTCAACACCAGTTCCCGACTTTTTCATAATTCCGCGTGAAACGCCAGGCACAATTCGATTCACTTGCTCGCTTAGCGTTGTTGCATAAGCTAAATTCGCTTCATATGCAGGATGTTCTGCACCGACGACAAATGCAATTTTTGCATATTGTTCATTATTTGCTGTAAGCGTCGTCACTTTTTTAGGTGCTGAATCCCGATGGAAATCGATGACAAGATCATATTTGCTTCCTTCCAAATACTCGGCCAATACAGGTCGCGCCACTTTGTATGCCTGGTGAAATGTCGCATCAACCTGTTTCATTTCGGTCATAACATCAAAATCAACAATATGTGGTGTTAAACCGTTTAATTCAAGATAGTGCTGCATCATTTCCTGGAGTGAAAAGATATTCATTTCTTCATCATAGACTGCCTGCATCCCTTTTGTTTTCTTGACGATCGGCTTATAGGACTCGTGTGAATGTGTGAACATCAGCAGTACATCGAATGGATCGACTTTCGGTTCTTCAGGTACTGTGTCTATTGGCTCTGTCGCCGCATAAACAACGTGCGGACGTTCACTTTTAATTTTTTGTGTAGTCATTTCATTATTTGGAAAAGGGAATTGCCCAATAATAATAGGCAGTGAAAATAAAAATAAGAACAATAATGAGAAGCGTTTTAGTTTCCGCAAACACATCACCCTTTCTCCAATACAATATGGGAAAAGAGTAAAACTTAGAACGTATAACTAGTTTTTATTGTTCAGAAAAAAATTGCCGGCTAATTTCCGGCTTTTTGTTTTTCATCAAGCCATGTAAACAAGCTTTCACCTAGTAGAAATGCATATTGACTAAGCCAGAAGTCGACTTCTTTCGGTGTAACCATCAATCGCTCGGGATGGGTGCTGAAAACTTCTTCAAATAATTGTCTTCGGTCTTCAGTCGGCCATGTCGCCCACTGACCGAAAATCGGTTCGACTGTCGTTAAATCGACCTCTTCGTTTACAGGTGTCCAGCTTGTTACGGAAAGCTTGCCGGACGGTTTCCCTCTTTCCTGGATTTTAGCCGCAATTGATCTGAATGCAACATCAATTGCATCAGCGATTAAAATCGGGGCTTCCACAACGGTCGGAACGCCGATTGCTGTTACCGGAACGCCGAGCACTTCCTTGGATACTTCTTTGCGATGGTTGCCGACCCCGCCTCCTGGATGGATACCTGTATCAGTTAGCTGGATAGTACGGCATAATCGGGCACTTCCGCTCGTTGCAAGCGCATCGATAATAATGACGAGCGCAGGTTTAATTCTTTCTGCCAATGCATGGATATAATCACTTGTTTCAAATCCTGTTTGGCCGGTAACACCCGGCGCATACAAAATAAACTTTGGTGAATCCAGTTCTGACTGTTTTTTATGCATGGCATCGATTGTATAAGGACCGATCGCATCCGGGGTAATCGTCTTGTTCCCTAAGCCAATCACTAAAATTTTTGAATCCGCCGTAATTTTTATATCTTTGTGCAGATCGTGCAGGTAATGGATTAAAGACTCCTGCATTTGTTCAAAACCATGGCGGTCTTCTGATGTTAATGTAGGGATGGACAACGTTATATACGTGCCCTGCTTTTTACTTATTCTTTCTTCCCCTGCAGCATTCACTTCAACTTTTGTGATTTTGACACGATTTTGTTGGGATTCTTCCATGTGAATGCCACGTTCGCGTTCCAATGTTTCCTTTTGCTCTTTTGTTTGATGTTGGACGACTTCTGCTGTTTCATCAATTAAATCTGTTCGATTCCAGTCAATTTTTTTCATATTGCACCTCCACAATTCAGTTTGCTCAAACTGTCAAGTAAATATTCTTTGCATTTATGTATTGCAATTCCTTCAATCCTTTGGTAGAATGATTTTTGTTGTATTGACACATGAAATAAGTGAGAAAATACTCATCTCGTACCTAAATCTAGGAGGTGAAAGAAATGCCAAACATTAAATCTGCTATCAAACGTGTAAAAGTTAACGAAAAAGCTAACGCTGCTAACGTACAAGCAAAATCTGCTATGCGTACTACAGTTAAAAAAGCTGAGCAAGCGATCGCAACAGGTGCTGAAAACGCACAAGAATTAGTAGTTGCTGCTTCTAAAGCATTAGATAAAGCTGCTTCTAAAGGTCTTATTCACAAAAACGCGGCTTCTCGTAAAAAGTCTCGTTTAGCGAAAAAAGCTTAATTGTAACTTATAAAGCCAACTGTGCATCTGCACAGTTGGCTTTTTTCATTGTTTCCTAGAATAAAATTTTCTATAGTTTCTTCATTAAAAATAGCTCGAGGTGGCGTTCACGGTTTCCGCCCGTTGTTTTCAGCTGAAGATCCACTTCCGCCAAACTGTAGAGGGCCTGAAGCAAACGCTGGTCGGATGGGCGGTTTCTTTGGCCTGAAATAACTTGCACCCGATAAGGATGGATTTTAAGCTGTTTTGCAATCTGTTGCTGATGGTATCCTTTTTTTTGCAAATAAAAAATATTTGTCATCGTTCGGATATTATTTGCCAAGAGACCTACAAGTTTAATTGGTTCTTCTTTTTGACGTAACAGATCATGGTAGATTTTGAGCGCCTCTTCCTGATTGTGGTCCAAATAGGCATTCAGCATTTTAAATGCATCATGCTCAAGCGTTTTCGCTACTAAATCTTCTACAAGATCACGTGTAATCTCATGATCTTCCCCTAAATACAAGGCCATCTTCTCTATTTCCATCTGAAGCTGGAGCATATTCGGCCCGACCATTTCAAGCAGTTTGCCGACTGCCTCATCGGTAATCGCTTTTCCATGCTGCTCTGCTTCGTTTTTCACCCATACATTCAAATCATTGTTCTGCGGGGTTTCTGCTGCGATTACTGTACATTTTTCTTTCATAAGCTTTGTAACTTTTTTACGCTCATCCAACTTTTCATACGGGGCGATAAATATCGTGATGGCTGTATCAGTAGGATGCTGCAACCAGTTTTCAAGGCGCTTCAAATCATGGTCTATCTTTTCTTTGCCTTTTTCAGTCGCTTTTAAAAATGATGCATTTTTAGCTATTATTAATTTACGTTCCGAGAAAAACGGAATCGTATCCGCTTCATCAATAACATAATCAATCGGCTGTTCATTTAAGTCAAAGGTCATAATTTCCGCTTCCTCATTTTTTTGAAGAGCTGCCTTCAACTGCTTAATTGTTTCGTCCACAAAATAGGATTCTTCTCCTACAAGCAAGTAAACCGGTGCGAAATTCCCCTTTTTAAAATCTTGCCATACTTTTGTTATCATACTGGGAACCTCCTTTACTTTCGTAGTTCTAAGTATACCATTTTTTACGTTACTGAGGATGTCCAGTTTCATATCTCCTTATGCCTCGAACTCGTATTTATTGTTTCTATCTCCTGTATATTTAATTATGGATTTTTTTGAAATTCAACCCAACTCCATAAACCAATAAAAGGAATAATTAGCATTTCATATAGCATTTTAAGTTAGAATATTCTATAATTATTGGAGATTAGGAGGGATACTTATGGCAGGACATCAAGATCCAAACTATGTAGCTGAAAACCCATTTGAAGGTCGTGGCCGTGCGATGAAAAGCAATGACTTTCCGGATGCAGGTTACGGTTTCGCCATTGGTGGCGGTTTCTTCATCGTATTGTTTATTATTGCAACAATCGTAGAAGCAGCTACACGTATGTAATTCCTTAAAAGCGGGATGGTTTCTTAATAAAATTAGAAACCCTCCCCTTTTTTATTTCATAAATAGAGTGTTTGATTTTTCAATGTACATTTGACTTTGTGACACGGAAACTTCTACTGTTCCATCTAATCCTGTTATCGCGTATGGGATATTTTTTTCTTCAAATCGATTGACAACATCTGTATGCGGATGATTATAGCGGTTATTTTCGCCTGCCATAAACACAACAAATTCAGGATTTGTTACGGCTATAAATTCTTCAGTGCTGGAAGTTCTACTGCCGTGATGTCCCGCCTTTAATAGATCGATATTGCGTAATTTCCCGTTATAAAGCCGAATGAGCTCGCTCTCGCCTTCCTGTTCCAAATCCCCTGTAAATAATGCTCTAAATGCCCCGTGCTTTAAAAATAGAACGAGCGAATCATTATTGCCTTCATATTCAATATCCAATGGCCATAAATATTCCAAAGAGGTTTCCCCGATTTGCCACTTATGACCAGCCATCTTCTCCATTAGTTTTGTATTCGTTTTCTCAAGTTCCTGTAAAAAATCATTCATAACCGGCTTACCGAACGAACCTGGTGTCACATGCACCTCGTTTACAATTACTTCCCGCAACACCTCTTCAGCCCCCTCAACATGATCGGCATCCGCATGTGACAGTACAAATGTGTCAATTGTCTGTATCCCTCGCCCTTTTAAATAAGGAACGACAACTTGACGCCCGATTTCATAGGGCGTTTTTCGCTCTTTCCACTTTTCCTGTTCAAATCGCAACAAGCCTCCTGCATCGATGACAATGACCGATTTTCTGTGCGGCAATTCAATGACAATGCAGTCCCCTTGTCCGACATTGACAAAAGCAATTTTCAAATCATTATTCAAAAATGGCTGTCCATGAAATATTAATGCCGGCAGAACTAAAACAAAGATCACTTTCTTTAAACGCGCTTGCTGGTCAAGCAAATAAAAAGCAAACAAAACCGAACCGTACAAAAGAATAAGCCACGTAATTGAAGGTTTTCCGGGATTCCACATTTGAACAATCGGCTGCTGAATGTAGAGTATGAAATTTGTCAGTGCTGTACGGAGTGGCTCATATATAAAAAAGAGAATGGTATCAACCGGGAATGGCAAAAAAGTCAGAAAAAGAACAAAAAGATTGACTGGTAAAATAATAAAGGAAAAAAGAGGTACAAAAATAATATTGGCGATAAAAGAGGAAAGGCTAATTTCGTAAAAGTGGAACAGTAATAAAGGATAAACGAGGATTTGGCATACAAATGTAATGTAAAAAGACTGCACCCAAAAATTTGAATAGCGGGCTAAAATGCGGTTCGAATAAACTAAGCTGTAAGTGGCCAAATAGGATAGCTGAAAGCCGACTTGAAATACCGCACCAGGCTCTAATAAGACAAATACAATAAAGCTGAGCGATAATGCATCATCCATCGGTATTCTCCAACGAACATACTGTGCAAGTAAAACAAATTCAACGACACTAACTGCGCGCCAAATAGACGGTGCGCCTCCTGCTAAAATTGCATAGAGAGGCAATAGTATAAGCAAAAGTATTGTCGCGATTTCTCTACGTATCGTTAAGCGGAGCAATATCTGGAAAAACAGAAATGAAACAAGCGCAACATGCAATCCTGAAATCGCGAATAAATGGGTAATCCCAAGTTTTTGATAAGCGCGATTTAATTGTTCATCTACATTATCCTGGTAACCGATTAAAAGGGCTTGTGCTTCAGCTGAAAGTGAGGGTGGAAAAGTTTTTTCAATATGTTTTTTTAACCGAAAGCGTTGTTCATAGATTGGTTGCATAAAGTTTTTATTTTGCCTTAAATATTGGAGTTGATGAATTTCAATGATCCCTCTTGCATTTTTGCTTTGCAAATAGCGAGCCATAGAAAAGCCATAGCGGTGTGCGGGGATTGATGGGGATACTTGCTCCCCAGTCACAAGAAAACTTGTACCAGCAAGCTGCTGAGCCTCGAAACGCTGCTTTTCGTTTTCATTTTTCAATTCATAGGTGACATATACTTTGTCGCCGGAATCATCATGCATGAACCCTCTTAACATCACACCATTGATATTGTACTCATCGGTCCATGTTAACAATGCCGGTAGTTCAACAGGTCTTGAAAGCTTATTGACTTCAAAGGAAAAATAGCTGTAACTCCCAATGCCAACAATTACTATACACAACAGATGTATGTTTGCCAGTCGTTTATAAAGACTAAACATCAACAATAACGCAATCAGAAAAAGAAGCCTTCCCGATTCAAATGCAGCAAGTGCACTGATACAAATCGACAAGGCGTAAAATATCCAGTTATGCTTGAACAAGTTTACCAAATAAAGCATGCATCTTCTCCTCTAATGGGAGCAATTGATCGCGGCTTGCACCTAACTCACGAAGCTTTTCGAGCATTTCAGCAGTCAACGCAAACTTTTCATCCTGCAGAAAGTCGATCTTTGCTTCATCAAACGGAATATGTGCAACATGGACATCTGCTTTTTTAAACAGTTCCATTGCATATGAATTATTTTTATAATCCTTTGCATAGTACACATTTTTAATGCCGGCCTGAATAATCGTTTTCGTGCATGGCAGGCATGGGAAATGCGTGACATACAGATCCGCTCCATTTGATGGCGTACCATATTTGGCACATTGCAGTAATGCATTCGTTTCTGCATGCACTGTACGGACACAATGGTTGTCCACAACGTAGCATCCTTCTTCGATACAGTGTTCGTCGCCTGAAATCGATCCATTATATCCGCCGGCAATAATGCGCTTTTCCCTTACTATTGTCGCTCCTACCGCAAGACGGCTGCACGTGCTTCTTAATGCGAGTAAATGACTTTGTGCCATAAAAAATTGATCCCAAGTAATTCGCTCCATATGATAACCCCCAAATGTTTTGTCACCTATCAGTTTATACGTAGTTCCTGACATGCGCAATGTAAGATCGTTCAGAAATTTCGGCTTATTTTACATCGATTAAGTCTTTTAACTGCTCAAATGTTTTATCCCCGATTCCCGTTACTTTTTTTAAATCATCTATGACTTGAAATTTCCCATGTTCGGACCGGTGCTGAATAATCGCTGCCGCTTTGGATGGACCAATTCCCGGAAGCTGGGTTAACTCCGCTTCCACCGCTTTATTTATATTAATCTTCCCGGATGTACTTCCACTGCCTGAGCCGGTTGACGGACTGCCCTGTAACACCTGTTCCATTACTTCTGCCGGCTCTTCACCCGTTTTAGGTATATAGATGACCATTTCATCCTGAAGCCTTTGAGCATGGTTAATGAGCACCGGATTGGCATCGTCTGTGTAGCCTCCTGCTGCTTCGACGGCATCGACAATCCGTTGCTCTTCCGATAATGTGTACACACCCGGATATTTTACCGCTCCCTTTATATCAACCATTATTCGGTTATATTCAGTTTCGATTTCTGTTTCAGGATTTGTGGAATGTTCTTCAATAGCAGGAATTGTCATTTGGTCGATTGTTTCAATGGATGCACTATGCGGGGAATCATTGAGGAATAGGAAATAGATTAATACTACAGCAACGACTCCGCCCAGGATGGCGAGTTGCTTTTTATACTTCTCCAGAAATGGCTGCAAAATAAAAAACACCCTTTCATAAAGAAGGTTTTATATATGGAGCTTACATCCACTATACAAATTCCGCTTCTTTATGAAAAGGTATTTCCATCAAAACTGCCGAAACTTACTTTTTCAGCTATTTTATTTAACCGCCCGAATAAAAATTCGTTCGCTCTCATCGGCAGGTTGTGTTGGCATCCAGTCTGCCGTCACTTCAACATGAGAAAAACCGATTTCTTTCAGCCATGTCACATATTGCTCATACGCAAATGTGCGCTGATAATGTTCTTCATCAAAACGTTCATACAGACCGCTTTCTGTTAGTACAAAAAACGTCATCTGATGGTACACAGAATGGGGTTCTTCACCCGGCTCCGTATGCCAAACATATGAAGTTTCGCCGTCGTCATAGGTAAATGGACCATCCAGAAAAATATCGTCCATTTTAAATAACGAATGTACATCAAAGAATAGTTGTCCGCCTTCACGAAGACTGTCAAATACCCGTTTCAATGTTTCCAAGACATTTTGCTGTTCTTTTACATAATTGATCGAGTCAATTGGAATAATCGCAACATCCAACTCGCTAAAACCGTCCAGTTCGTCCATTGACATCGCATATAGAGGCATTGAAACTTTTTCATCCTCCATACGGGCACTTGCAATGGCAAGCATTTCTTCGGATAAGTCAATACCTGATACAGCGTAACCCGCTTTATGCAGCATTAATGCCAGCGTTCCTGTACCACAGCCGATATCGAGCAGATTTTTATAGTTCTGTGCAGGTGCATATGTTTGAATCCATTCCACATATTCCGCGTAAGGGATATCTGTCATCAATTCATCATAAACTTCCGCAAAACGATCATAACTATTCATTTTCCATTTGTGGCGCGTCTAATTGTGGTGCATCTCCCCATAGACGCTCTAGGTTATAATAGGCACGCTCATCTTTATGGAAAATATGTGCAACCACATCACCCATATCGACTAAAATCCAGCGTGCAGTATCAAAGCCTTCAAGCTTACGTACTGTGTAGCCCGCTTCTTCTGCTTTTTCTTTAATTTCACGTGCAATTGCCTGCACTTGGCGCTCTGAGCTACCTTCAGCAATAATGAAATAATCAGCTAAAAGTGAAATCCCCTGCATATTTAATGCAACGATATCCTCTCCTCGCTTGTCATCGATTGCTTTGTACGTAATATTTAATAACGTTTCATTCATGTATGTTTATTCCTCTCTTAGTAAGCTGTTGTAGCATTCAATTGAAACAGGGTAAATTGCCTGCTGTGACGAAACTAAGAAACTGAGCGTGTGTGTCACACATGCTCGGAATGCATCCTCTAAACTGCTGTCTGCCAGCGTTCTTAATTCCTCAACACCCTGAAACTTACGATTTGGTTCAATCATATCTGCTACATAAATAATTTTCTCAAAAGTTGTCATATTCGCACGTCCGGTAGTATGGTAACGTATTGCATTTAAGATGGCTTCATCATGAATTTGGAATTCCGTCTCGACAATCCAGGCCCCGACAGGACCATGCAATATTTCTGCATTCCAGTCAAGCAGACGCGCATCCAACTGCTGATCGATCACGACTTGCTTCATCCAGTCAACGTCCGCATATTTAGCGATATCATGAAAGATAGCCGCTATCTCTGCTTTTTGTGGATTTTCACCATATTGATGAGCTAAACGGATCGCTGTTTCCATTACACCGATTGTATGAATATACCTTTTTTCAGGCATTCGATCCTTAATCGCTGCCAGCATCGTTTGACGTTCCATACAAACCTTCCTTTCGAATATACTGTTCAACTGCAGCAGGCAATAAAAACTGTAACGGTGCCTCCGTTTGCTGTAGTCGGTTTCGAATATATGTTGAAGAAAGGTCAATTTGCGGAGCTTCCACCATACACACGTCATAGGAAGATTTTGCTTCACTGCCCGGGCGCTTCACTCCAACAAATGTGACAAGTTCCATTAATTCATCGATACGGTGCCATGTATGCAATGAATCGATCATGTCCCCGCCGATAATAAAATAAAACTGTGTTTGTGGTTCACGTTCACACAATGCTTTCATTGTGTCGAATGTATACGATACCCCTCCGCGTTCAAGTTCATATGTTTCCACTTGAAAATAAGGAATGTCCTCGATCGCCAGCTCAACCATCCGCAGACGCTGCGCATTTGTAGCTGAGCGGGCCAGATCCTTATGCGGCGGTTTTGCGTTCGGCATAAAGCGCACTTCCGTCAAATCAAGTGCTGCATATACTTCATTGGCCATCATCAAATGTCCAATATGCGGTGGATTAAAAGTTCCGCCAAAAAGACCGACTTTCTTCATTACAATTCACCTTATTTCGTAGCTACTTTTGGTAACACGATTTTTTTGTTATTGCGTGACTCTTTATATAAAACAACAGTCAATCCGATCAGTTGAACAAGCTCGGCACGTGTACCTTCAGCCAGTTCTTCCGCCACGACATTTTTGTCTTCTTCACAGTTGTCTAAAATGCGTACTTTAATAAGTTCGCGTGCTTCCAATACATCGCGTAATTGTGCAATCATTGCATCATTTACGCCACCTTTCCCAACTTGGAAAATTGGATCTAAGTGATGTGCCTCAGCACGTAAAAAACGTTTTTGTTTACCTGTTAACATAATTTCCTCCTAATTGCGCCGTTAAACGGGCAATCATTGCATTTGTATTTGGATAATGACCTAACCAGTGTTCGTAGGCAATCGCACCTTGATGCACGAACATGCCTAACCCATTGACAATCGTCGCCCCTTTTTGCTCAGCCGCTTGCAAAAATGGCGTCATTAATGGATTATACACAATATCTGCAGCAATTGCGCCTGCCGGGAACTTTTCAAGCGAAAATGGTAATGCAAAGTCGCCCGTAGTCATTCCAGCTGGTGTTGTTTGAATAAAAATCTTATAATTCGCCAGACTTTGTTCTGCTTCTTGCATCGAAACAGCTTGGCCGGCATGTAGTTCATTAATAATCTGCTGTGCTTTTTCAACTGTCCGGTTGGCTATTGTTATATTCGTATAACCTGCCATTTGAAGGGCAAATGCAATTCCGCGAGCTGCGCCGCCTGCTCCGATCAGTAATACCGGTGCCTTGCGTTTCTCCGTACCGATTACATGCTCGAGTGACTTCACAAAACCAGGACCATCCGTATTATAGCCTTTTAATTTCCCCTCTGTAGTGCGCACGACCGTATTGACCGCTCCCATTTTTTCGGCAAGCTCGTCCAGCTCGTCGAGGAACGGAATAATCGATTGCTTATGTGGAATCGTTACATTCCAGCCGCTTGTCCCTAACAGTTTGAATGATGCAACAGCTTGTTGTAGATGTTCGGGTTTCACGTGGATTGGGATATACGTCGCATCCACATTCGCTTCTTCATACCACGCATTATGCATTTCCGGAGATTTTGACTGGGCAATCGGATCCCCAATAACCGCAAACCACTTTTTCATCAACATTTCCCTCTTTCCTGCTACCGCGCATTCACTTCAAAATAACGATTCCGTTAAATCAGTGATGGACGAATGAATACTTCTACGCCTTTAGGTGCGTGTGCTGCTACGACAACATTGGCATGCTGTACTGTAATCCAGCCCAATCCTGAAATAACTACATCCGTTTTCGGTTCTTTAATCGAGAACTCATGACGCACTAATGGCGGTAATTGATCGATATGTTTAGACGTTGGAGGTGCCAGTAACTCACCTTTATGTTCTTCATATAATTGATCTGCACGTTCCAGCTTCGTACGGTGGATCGGTAAATCATTTGCAACATGTACTGTAAATGCCGAACGTTCACCTTGAATGAAATCAAAACGGGCAAGAGCACCGATAAACAGTGTCTGTCCAGGATTTTGCTGATACACTTTTGGTTTAATTTCTTTTTTCGGCATAATATATTTTAGTTCACTCGAATCGATATGGTGTGCCATTTGGTGGTGATTGATAATACCAGGCGTATCGTATAAAGATGATCCGTCATCAAGCGGAATGCCAATCATATCAAGCGTAGTTCCAGGAAAATGGGAAGTTGTAATAATTTCGCCCTCACCTGTAGCTTGCTTAATAATACGGTTAATAAACGTCGATTTGCCGACATTTGTACAACCTACGACATATACATCTTTGCCGTTACGGTATTCTTCAATCGCTTCCACGACTTCCTGCATGCCCATTCCTTTATGTGCCGAAACAAGCTTCACATCAACCGGCTTCAACCCAAGTGCTTTCGCTTCTCGTTTTAACCAGTTGATCACTTTCTTTTCTTTTACCGATTTTGGTAAAAGGTCTGCTTTATTTGCTACTAAAAGAACCGGATTATTTCCAACGAATCGGTGTAAACCTGGTAACCAGCTGCCATTGAAATCGAAAATATCCACGATTTTCACGATCAGACCTTGCTGTTGTCCAAGACCGTTTAAAATACGTAAAAAATCATCATCCGTTAAGCTAACAGGCTGGATTTCATTATAGTTTTTTAAACGGAAACAACGTTGGCAAATAATCATTTCCTTTTCAAGCGAGGATGCAGGTGCATACCCTAATCCATTTTTATCTTCAGTTTGAATCACTGTTCCACAGCCAATACATTGTGGCATTTCATTCATTCACTATTTCCTCCTAACTACTATTGCACATTCATGCAAAAAAACTCGGGTCGCTGATTAGTCTTCCCAAGGATACTTTCCTTTTCGCTTTAAATCGTTATATACACGACGTTCTACGAAGCGGTTAAATTTTGTAACGAGTCCATCAGAGTCAGCTACAGGACGAACTAAAAACGTATAAAGTTTTTGACGTTTCGCACCCATCACATCTGTCAATAGCTGATCTCCCAGCATCGCAACTTCATGGCGACGTAGACGCAGCTGAACAAGGGCCGCATAATATGCTGCACCTAATGGTTTTTTGGCACGGAAAATAAACGGTATGCCATGCGGTTCTGCAAACTGGCGCACCCGCGCTTCATGATTGTTTGAGGCAATGATAATTTTTATCCCTGCTTCACGCATCATTTCAAACCATTGTACAAGCTCTTCCGTCGCATCAGCACGGTCCCATTCAACAAGCGTATTATCTAAATCTGTTATGATCCCTTTAATGCCTAAATCCTTTAACTTTTCCGGTGTAATTTCATATACACTCCGAATAAATTCATCTGGTAATAAAAAGTTGTACAAAGCCGTAACCCCTAACTCAAAATTTATTTATTCATTATACCATAGTAGCAAAGGCTTCTCCCATTTTTATCTTCGCCCCATTTGTAACATTCTCGGTAAATTCAATTGCATTTTGTTCAAACAACATGACAACGGTTGAGCCGAAAGCAAAATAGCCGACTTCTTCCCCTTTTTTCCACTGTGTTGACGTGTTTGTAAGCTCAATTGAATTTACAAATGTCGCTCCTACTTTAATGAATGCTGTATAATGTTGTTTTTGATAGTTAATTTCGCTAATCATACGATAATTATGACTGATCGGTTTTTTTCCGTATTGTAAGCCCATCTGATTTACTGGATACGATTTTTGTCCAAGTATGTACTGTCTCTTCACAACACCATCAATTGGACTATGAATTCGGTGATAATCTGCAGGACTCAAGTAGAAAACAATATATTTGCCATTATTATACCTCTTTGCCTGTGTTTCATTTCCCATTAAATCATTTAACGAATACGGTTTATTTTTCACAGTAAACATTTTCTGATCCTCAATATTGCCGAATGCTTCTATTTTTGCGTCAACAGGACTGGTAAATATATTTTCACGAATATCGACAGGACGCACTTCTTCTTTTAACTGGCGAACAAAAAAATCATGCAGGCTCGTAAATTCTTTTGGAGATTTTGAAACTTCTTGTATGTTAATTCCGTATATTTGACTATAGCTACGAATAAAATTTTTACTTAAACGGGATTGTGCAATTTGTTGTAAAATTTTCGAAGAGATCTTACCATTTGATAGTTCTATCATATTCCGGTATAATTTTTCCTTCATTCTAGGTCCTCCGGTTTTGATTAAATATTGAAGCTTTTGCTGCTACGCTCTGGAAGCAGATTAATGATCACCTGCAAATGCAGGATAAAAGTAAATTATATAATGACTGGCCATACAAAGATAGGTCTTAATATGAATTAACTATTACCTTTTTTTAATAGAACAAGTATAATAGAATATAGCCGATGTGCAAGGGAGTGTTTTCCAATGTTTCTACTTCAAAAAGTTGATTCAACATTTAAAAAAATAAAAGCAAATGCTGCTAATATTATTACAATTACAAATATGTCGTTTGGTGGGGCTGCAATTATGGCTACACTGAATGAGTATCATAGCTACAGTGTATTATTAATTTTTATCGCTGCTTTTTTAGACCGGTATGATGGTAAGGTTGCCCGTAAATTCAATCAGGAATCCGAATTGGGAAAACAGCTCGATTCCATGGCAGATATAATTTCTTTCGGTGTAGCACCTGCCCTGTTAATGTATGAAATGGCATTGATGAATGCAGGATTTACAGGTATGATGATGCCGGTATTATTTATTGCTGCTGGGGCGTTGCGTTTAGCTCGTTTCAATGTGATGGATTCAACAGGTTATTTCGTAGGGCTGCCGATTACAGCGGCGGGTACATTACTCACTTTTTCTTATTTCTTTACAAACATGCTATCGGAAATGTTTTATTTAATTCTTTTCCCGGTATTGGCATTATTGATGGTAAGTACGTTTACATTAAAAAAAGTGTAAGAGCAGAAATATCGCTCTTACACTTTTTTCATTTCTGCGCAAAATTCATCATATACTGTCGAAAAGATGAAAGGATGTTAATTGCTTGAGCGGTTTCGTAACAGCTTTGGTTCAACTTTGGCTTGAGCTTCCCGCATTATTAGGCTATTTAAAAGGGCAGACGTTTTATAAACCGTTATCACGCGAGGAAGAAGAAGAAGTCATCAATCGTTTTATCAAGGGGGATGAAAGTGCTCGTATTGAATTAATCGAGCGAAATATGCGTTTAGTTGCGCACGTTGTTAAGAAATTCCACCCCTCTCATGATTTACTTGATGATTATATCTCAATTGGCACGATCGGTCTGATGAAAGCCGTCAGCAGCTTCACACCAGAAAAAAAGACCCGTCTTGCCACTTATGCCGCCCGATGTATCGAAAATGAAATTCTGATGCATCTCCGTGCACAAAAAAAAGTGCAAAAAGATGTTTCTTTATTTGAGCCGATTGGTGTCGATAAAGATGGGCAGTCTCTTCAAATCCGTGATTTGCTGCAGCTTGACGAACCTTCAACAATTGAAAAAATCGAACGACAGGAGGATTTTGCCCAGCTGTATCGCTATTTGGATACTTTAGATCCACGAGAGCTCGAAATTATTTCCTACCGTTATGGACTTCAAAACTTTGATCCGCATACCCAAAAAGAAATTGCCAAGAGGCTCAATATTTCACGCAGCTATGTTTCACGCATTGAAAAACGGGCACTTATTAAGCTATATCAGCAGTTTAAGCATGGCGAGAAAGAATAAGCCAGTTAGAAAGGTAAACCTGTTCTCCACATCCCAAAAGTAAAATGGGGCTGGGACAGAATTAGTTCCAGTTCACGCAAAAAGAGAAATTGCACAATGCAATTTCTCTTTTTGCGTTTTATAAAGAAAATATTGGAAGAGGTGTTATCCTCTTACCGCATATTTCCTTAAATTTGTGGCCATTAATGCCAAGCCTATTTCGTTAGTAACCTTCGATTTTCCACGAACTGAAAATCGGCGGAAACACAAATTAGCCTTCAAGAATCCAAAAACTGGTTCCACGTCAATTTTACGTCGACGATAAATGGCAGCCGTTTTTTCTTCTGAAAGCTTCGCTCTTACTTCTTCTTTTTGTTGTTCCCAATTCTCGTTAATCATGAGTCTACGGTTTTTCCCTTCCGCAGCTTTCGTACATTTTGTACGGAAAGGACATCCTGTACATTCCTCACACTCATAGATTTTAAATTCTCGTTGGAAACCTGCTTTATCCGTACGAACAGAATTGTTTTGGAATCTTAATCTCTTTTCATTTGGACAAATGTAGACATCGTTTTCTTTCTCATACACCCAATTACTTGTCTTAAAAGGGTCATTTTTATATTTTCGCTTCTGTTCGTTCAAGTATTGATTAAATGTAATGAGTGGAGTTCGTTTGCGTTTGTTAAGAATATCATGGTAATTCTGTTCACTGCCGTATCCGGCATCCGCTACAATATGTTTTGGTAACTCAAAATAATTTTCTTCAATTTGATTAAGAAATGGAATAAGTGTTTTCGTGTCTGTTGGATTTGGAAATACATCATAAGCGAGTGTGTATTGACCTTCAGTAGCGATTTGTACATTATAACCTGGCTTCAATTGACCGTTTTGCATATAGTCATCTTTCATCCGCATGAATGTTGCTTCGTGATCTGTCTTTGAATAACTATTGCGTGTACCAAACACTTCAAAATCCTTTTCATATTTCTGTTTTCTTATAATCCAATCATATACTTGTTTGAGGATTTGCTTTGGTGTTTTTCGTTCGCTACGTAATCTTTTTCGCTCAATGACATCTTCAGAATGTTCTATTTTGCTTGTATAGTCGTCGACTACTTCTTCTAGGTGATGTGCTACTTGAGTTAACTCTTCTATTGATAACTGCTCATCACTTTCACGTTTGATTTCAGGAATAATTTGATGTTCCAATAACTCATCGTAAAGTTTATTTGATTTTTCTACGAGGTTGGTATGATGTTTTTCCACTGATTTTTTCCAAACAAATGTGAACTTATTGGCATTTGCCTCAATCTTTGTGCCATCGATAAAAATCGCTTCTTGATCGATGAGTTTTTCTTCAACTAGCTGACAACGAAATTGTACAAAACATTGGCGAATGAGTTCCTTCATATTGGGATGTACACGAAAACGGTTAATAGTGCGATAACTTGGTTCATATCCTTGGGCAAGCCACATCATACGGATACTGTCTCTTGTCAGATCCTCTATTTTTCTTCCTGAAAAAGTGGATTGTGTGTAACCGCATAAAATCAGCTTTAGCATCATACGTGGATGATATGATGGACAACCAGTATGGTGAATAAAAGGAGCGAAAGCTTCGTTCGGAATGCTTTCGACCAAATGATGGATAGAAAAGGCAATATCATTTTTATGTAACTTTACTTCTAAATCTAGCGGTAATATAATTTGATTCATGTTATAATCTTTAAACATAGGGACACTTCTTTCGTTTGAAATTTGGTTGTAGGATACTTAAATTTTAACAGAGAATGTCCTTTTTTCATGCCTGAAATTATGCAGAGATTTACTTGATATAGAAGAAAAATTAGTTGTTCGGAGTGAAGGCGGCGACTCCCAGGGGACAAGCACGTGGGAGAGACTACAGGCTCGAGCCGTGCCCCCAGGAAAGCGTCCGCCGTAACGGAGAACAACGACTACATAGTAGACACATAATAATAAAGCCGTTCAAACTTTACTCATCGTAAAATTTGAACGGCTTTTGATTTTGAGGCGGGTTTTGTCCCACCCCCATTTCTATGGTGATTTGAATTATAATTTTGTAATTGCGCTTAATACGATTTCTGTTGAGTGTTTCGCTGCAACAGGTAAAAACTCGTCAAATGACATGCTCGATTCTTGTCCTGCAATGTCTGATAGTGCACGAATTACAACAAATGGTGTGTTGAATTGGTGGCATACTTGCGCTACAGCAGCCGCTTCCATTTCAACGGCCTTCATTGTAGGGAAATCTTTTCGCACTGCCTCGACACGCTCAGGGTTGCTCATAAATACATCGCCCGAACAAATAAGACCGACACTGTAATTATGCTCTCCCACTTCTTCAACAGCCTGTTTCGCAACTTCCATTAATTTTTCGTCCGATTTATATGCGGCCGGCATTCCTGCCATTTGACCGATTTCATAGCCAAAAGCCGTAACATCCACATCATGGTGACGTACTTCATCCGAAATAACGATATCCCCAACCTTTAATGCAGCATCAAAACCGCCTGCAGATCCTGTATTGATGACAACTTTCGGATTATACTTTTCCAATAGGATCGTCGTAGACATTGCCGCGTTTACTTTACCGATACCGCTTTTTAACAGTACAACTTCTTTGCCTTCATATGTACCTGTTGTGTATTCACTGTTTGCAATTGTTTCTGTTTTCGTATTTTGCAGAGCACCGCGTAATAACTCCACTTCCTGCTCCATTGCACCGATTACTGCTATAGTCATTTATTTATTCCTCCAATTAATCTTGCTAACTATTTTTTACCGGGAACCTTCCAATGTCGATAAAACTTCCACTTGGACCGGTTTCCAGCCTTCATTGTCAACCCATTCTATACTCACTCGATATTTTTGTTCTTTGTCCATCGATGTGACAACGGCAATTGCACTTTCCGCACTGCCATTATTATTCACGCGCAGTACAATACTGTTTTCCTGCTGTAAATCAATCACACTAAAAATTGCTTTTAGTTTTTCTTCATAATCAATATGTCCTTTTTCATATGTCGACACATGATTACCTGTTTGTGCCGTCGGATAGGCCGGCCAATTCGGATTTGTAATGACTTCTTTTACTGACGGATCGTCGGAAGGACTTACGATTTCACCAGATTCGGAAGTTGGCTGTTCGGATTCATCCGAAGCGGTATCTTCCTCTTCTACTTCTTCCGGTACATTAGTTTCTGTTTCATTTTCTTCCGATTCTTGTCCAGTATCTTCATCCTGGACATCCGTTGCTACTTCTTCAGCTGAATCTTCCTGCTCTGCCTCGTTTTTCGGCTCTGGCTCTTGAGTAATTATAAAAATTAATGTTGCCACAATTAACACAGCGACAATAGCGATTAAATAATTTAATCTTTTATCCGCTTTTTGAAATTTCGTCTGTTTTGTCTTTTGTTCAGCATACTGTTGTCGTGTTTGAAATCGTCTTTTTCGGTCCATTTCAATTCCTCCTATGCACACCTATTTTAGCATTAGAACCGCAATGGTTGCACGAAAATCGAACATTGGAAGCTCTTCCAAATTTATCAACATAATAAAAGCAGCTAGCAATCGATGCTAACTGCTCCTAAAATTATTTTACTTCTAAAATAATTACTTCCATTTCTCCGCCTGGTGTTGTCAGTTTAACAACATCATCTACATGCTTGCCCATTAATGCTTTCGCAATCGGAGAGTCATTTGAAATTTTACCTTCCATCGGATCTGCTTCAGCAGAACCAACAATTGTGTAAGATTCTTCAAAGTTTGCACGTTTACCATTGATCAGCTCATCAAATGTAACAGTTTTCCCTAAAGAGATTGTATTTGATGTTTCATCTTCTGTAATAATGACAGCATTGCGCAGCATTTGCTCGATCAATGAAATACGACCTTCCACAAATCCTTGCTCTTCTTTTGCTGAATCATACTCAGAGTTTTCAGATAGGTCACCGAAGCTGCGAGCTATTTTGATACGCTCTACTACTTCCGGACGCTTTACTGTCTTTAATGTGTTTAATTCTTCTTCTAATTTTTGTTTTCCATCAAGTGTCATTGGATATTGTTTTTCATTTGACATTATTCCCACTCCTTAATATTAACTTGAAAACGTTTACTTTTGGCGTTTTCTATTTCTATTTCTAAAAAAATACGGATAAATTTAAAAGTTATTCTCACGTATTTTGTTCATAAATAACAGAAAACCCGGCTACTAGTTTACGGTATGTGTAAATCCCTTCTTTTAGAAGAAGTTTACACCGTAATACGGGCAGCCGAATTTTATGATTAATTATTTATGTTGTTCTATCAATTTAAAATGTAATTAATGTAAATACTACATCATCATATTACAAGTTCGATTCAGTTTCAAGAATTGTTTTTATTTTCGTTACCATTAAGTCAATTGCAACGTTATTTTCCCCGCCTTCAGGGATGATGACATCAGCGTATCGCTTAGTCGGTTCGATAAACATATTGTGCATTGGACGCACTGCTGTTAAATACTGTTCGATTACCGAATCAGCTGTACGGCCACGCTCTTTAATATCACGTTGAATGCGTCGGATAATACGTAAGTCAGAGTCTGTATCCACGAATAATTTAATATCCATTAAATCACGCAGACGCTCGTCCTCCAGCACTAAAATTCCTTCGACAATGATTACCTCTTTCGGTTCTACATGAATTACCTCGTCTGAACGTGTATGCTGCACATAATCATAGACCGGTTTTTCCACTGATTTGTAGGCAAGTAAACTATGGATATGCTCGATCAGTAGATCATTGTCAAATGCAAGCGGATGATCATAGTTCGTTTCCAGACGCTGTTCAAACGTCATATGGCTTTGATCCTTATAATAATAATCCTGTTCGATAACAACTACTGAATGTTCACGGAACACATCGTATATAGAACGTGTCACACTCGTTTTACCTGAGCATGATCCACCGGCAATTCCGATTACAACTGGACGGTTTGACATTTAATTATTCTCCTTTCGCATCATATCAAAATGTGATAATGAGCGATCAACTTTAAATTTAACGATTTGTAGTGGGTGGCGGGCAACATCAAGTTCATTGCCTTTTTCATCCCAAAGCTGGCCAACCGTCATTTTGAATGTATCCATATTCGGGCCGAAAAATTCAACCGTATCGCCTGTCTTGAAATAGTTACGCTGTTCCAATGTGACCATTTGCGTTTCGGCATCATAATCCATCACAAATCCGGCAAAATCCCACTTCATTTTATGTGAATGGAAACCAAACATCTGTTGTTTATAGCTTGGCTCACCTTCAAAGAATGACGAAGCAGTTGCACGGTTTGCACAGCGCGCCAATTCTTCCAGCCATTCTTTTTCGAATGTAAAGTTCTCCGGATCTGCACAGTATGCATCAATTACTTTACGATAAACGGAAATAACTGTTGCAATATAGTGAATAGACTTCATGCGGCCTTCGACTTTCAATGAATCAATCCCCAGCTCAATCATGTGAGGAATGGATTCGATTAATTTCAAGTCTTTCGGGCTCATTGCAAACGGTGCTTCACCTTCGTTAAACAATGCTACTTCTTCACCGTCGTTATTTTCATATAAATCATAATCCCAACGGCAAGACTGACAGCAACCGCCACGGTTTGAGTCACGGGCCGTCATATGGTTTGAAAGTGTACAGCGTCCTGAATAAGCGATACACATTGCACCGTGCACGAATGCCTCGATTTCAATGTCTACCTCTTCTTTCATTTTACGCATTTCTTCTCCGCCTACTTCACGTGCCAATACAACACGTTCCAAACCTTCTTCTTTCCAGTACTTTACCGCTTTCCAGTTGGATAGTGACTGTTGTGTAGAAAGATGGATTTCCAGAGATGGTGCACACTTTTTACATGTTTCAATGATTAACGGGTCTGCAACGATAATCCCTTTTACGCCTGCGCCTTCGATTGCCTGCAAGTATTCTTCCAAACCATCCATATTTTCATTATGCGCGAAAATATTTGTTGTGACATAGACAACGGCTCCGTATTTGTTTGCAAATTCAACGCCTTCCTTCATTTCTTCAATTGTGAAGTTACCTGCGTTTGAACGTAAACCAAATTCCTGACCACCGATAAATACTGCATCAGCACCGTAATGGACAGCTACTTTTAACTTTTCAAGACTTCCAGCTGGCGCCAAAAGCTCCGGTTTTTTCGTAATTACTGTTTTTCCGTTAACTGTTTGACGGATTTTTTCATTTTGAATTAATTGTAGCATACTGCGTTCGTTCTCCTTCCTAGTAAACTGTTTCCTTGTAGATGAAGCCAGTATCCAGTGGACGTAACGCTGGCTGAATCGCTTCGATTTGCTCGAATAACTCGGATTTAATGTCATCGTACGCATCTTCGCCTTGATCGAAATACACATCAATTGCTTGACGGTAAAGTTTTGTAACCGTTACCGTATAATCAAACGTTTGAAGAACACCATCAATTTTCAATGAATCGATACCTGCCTCAAACAGCTCATTTAACTCTTCGATAATGCACATATCATTCGGTGAGAAAATATGTGTACCGTTCATATCCTCATAGATCGGATATTTATTTTTACGCTCTTTATCGTGAAGGAACATATTTTTGTTTTCTTTACGATTTTCGATTTCCATCGCTTCATCACGGTACAAGAAATAGTTTCCTAAAAGTGAACGCTTAGATTGGAACATACACGTCATTCCATGTACTTGCACTTCGATTTCATGCTTTGTATTTTCTTTTATTTCAATCACTTCATCGACTGAAAGTTCACGAGCCAGTACTGCACGCTTACTTCCGCGTTCACCCCAATAGTTCACTTGGAAGAAGTTTGTTGCCGTCGTTTCCGGATTCCAATGCAACGGTATCGTTACATTGTTTTCACGTACAGCAATAATGACTGCAGGGTCCCCAAACAATAATGCATCTACACCAATACGTTGCATCTGCACTAAATAGTCATCCAATGCGTCTAAACGATCGTTATGGAATAATGCATTGACCGCTACATAAACTTTTTTACCTGCAGCATGAATCAGCTTAGTTGCTTCTTCTACCTGTGCTACTGTAAAATCTCCAGCTAAGCGCAAGCCAAATTTCTGTTCACCGATCACAAAAGCATCTGCACCCGCCTCAAGTAGTGCTGTAATATGCTCAATAGATTGTGGTGTTACTAATAATTCTGGTTTTTTCACACTAATCACCTCTTCAAACAAATTAACAAACCATCACCGACAGGGAAAAAGGCACTCGAATAATCCGGATGTGCCATGATCCAGTCTGAAAATGTTTTTAAGTTGCGGATCATCGTTCTTTTTCTTCTAGGTACTTCTTTTATATCTAAATCCGATAGTCCGTGCATATACATATTATCGATGTATAAAACGCCACCCGAAGGAACGAGTGATGCGTACTTTTCGAAAAACTTCATGTATTGCCCTTTTGCCGCATCAATAAAAACAGCATCAAAAGTAGTAGGAAGTGTTTCCATGTCTACCTCTAACGCATCGCCCTCAATTACTTGTATGCGGTTTGCCACCTCTGACCTTGCAATGAATTCCTTGGCATACTGAACTCGCGATACATCGCGTTCTATCGTCACAATATGACTTTGTGGCAGCGCTTGCGCCATTCGTATCGCAGAATAGCCAATTGCCGTGCCAATTTCTAAAATTGATTTTGGATTTTGAATACGTAAAATTTGATTCAATGACTCAATCCCCGCCAGCTGCATGATCGGGACATGATTCTGTTCTGCGAAGCGTTCCATTTCCATTAATAATTCATCACGTTCAGGAATGAAGGAAGCAATATAAGCGTCTGATAATTCCATTTGTCATTCTCCCTTTACCTGGTTGTTTGCGCACATCTTTCTTTCACAAGAAAAAAGACGAAACGAAGTTGTTTGCGCCTACAAAATTGTTATATAAGGACAAAAAATCACAATTTATAATAGCATGAAAAGAAAAGGAATGCGAACAATTTAATGAATTCCGTCTTAAAACGGAAATTTCAAGCCATTCGATTCCTTTTCTACAACTTATCTTTCTTAACGTAAATACTTTTCGATGTTCGCTAAGTGCTCATCATACGTTTTGGCAAAATGGTTTGTGCCATCTTTATCTGCCAGGAAGTATAAATAATCAGTTTGCGAAGGGTTCAGCGCCGCTTCGATTGATGTCTTGCCGGCTCCTGCGATTGGTCCAGGCGGCAATCCGACATTTTGGTACGTATTATACGGATTGTCTACTTCCAGATCCTCATACAGTACACGGTCCTTATGCGATCCTAATGCATACAGTACTGTTGGGTCTGTCTGTAAAGGCATATCAATTTCGATACGGTTATAGAATACACTCGCAATTGTTTCACGGTCCGTTTGCGCAGTTGCCTCTTCTTCAAGCAATGAAGCAAATGTCAGCAATTCATGAACCGATGTATTACGTTCTTCCAATATTGGCGTATATTCAGAAACAATTGTATTCATCGCAGTTAGCATTGTACCGATAATTTCCTCAATCGATGGGTTATCCTCAAAGAACGGATAGGTTGCAGGATATAAATAGCCTTCCAACGGATGACGTATATTTTCCTTTAAGATATCTTCTGATAATAGATCAGGATATTCAGTGATCAATTGCTCCACATAAGCAGCATCCGTCACTTTTTTCATAAAGTCCTCTGCTTTGTGCGAAGTATTTTTCTGTACAACATCAGCTACTTGCTCGAGTGTTAATCCTTCTGGCACCGTCATTGTAAATACAGGCTCACGATATACTCGCCCTGTCTTTAAACTTTCAATAATTTCGTCAAGTGTCATGGATTTCGTTAAAGAATAACTGCCGGCTTGGAATTCCGATTCATTTTTAAATTTAGTATAATATTTAAAAATCTTTGCATTCTTTACAATACCCTTATCTTCTAGAATAGTTGATATTAAGGTAATCCCTGAGCCCATCGGAATTTCGACTTCAACTTGTTCATTCGACTCCGGGTCCATTGGTTTTAATGCCGATGTCACGTAGTTGTATCCTGCGAAACCGACAATGGCAATAATAAGAAGAGCGACAAGCGCGATGATTCCCACAATTTTACGCACCGTTTTAACTTCTCCTTTACGCTCTTTCATCTTATTGAACATTTCTTGCTTCTTATTTTCGTCTAGCACGGGAGTCCCCCCTTTTTCTCTTCCATAATGATACATAAAAATCTCTTTCGACACAATATAGAGCCACGAAAGGTATGTAATTTCTCACTATTTGCGACGTTTTATAAAATAAAATGTTCGTTTTTGTCTATTATTGAACAATAAAAAACCTTACTGTCGTATTATATCGTCAGTAAGGTCCTTGCAATTAGTTTTGTGCTAGTGAGTTTAAAGCTTGTTCTACCATTTCCCACTCTTCGTCTGTTTCGATAGGAAGCAAGTCCGCTACTTCACCGTTATCACCAGCGATGTAGGCTGATGCATATACTTCCTCCAATACAGGCTCATCTTCTTCCATAATTGCATAGAACAGATAATTTTTGCCGTTGTTTTCGAAGCGGTGTAATATTTGGCACATAATTTCTTCATCATCTTCATTTGTGATTGTGAAATAATTTGTCTGATCGGAGCCAAATTCAGCAAGAACGGTATTCATTACTTCTTCAACCATTGCCCATTCATCATCAGTTTCAATATCCGAAAAGCCGCTCATTTCGCCGTTTTCATCGAGTACATAGCGAAGTGCAGAAATACCTGCTTCTTCATCACCGATTAACGAGAATAAAACATAAGAATGCTCTTCCGAATCAAATGTAAATACAACGCGGCATTGCTGCTCTCCGCCGTCTTCTTTTTGTAAAATAAAAATATTTTCTTCCATACTGTTGCCTCCCGTTGAATGAATAAAACAGAGCAGGCAAATCACCTGCTCTGTTTTTATCGTGTCAAATGAATTATTCTTCTTCGCCTAATTCGTCTTCGATCTGGTTTAATACTTCTTCGATTAAATCCCATTCTGCTTCTGTTTCGATTGGCGTTAATTCGCCATCTTCACCATTTTCAGCAGGAACGAATGCAGAGGCAAAGATTTCAACTGCGCCATCTTCATCTTCTTCTGCACCTACTAAAGAATATAATACGTATGATTTACCGAACTCTTCTGAATCGAAAGTGTGTAAAATTTCGCAAAGTTGTTCGTTGCCGTTTTCATCGACTACTGTAATGTGATTTTGTTGTTCTGACATGATCGTCACCTCTTCATAATATTTAGGCATTGGTGCCTGTTGCTGCTCAATTCATTATACATAAAGCCTTTTCGGATAAGTACAAAAAAGCCTTATATGGAGCAACTTTAGTTTTTACTATCTAAATAGCCTTGTAAAATCATGACAGCAGCCATTTTATCAATAACTTGCTTTCTTTTTTTACGGCTTACGTCTGCCTCGATCAGCATACGCTCAGCAGCCATCGTTGTCATACGCTCGTCCCAAAGCTTAACAGGAAAACCGAATGTATCTTCCAGCAACTTCTTGTAACTTTCGGAAGCTTCACCTCGAGGGCCGATTGTATTATTCATGTTTTTTGGGTAGCCTACAACAAATTCAGTTACATTGTGTTCCTTCACAAGCTCTTTAATACGCTCAATACCAAATTCGCCTACCGCTTCATTGATTTTAACCGTCTCGATACCTTGCGCTGTCCACCCTAGCGCATCACTAATTGCAACGCCGACTGTTTTCGAGCCGACGTCTAAACCCATAATTTTCATTTATCCGCCTCAGTATTCTTTCTAATATAAAATCTAACGAGTTCTTCTAAAATCTCGTCACGTTCAAGCTTGCGGATTAAATTACGTGCGTCCTGGTGGCGAGGGATGTATGCCGGGTCGCCAGATAATAAATACCCTACAATTTGATTTGTTGGATTATACCCTTTTTCCTCTAAAGCCGTATACACCTTCAGCATCACTTGCTTTACTTCTTGTTCCATGGATTCTTCTGGAAAACTGAATTTCATTGTTTTATCGAAAGAACTCAAGACCAGCACCTCGCTTTCAGCAATGAGGAGATGAAGCACACTCTTCCATCTCCATTTATATCATTATAACTTATTCCTGTAAGCACTTCAAATATGCCAGTAGTAAATTTTAGATGTTTAGAAAGATTTTACATGTTCGTAAACAGCATTTAATGCTTCTTCAAGTTTTGCAGCATCTTTTGCACCAGCCATTGCCATATCCGGACGACCGCCGCCTTTACCGCCGCAAGCTTCAGCAACTTGCTTCACGATGTTCCCGGCGTGATAGTTTCCACCTACGATATCTTTCGTCACACCTGCACACAGCATGACTTTCTCGCCATCGACTGCACCAAGAACAATAACAGCTGATTCCATTTTTTCTTTTAAATCATCCATCATTTGGCGTAATTGATTGTTGTCTTTTGCTTCTACACGCGTTGCAAGTACTGTTACATCACCGATTTTTTGGGCAGCATCCAATACAGCACCCGCTTGTGCATTTGCAATTTTTTGAGACAATGAATCATTTTCGCGTTGCAGTTCTTTGTAGTCCGCTTGAAGTGTTGCCACACGAGTTGCTACATCTTTAGCATTCGCTTTTAAAAGGCCGGCTGCTTCATTTAAGATAGCTTCTTCCTCTTTAATCGCTTCATATGCCGCCTTACCTGTAACAGCCTCGATACGGCGTGTACCTGCACCGATTCCGCTTTCGGATACGATTTTGAAAATACCGATTTCAGATGAACGGCTGACATGCAGTCCACCGCAAAGTTCAATCGAGTAATCTGAAACGGCTACAACCCGGACAACATCACCATATTTTTCACCGAACAATGCCATTGCGCCCATCGCTTTTGCAGAATCGATATCCATTTCCTGAATAACAACTTCGATATCTTCCCAAATTTTTTCGTTCACTGCACGCTCAACTTGTGCAAGCTCTTCTTTCGTTGCAGCACCAAAATGAGAGAAGTCAAAGCGTAAACGGTCTGGACCTACATAAGATCCCGCTTGTGCTACATGGTCACCTAATACGTCTTTTAAGGCACGGTGCATTAAGTGTGTTGCTGTATGGTTTTTAAGGATCAATTTACGTTTTGCTTCATCTACTTTTGCTGTAGCTGCATCGCCGACGTTCATTTCACCTGATTCCACTACTACTGTGTGCAGTGGCTGACCATTTGGTGCTTTTTGAACATCTTTTACGATCGCCGTAAATCCGTCTGCTTGAATGATACCTGTATCGGCAATTTGTCCACCCATTTCAGCATAGAACGGTGTTTCAGTTAGAATAACTAACGCTTCTTCACCTTCAGAAGCAGTTGACGTTTCTTGTCCATTGACAACAATTGCAGCAACTTTTGCAGAAGCTTCAAATGCATCATAAATAAATGTCGATTGCTGAGTTAAGTTTGAAAGCACTTCGTTTTGCACTTGCATTGAATCCACATCAGCACGTGCATTACGTGCACGTTCACGCTGTTGCTCCATAGAAGCTTCAAAACCTTCATGGTCAACTGTCATGCCAACTTCTTCAGCATATTCTTCCGTTAACTCAATCGGGAAACCGAATGTATCATATAGTCTGAATGCGTCAGCACCAGGAATCACTGTTTCACCTTTAGCTTTTTGGTTTTCTGCTACTTCATTGAAAATTGCTAAACCGCCATCAAGTGTTTCATGGAAACGCACTTCTTCATTTTTGATAACACGTTGAATAAATGCTTCCTTCTCTTTTACTTGCGGATAGAAATCTTCCATAATCTCTCCGACAGTCGGCACTAATTCGAACATGAACGGCTTTTCGATGCCGATTTTTTTCGCATAGCGGACAGCACGACGTAATAAACGGCGTAATACATAGCCACGGCCTTCATTTGATGGTAATGCACCGTCACCGATAGCAAACGCTACTGTACGGATATGGTCGGCAATTACTTTGAATGGAGTATTCACATCTTCAGTTGATCCGAAAATTTCATTTAAATCCACTTCATGCGGACGTTTGTACGTACGGTTTGCAAACGTTTCTGTTTTTTCGATGATTGGCATGAAAAGATCTGTATCAAAGTTTGTCGGTACATTTTGTACTACAGAAACGATACGTTCAAGCCCCATACCTGTATCGATATTTTGCTTTGGAAGTGGTGTATATGTGCCATCCGGATTGTGGTTGAATTGAGAAAATACAAGGTTCCAAATTTCAAGATAACGTTCGTTTTCCCCGCCTGTATACATTTCTTCCGCCGGCGCACCAACACCGTACTCTTCACCGCGGTCATAGAAGATTTCAGAGTTTGGACCAGATGGACCTTCACCGATATCCCAGAAGTTGCCTTCAAGTCGGATTAGACGCTCTTTTGGCACTCCGATTTCATTGTGCCATACGTCATATGCTTCCTGGTCTTCAGGGTGGATTGTTACCGATAACTTTTCAGGATCGAAGCCCATCCATTTTGGATCCGTTAAAAATTCCCAAGCGTAATGAATTGATTCTTTTTTAAAGTAATCCCCGATTGAGAAGTTCCCTAACATTTCAAAGAATGTATGGTGACGCGCTGTTTTCCCTACATTTTCGATATCGTTTGTACGAATTGATTTTTGTGCGTTCGTAATGCGCGGGTTATCCGGAATGATACGTCCGTCAAAATATGGTTTTAATGTAGCTACTCCCGAGTTGATCCATAATAGTGATGGGTCATTGATTGGAACTAATGGTGCTGATGGTTCAATATGATGCCCTTTTTCTTTAAAGAAATTCAAATAAAGACGACGAATTTCAGAACCTGTCATAATTTTTGTTGTCATGATTTTTTTCCTCCTAATTTTTGTTGAAGTCGATGAGTTTTGGTACATCTTAATAACAGCTGCACGTAAATAATTGATTCTTTCACCGGTTATATTAATAATTCGCTGAAGAAAACAAAAAAAGCCCTCATCCCGGTAAAGGGACGAAGACTATTATCTCGTGGTACCACCCTAATTTATAATGCGCTATGCATTATATCTCAAGTGCTTGTAACGTAAGCAGACGGCAGGGATTAGCTGCACTCTGGAGTAGCTTTCAGTATTTATTCGGGGAGATTTTTTCAGCCGGGAAATCTCTTTCTGCTCACGAAGTCCATACGTACTTGTTCCATCATCGTTTTCATTTTATTATGCTCTTCATTATAAAAAATAGACATCGCGCTGTCAATCGGCATTCCTTAATAATTGAAACGTTTTTTCGTCAGTAAAATTAAAAGGATTGCAGGTACTGTACATATAATCATTCCTAAGAACGCCAAACCTGGCTCGATTTCATAAAGTGCACCACCTAATAATGTTAGAACCGCTGCACTTAAACTCATCGCTAGTGCTGAATAGATCCCTTGTGCATTTGGAATCTGCTCCTGCGGTAAAGCTTTGGAAATATAGCGTATAAAGGCATAATGTGCCATCGCAAACGACAGTGCATGAAGTGCCTGAGAGAAGATAAACATCGGCATATTCGGAAATGCATATACAAGTATCCATCGAACGGTCGAACCAATTGCCGCGATAAGCAATAAAGAAGACGGCTTCCATTTTGTTAAAATTGTATCGGCCTTATAAAAATAAAGAACTTCAAAAATTACTGCAACATTTAAAATCATTCCGATATAAAACGGATTGACATTCAGATCCTGCAGATAAATATATCCGTAGTTATAGTACGATGCATGCGCCCCCTGAAGCAGAATGACGACAAACAATACGATGATAAAGCTCTTTACTTCAAAGAGACCCTTCATGGAGAGCGTTTTTCGCTCCTCTTTAACCGTCACGATATTTAATACTCGAGGCGCAGGCATGAACTGAATAATGAGTAATGACGTTAAACCTAAAATCATCATCCATAAAATCATTCGCTCCCCGTACATTCCGCTGATCATACTGATGATTAATACTGCGACGACAAATCCGAACGACCCGAAAGAACGGGCTCTCCCGTAATGGATGGATCCATGTTGCATTAGTGTGGAGGCACTGCTCTCAACAGCCGGTAACAATGCCGGGTAAAAAGCACTGAACAGCAATGTCATTAAAAATAAGCCGGCAAATGAATTAATCGGTATGTACAGCAGTGTCACAATTAATGAACTTGCCGTAAAAAAGATCAGCACATTTTTGTTGCTCATTACTTTTGACACAAACGGGAAGATAAACATCGTTGAGGCAGCCCGTGCAACTAGCCCAAAGCCCATTATAATGCTTGCTTCTGATACCGTAAGCCCTTTATCGTTGATAAGCCAACCTGTCCAATATGGAAGAAAAATCCCCCATGTAATAAAGAACATAAAGAAATTTTTCGCGAGCCAGCGCTGATTATTCATTGTCTTCATCCTTTTTCGTTTTTATTAATTTGAATATTAACACGAGAAATACTACAATAATGTGAGAAATCTCATATTTTATTGGAAGGAGTTGCTTTATACTTTGAGAAAGTTACCAATAGATGAAAGTCTCAAATATATCGAACAATACCCGATTTCCCAGTATTTTTCGTTTGATATTGTTCCATTTATCCACGTGTATGAATTCGATAAAGGCGAATTTATTTTTCATGAGCATTCATTCCCCGATTATTTGTATTACATGGTTGAGGGAAAAGCTAAATTGTATATTACCCATAAAAACGGTAAAATTTCGCTCATTGATTTTATTACAGCGCCTACATTTATGGGGGAAATGGAATTATTAAATGCTGAACGTTACTCAAAAGGCATTCAGACTTTATCCAAGTCAATTTGCTTTGCGATATCGATCCAGGAAGTGAAAGAAAAATTATTGGCAGATCCTGTTTTTCTGAAAATGCTCTGTATTTTTTTAAGTCATAAAGCAACGACAGCAACAGCAAAATATACGCAAAATCAGGCCTATCCATTGGAGAACCGGTTAGCCTCATTCATTTTACTATCGTCGGATCAGCAATTCTATAAAGAAAAGCATACAGAAGTATGTGAATATTTAGGGGTATCCTATCGCCACTTGCTATTTGTCCTTGCACAATTCAGCGAAGCCGGCTATATTACGAAGCAAAACCGCGGATATGTACTGACAAATCGTTCTGAACTGGAGAAGCTTGCAGCAGAAATTACGTACTAAAAAAAGACTGCGCTAAATTTTTAGCACAGTCTTTGAAAGATATTATATAAACATACCAGCAATTGCAGCTGATAATAAAGATGCCAATGTTCCTGCAGCTACTGCTTTAATCGCAAGTTTTGCAATGATTGGACGTTTATCCGGTGCCATACCACCTAAACCACCGATTAAAATACCCATTGAACTTAAGTTTGCAAAACCACAAAGTGCAAACGAAATGATAATGGCTGTTTTGTCAGAAAGTTCGCCGATAACCGGACCAAAGTTAGAATATGCAACAAATTCATTTAAAATTAATTTTTGACCGATAAATGAACCTGCACGTACTGCTTCATCCCAAGGAACACCAATTAAAAATGCTAATGGCGCAAAGACATAGCCCAATAAACCTTCAAGCGTTACATTATCAAAACCGAATAATCCTGTAATGCCACCTAAAATACCATTTAATAACGCAATTAATGCGATGAAACTTAATAGCATTGCACCAACGTTTACAGCTAATTTCAAACCGTCAGATGCACCTGATGCAGCTGCATCAATAACGTTTGTCGCTTCAGAATTACGTTCTAATTTAAAGTCATCTTCATTTACTTCTTCTGTTTCAGGAATCATTAATTTCGCCATAACCAATCCTGCTGGAGCAGCCATGAAACTAGCCGCCAGTAGGTATTCAAGAGGAACACCTAATACTGAATAACCGATTAAGACCGAACCTGAAACCGATGCAAGTCCACCTGTCATAACAGCGAACATTTGCGATTTCGTCATTTTATTTAAAAATGGACGAATTACAAGCGGTGCTTCTGTTTGTCCAACGAAAATATTGGCAGCAGCATTTACCGATTCCGCTTTTGTTGTACCTAATACTTTTGATAAGAAACCACCAATAATCTTAATGATAAATTGCATAATACCTAAGTAGTAAAGCACAGAGATTAAAGATGAGAAGAAAATAATAATAGTTAATACACTCATCGCGAATACAAAACCAACATTATCCGGATTTGCTAAACCGCCGAATACGAAGTTAATCCCCTCATTGGCATAACCAATCAGCTTCTGAACACCTTCTGAAAGTTGCATAAGCTTCTCGCGGCCGAAAGACCACTTCAATACGATAAATGCAAAAATCAGTTGGACAACTAATCCTGAAATAATAATTCTCCATTGAATTGCTTTACGGTTATTAGATAACCCGATGGCAATCAGTACGATTCCCAGAATACCTATGATTCCCCATACGAAATCCATTTATGTGCACCTTCTTTTTTAGTTTTGAAAACCTTTTCATTTTGTAATATTTGACATCAAACTTCGGACGTCATATAAGTTTTTTTCATACTAACATATCTGGACAATTAATATTAATTAATAGTTTCTTTTAAAATTTCTGATTTTTTCCGCAAAAAATTATTATTTTCCATTATAATCCTACTTGTTTCAACTTTTTATTATATTTAAAACATTTTCCCTCTCCCTTTGAACGTAAACACATCATTTAATAAATTTGTCCAAAATAGTACATTTCTATGTACATAAAAAACTAGCCATTCCCATTCAAACATGAACGAAAATGGCTAGTTCTATTCTTCATTGAAGTCGTATGGCGAAATATTTGCCATACCAATTAATGGATGAATATATGGTGCTGTTTCAGCTGTTAAGTGATTTGGCAGTGATTCACCGATCTTATGCGAATCCGAGACATTCAACAGACCAAGCTGTTCTGTGGAAGGATTTTGTTTCTCTTCCTTAACAGCCACTTGTTTTTCTTCTGTTTCCGGTAATTCTTTCATCTTTTCTGCAGTGATAAATTCCGGATTTAATCGTGCCTTTAAGGTTGTCAATCGAGTTAGATCATCTGTTTTCGCTAATCCGTTCGCTAATACATCCGGCTCTCCACATAAAATCAAAAAGTTTTTAGCACGTGTAATCCCTGTATACAGTAAATTTCTGCGAAGCATTTTTGAATAGCCACGAACAATCGGCATAATGACCGTTTGAAATTCCGAACCTTGTGATTTATGAATTGAACAGCAATAGGCCAAAGTTATCTGGTTTAAGTCTGCACGCTGGTATGTTACTTCAATCCCATCGTAGCTGACAATAAGCAGATCCTGCTTTTCCACTGTTTCCTTTGCACGGATGATGGAAATCACTTCGCCCATATCTCCGTTGAATACATTATTATCCGGCTGATTTACCAGCTGCAGCACTTTGTCCCCGATTCGGTAAATCGTATCACCGAAAACAAGTTCTTTTCTCGACCCGTCATTCGGATTTACAAGCTGCTGAATTTCTTTATTTAAATTGTCGATGCCTGCAGGACCTTTGTACATCGGCGCCAATACTTGAATATCCCGTATCGCCTGTCCTTTTGCAAGTGCCCCTTTTACGATTTGTGTGACAACGCTTGTCACTTGTCCGGCTCCTGCCTGGATAAACGAACGGTCCGTTGTTTTGGCAGTCAGCGTATCCGGAACTTTGCCTTTTTTAATTTGGTGGGCCATTTCGATAATTGTAGACCCTTCAGCCTGACGATAAATATCCGTCAATTCAACGGTTGGAATTTGCTTCGATGCAAGCAAATCCTTTAATACTTGCCCCGGTCCGACAGGCGGTAACTGATCCTGGTCACCTACAAAAACGACTTGTACATCTTCATGCAGCGCTTTTAAAAGCTGATGTGCGAGCCATGTATCCACCATTGACATCTCATCGATAATGATGAGCCGCCCTACAACTTCACGCTCCGTTTCTTCATCCTTTTCCTGCCCATTAAATCCTAATAAGCGGTGTATGGTCATTGCAGGCAATCCCGTAGATTCCGCAAGCCTTTTCGCTGCACGTCCTGTAGGTGCAGCTAGTACAATCGGAAACGGTTCTTCTTTTTCCGCGTACGTTTTCGGGTTCAGTGATAATCCGTGAAGCTCAGCATATACTTCGACCAAACCCCGGACAACCGTTGTTTTCCCAGTTCCCGGTCCGCCTGTTAAAATCATTACCGCGGAATTAATCGCCGTTTCAATCGCCTGTGCCTGTGTCGGCGCATAGGTCACATCATACTGCTCTTCAATATCGCCAATCGCTTTTCGGATTTCATCTTTCGAAAAACTTTCAGCCATTTTATTTTTTTCTTTCAGTTCATTAATCTTACTGGCAATGCCCACTTCACTAAAATAAAGTGAAGGCAAGTACATGCGTGTTTCTTCACCGCATATTTTCGAATCCTCTCGCATTTCGATTGCCGCTTTCGAAATCGCTTCATACGGAATTTCAATGCGCTGACTTTGTTCAAGTATATCTTTCACCATCGGAAGCACCATTTCCGCATCCAAATAAACATGGCCTTCAGATAATGCTGCATTTGTCAGCACATGAAAAATGGCTGCTTTAATTCGGTCCGGGTGATTTCCCGTGATCCCCAGCTTCGAACCGAGTTCATCCGCACGTATAAATCCGACCCCTTCGACTTCCTCAATTAAACGATAAGGATTTTCTGTCAGCAGCGGAATGGTTTCTTCCCGGTAAGCCTGATAAATTTTCATCCCGAGCTGTGGTCCAAAGCCCCAGTCATTCAGGCGTACCATCACCCGTTCCAAACCAAGATTTTCTTCGATTGTTTGGCGAATATGTAATTTCTTTTCAGCAGATAGTCGGGGAACTGCATCAAGTGCTGACGGATCCTCCAATATTTTCGTGAGGGCATCCATTCCGAGCTTTTCTACGATTGTCTCTGCTGTTTTTCTCCCGACCCCTGTAAATAGGTCACTTGATAAATAATGGACAATTCCCTGCTCTGTTGTCGGCACTTCTTTTTCAAATGTATCAATTTGAAACTGCATCCCGTATTTCGGATGACTTTTTAGCTGCCCTGTAAAACGGTATAGTTCATCAGTTACTAATTGAGGAAAATAACCAACGATGATAATTTCTTTTTCGTCATGCTGTATATTGGTTTCTTGAATTTTGACACGAACAATGGAGTACATATTCGTTGCATTATGAAAAATTGTTACAATTGGTCGACCTAAAATAAAGAGCTTATTTATGTCAAACAAGTTTAGATTTTCCGCCATTTCCATGCCACGCTTTCTAATTAATAGTATGCCTATTTTATCATACCCGAAATAACCTGTCCTACAATATAACAATAGATTACACGTCTGATTTTTCTATTAATTTAGCACGCTGAAATGTTATGATACGTATAGAATGTAAGAGAAAGTAGTGAAGAACATGAATTTTAGACCTTGTATTGATTTACACGATGGGAAAGTGAAGCAAATTGTCGGGAGTACTCTCGGCTATGACAATAAAGAAGTGGTTGAAAATTTTACATCTGACCAGGATGCCTCGTATTACGCTTCATTATTTCTGCAAAATAAACTGACTGGCGGACATGTGATTATGCTTGGTCCCGGTAATGAGGAAGCGGCGATTTCTGCATTGAAAGCTTACCCGAACGGTCTGCAAATAGGCGGCGGAATCACTGCCGACAATGCAAAGAAATATATCGATGCAGGCGCTTCGCATGTCATTGTGACTTCCTATATTTTTCATGACGGGCAGCTTGATATGGACCGGCTGCAGCAACTAGTAAAAAACATCGGCAAAGAAAAACTTGTCCTTGATCTAAGCTGCCGAAAACGTGATGGGAAATGGTATGTCGTAACAGATAAATGGACAAAATTCAGCGACTTCGAAGTGAATGCGGAATCAATTAAGGAAATTGAAGCCTATTGTGACGAACTGCTCATACATGCAGTCGATGTGGAAGGAAAGCGCAGTGGCATGCAGGAGGATTTAGTTCGTGATTTGGCGGAATGGACAACAATTCCTACAACGTATGCAGGCGGTGTACGTTCAATTGAGGACCTGAAAAAATTCGAATCACTTTCAGACGGTAAATTACATGTCACTATTGGCAGTGCCCTTTCCATCTTCGGTGGTGACCTGGACTTCCAAACAGTGGTGAATTACTGCGAAGGTATTGAATAGCCTTGCTTTGGTTCTTAAAATGTTAAGATGTAAGAATTTTAATAATTACTGTTGTTAACAACAGCAAAAACCCATTTTTCACTTAGAGAAAAATGGGTCTTTATTTTAAGGCAGCTCTTACATATTGAACATGAGGCGTTTTGCAATCATCTGGAACTCTTCCGGACCGATTCCCGGTGCAAACTCTTCCGGCAATTCATCCAGATCCGGCATCTTTGCACCTTTTGGCGTCCCCTCTTCTACGATGAGCGGCGCATTCGTTAATGGATGCGGTCCTTTCCAGATTTTATTTATATCCTGATAGTCTCCTACGTAGTTCCACGTAAATAATACATTCCCATAACCACGCTCTTCATATTTTCTTGCATGGTCAAATACATGGTTATCAAGGCTAGGTATCGGAAGCATCCGCGTTACATCAACGCCCGTTGCCATTTCCAGTGCTTTTGCATAGGCAACAACATGTGTTCCGCCGCGCACTAGTAAATAGCCGATCATTTCTCGGGCTGTCGGATGGTCTGTCATTTCATACACACGCATTTTATGTGTCCGCGCCCCGCATTCCAAGAAGAAATTATGCAGCAAATCGAGCACTAAATTCCCGCTGGAAAAAACATATTCTCCATTCCACGGTTTCCCCATTGAATCGACAGGTAAAGCTGTCTGCGCAGAAGCGATAAAGCTCTGGGTATTGCGCATATTTTTGGCGTTCATCATCGGTGCCAGATTCGGGTTTCCGGAAAACGTCGTATCTTTCCCAAGTAAATTGATTGTCGTCGCTACGAGTTCCACATGTCCAAACTCTTCTGCGGTAATACTCGCAACTAAATCATAAAAAGGCTTTAGTTTCTTTTTTCCACGGAAATTGAATGACTGATACATATAGTTATTCAAAGTCGACATTTCGCCAAATTTCCCGCCTAATAATTCCTGTACCGCACTTGCAGCATTTGCGTCTCCATATTCCACCTGTGGTAAATCAATAAGTAATCGATTGACGCGTTGAAACAATAAAGCACCCCCTAATTGTCATAGTAAGCTTATGACGATTAGAGGGTGCGTAGACCACATTCATTTCATTTTTTTAAAAATGGCATAATCCAAACAATTTTGTCGATACGGATATAGAACGGTGTCTGGCATACATCAAGCACAATATAGTCCGGACAGATCGCGGCCAATATTCCTTGCTGAACACGATTCCCCTCTTGCTGGACAGCAACCATCTGTCCTAAATAGTTTTGGATCGCTTCAAGCCAATACGCGTTTGGATATGTGTTCATTTGAACCAAAAAATCACTCCTTTGTATGCATACTGTACAATATGCGAAAAAGGAGTGATGCGTTCATCGATTATTTGCCTTTAGACTCTATTGTGATCGTTACAGGACCATCATTAATCAGCGCAACATCCATCATTGCCCCGAATACACCTGTTTCAACATGCAGCCCATTTGCCTTCAGTTGTTCATTGAAAGCTTCCCATAACGGTTTTGCCTGTTCCGGTCTTGCTGCTTCCACAAAACTAGGCCGCTTCCCTTTACGCGTATCCGCATAAAGCGTAAATTGTGAAATTGATAAAATATCCCCGCCTGCATCAATAATGGAACGATTCATCTTGCCGTCCTCATCTTCCCAAATACGCAAGTCGGTAATTTTTTTCGCTACATATTTAATATCTTCTTCTGTATCACTATGTGTAATGCCGACAAGCAGCACATAGCCTTTTTGAATCGCACCTGTTACTTGTCCATCGACTGTAACAGAAGCCTGTTTTGAACGTTGTAATATTACGCGCATCTTTTCCCCTACTATCTATTAATTAATTACACGCTGAACGGAGTATATATCCGGAAGCTGTTTAATTTTTTCGACAACACGATGCAATCCTGAAATATTCGTGATGGCTATCGTCAAATGAATCGTGGCAATTTTTTCACGATCTGCACGACCTGTAACCGCCAAAATATTAGTTTTCGCTTCACTGACCGCGTGCATGACGTCATTTAAAATGCCTGGACGGTCATATGCCGAGATTTCGATATCCACTGGGTAATCTTTACGGATTTGTGTACCGTCATTTTCCCATTCCACTTCAATAAGACGTTCCAAATTTCCGTCTTCCTGGATGTTCGGACAATCTGCACGGTGTACAGAAACACCACGTCCCTTTGTAATAAAGCCGACAATATCATCACCCGGTACCGGTGTACAGCAGCGTGATAGACGAATTAGTAAATTATCGATCCCTTTTACAATAACGCCTGATTCCGTACGCTTTTTCGGTGTCGGATTGTTCATGCTTTTAACGATTTTTTCGAGTGCTTCTTCCTGCTCACGCTCTTTGCGCATTTTTTCGGCAAGACGATTGACGATTTGCTGAGCTGTAATTCCGCCGACGCCGACAGCCGCATATAGATCATCTTCATGAGTATAGTTGTATTTTTCAATCACACGTTTTATATTTTCAGTTGTTAAGACTTCCTTCATATCAAACTCTTGAGCTTTAATTTCCTTTTCAACGAGTTCTTTTCCTTTAACAACACTTTCTTCACGCACATGCTTTTTGAAAAATTGCTTGATTTTATTTTTTGCCTGCGAACTTTGGGCAATCTTTATCCAGTCACGGCTCGGGCCGAATGATTGTTTCGATGTTAGTACTTCAACGATATCCCCTGTTTTTAATGGTGTATCAAGCGGTACCATTTTTCCGTTAACTTTTGCACCAATTGTTTTGTTCCCGACTTCCGAGTGTACGCGGTAAGCAAAATCGATCGGGACAGAGCCCGATGGAAGCTCAATGACGTCACCTTTAGGCGAGAATACATAGACCATGTCCGAAAACAAATCGAATTTCAACGATTCCATAAACTCCGCAGCATTCGACGATTCATTTTGGAACTCAAGAATTTCACGGAACCAAGTCAGTTTCTGGTCAATTGTTTCGGCATTTTGTTCTACCGTTTTACCTTCTTTATAGGCCCAGTGTGCCGCGATACCGAACTCTGCGATTTTGTGCATGTCCTTCGTACGGATCTGCACCTCAAGCGGATCCCCATATGGTCCGATAACAGTTGTATGTAGGGATTGGTACAGGTTTTGCTTCGGCATCGCAATATAGTCTTTAAAGCGTCCCGGCATCGGCTTCCATAAAGTATGGATAATCCCGATTACCGCGTAGCAATCTTTAATACTATCTACTAAAATACGCACTGCCAGTAAATCGTAAATTTCATTAAACTGCTTTTTTTGAAGCACCATTTTCCGGTAAATACTATATAAATGTTTCGGGCGGCCAAAAATATCCGCTTCAATCTCTACTTCTTTCAGCTGGGAATTGATCTCGTCCATTACGTTATCCAAATAAGCTTCACGTTCATCACGCTTTTTCTTCATCAAGCTGACGATCCGGTAATACTGCTGCGGATTTAAATAGCGTAATGCCGTATCCTCCAGCTCCCATTTCACTTTTGAAATCCCTAATCTGTGCGCTAACGGAGCGAAGATTTCAAGTGTTTCCTGAGAAATACGACGTTGTTTTTCAGCCGGTAAATGCTTTAAAGTCCGCATATTATGCAGACGGTCTGCCAGCTTAATTAAAATTACTCGGATATCCTGAGCCATTGCGACGAACATTTTCCGGTGGTTTTCGGCCTGCTGCTCTTCTTTTGACATATATTTAATTTTACCGAGCTTCGTTACCCCATCAACAAGCTTGGCTACTTCTTCACTAAATTCATTTACTAGATCTTCGCGTGTCACTTCCGTGTCTTCCACGACATCATGCAAAAACCCTGCGGCTACCGTTTCAGGGTCCATTTGCAGCTCAGCCAAAATACCCGCTACCTGTACCGGGTGTATTATATATGGTTCTCCGGAGCTGCGGAACTGCTCTTTATGTGCTTCTTTCGCTACCTCATATGCTTTAACAACAAAGGTAACATGTTCATCGTTCATATAAGATTTGACGAGCTCGAAAACATCTTCGGGCGCCAATATTTGTTCTTTCGCCATTATGAGTCCACCTGTTCTTTCTATTTTCGCTTTAAGTATAAGTTCAATTGTATAAAAAATGCCTACTAAATGTAAAGGCACGCGGGCATTTAGTTTTGCAGAAAGTCGAAATTTGTAGAATTATTGAACAGCTTATACAAGATAATTCATTGAAAAAAAACTATCCCGCAAAGTTTATACGGGATAGTTCAGGGATTAATATTGTATTAATGTTTTAATTGGAATATTGTTGATTTTGTTGCGGCCATTTAATTCTGTAAGCTCGATAATGAATGCTGCACCCACTACTTCGCCGCCTAATTGTTCGATTAAGCGAACAGTTGCTTCTACTGTACCGCCTGTTGCAAGCAAGTCATCACAGATTAAAACTTTCTGACCTGGTTTAACTGCATCTTTGTGCATTGTTAAAGTATCTGTACCATATTCTAATCCATAATCTGCAGAAATGACTTCACGTGGAAGCTTTCCCGGTTTACGAACTGGAGCGAAACCGATTTCCAATGCATAGGCTACTGGACATCCAATAATAAATCCGCGTGCTTCAGGACCTACGATAATTTCAGCGCCAACTTCTTTTGCATATTTTACAATTTCATCAGTCGCATATTTATATGCCGGACCATTGTCCATGATCGTTGTAATATCTTTAAAGCTGATGCCCTCTTTCGGCCAATTTTCAACTGTTGTTACGTACTGTTTTAAATCCATTCTTCCTATGTCCTCCTCAAGAACTCAATCGTTCATTAAACCATTGCTTCAGTTCACTGTATGTTGCATATAACAGTTTCTGCTCAAGTTCAATTTGTTGTGAACGCAATTTATATGACGGTGCTTCGGATAATGCTGTTTTCGGTGCATTTTCGTTTACGGTCGTCAAACCATTCTCTATTGTAACAAATCCTAGCTCAAAAAACACTTTTGTCATAAATTTAATTACTTCTATATTTAGTCCGATATGTTCGGATAATTGTCGAATATGTTGTTTCAGGTTAAAATCCGGACGTTTTTTCAGGAATCCGTAATACCATTTAAAATGTTCCCTTGTCGGCATGCCATTGAAATACGCGGATTGATCGGTATATAAATGTGCATAGATTCGTTCAATTGGAACTTCTTTTAGTAGTATTTCCAATGTGGCTACATTTTCCGGCAAATCCAGTAAAACGATATTTTTATGCAATTTTTCAGCTTCAGTTCCAACAGTGAAATGTACTATTTCTTTCGGTATCTCCTGTTCAAAATGCAGCTTTGTCTGTTCGGAAAACGCAATAAAATCGGTTTTTTCCACATTAATTTTTGCAAGCCAGTTTGCCGTCTTGCTTTTTCCGCGGTAATCATACAGCTGCCATTCATTCACCCGGACATCCTGAACCATAAACTGCGGTTTTTTATTGCCCTGCCATTCATTGACCTGCAAATCTCCTACTACCGACAACGCAACACCATACGAAATTTCATCGTGTAAAAAACCTTTATTGAACCCTATTGCATCAAGAGAACGGTACGGATCTTCCAGCTCCATTTTAAGGTGATTTTCGCCTGAACCGATTTTGCGCATCGATTTTACCTTTACATCCTGGATGCCAAAGACCGGCTTCGGAAACTCTGTGCCAAATGGAGCCAACTGCCGCAGCTCTTCAATCGCATCAACGGTAATTTCACTTAGCTCAATCGGCACATCAATCTGCATCTTCTGTACAAGCTGTTCTTCAGTTAAACAAAGTCGGGCCTGTTCGTTTAAACGTGTACGCAATGAATCGACATGTTCAATCGGTAATGTCATCCCCGCTGCCATCGGGTGTCCACCGAAATGCGGTAAAATATCCCGGTTTTTCGCCAACTCATTATACAGATGGAACCCTTCAATACTTCTCGCGGATCCTTTTGCGATCGCTTTTTCCGGATTAAGTGATAGAACAATTGTCGGTCGGTAATACTTTTCGACTAATCGCGATGCAACGATTCCGACAACACCCGGATTCCAGCCTTTTCCTGCTACGACTAATACGAGGGAATCTTTTAAGGTAACGTCATTTTCAATCATTGCCATTGCTTCATTGGTAATGTCTTCTACAATTTTTTTCCGTTCTGTATTTTTATCATTTAGTTGGGTTGCCAATGCATTTGCCTGCAGTGGGTCTTCACTCATTAAAAAATGCACTCCAGGCTCGGCACTTCCTAAACGACCGATTGCATTAAGACGAGGGCCAAAATAAAAACCGACAGTTTCTTCATTGATATCTCTTTGGTTTGCCCCTGAGGCATCACAAAGAGCCTTAACCCAAGGATTTGGAGACTGTTTTAATGCCTGCAAACCACGCTGAACTAAATAGCGGTTTTCGCCAACGAGCGGTACTAAATCGGCGATTGTTCCCACTGCCACATATTCAAATAAATGGTCCGGCAACTCACCGTATAATGCATGCGCCAATTTGAAAGCAACACCTACTCCGGCAAGCTCACCAAACGGGTAATGGCCTTCTGGCACACGTGGGTGAATAATCACATTGGCATCAGGCAATACATCCCCCGCCTCATGGTGATCGGTAATAATAACATCCATTCCAAGCTCTCTTGCCACTTTTACTTGTTCGATTCCGCTTATCCCATTATCGACCGTAATAATTAAATTTACGCCATCTTCATATGCTTTTTTGAAAAGTTCTTCATTCGGTCCATATCCATGAATAAACCGATCCGGAATAACAAAGCTGACATCAGCACCCAAATCTAGTAAAGCATTAAGCAGCACAGTTGTACTTGTAATACCATCGGCGTCATAATCACCGTATACGAGAATCTTTTCGCCATTATCCAATGCCTGCTCAATACGCATCACTGCATCTTCCATCCCAGCCATTAGAAACGGATCATGATATTGGGTTTCATCAATTTTCAGTAACGGCTTTGCCTGTTCTACCGAAGTGCAGCCACGGGCAATTAAAATTTTTGCTGCGATCGTTGATATATTCAGTTGTTCACTAAATTGTTTTACAAGTTGCTCATCTTGCTGTTTTATTGTCCATAATTTTTGTGACTGTATCATATCTATTCACTTCCTCACGCAGTTCATTATAACGGAAATCTATCTTGTTTCCCAAAGTTTCTTCTGATATTAATAGAAAAGTTGATATGTAATTTCAGGAAGACAGTTTAAAAAAATGAGATAGTATGCAGTTCTTTACTGAAAATAAAAAAGCAATTTGAAACGTATTCCTGTTTCAAAATTGCTTCAGTTAGTCATCTTCTGTTTTCACTATTTTTTCGGCATTTCGTTATCATCCGGCATTTCTTCCGTTACAAATGCGGAAGCACCTAGTTCGTGTAGTTCACTTTTTAAACGGACAATCTCTGTATCCTTTTCGTTAATCAATACATGTGCTGCATCCAGTTCTTTTTGAATCGCTTTCGTTTGCCTTTTTCCCCCGTACATACGGAATGCCGAAAAGCAAAAGCTGATGATAAAACCGATGAGTACCGATCCTAAAATGATTAATATTAATGGCCAGCGCGCTTCACCAAAGACATAATTCACCTGCACGCTATCCACATTTACTGTGGCAAAAATGGCAATGATAATAGCAAAAATGAGTCCTACTGCAAATGTCCATTGAATTTTCATATTCGTCTCCTCTCACACATAATATAAGAAATTTATTCCTTTTTTTGAATAAGGGTAAACAAAAACCGCGTAATTTGCAAAATGCAATTACGCGGTTCATATGTTTTAAACTTGTGGCTCGTCTGAACCCCATTGTTTTTTCTCTTTTTTCACAACAGATGTACCTTTTTTGTCCATTTCACGGCATTTTAGTGAATACCAAACTTGTGCCGCAATACAGATAGAAGAGTAAATCCCTGTAATTAATCCGATTAATAGAGCGATTGAGAAGTTTTGAATAGAAGGAGCACCTAAGAAAATCAATGCTATAACTACTACAATAACCGTCAATACTGTATTAACAGAACGTCCCATTGTCTGACGAAGCGATTTGTTGACGATCGTAGCCAACTCTTCTTTCGATGTAATTTTTTCTTGACGGTCAATATTTTCACGTATACGGTCAAACGTAACAATTGTATCGTTTATCGAGTACCCGACAATCGTTAACACCGCAGCGATAAATGTAATATCTACCTCTAAACGCAACATACTGAAAATCACAATGATAAAGAATACGTCATGCAGTAATGAAACAATTGCACCTAGACCCATACGCCATTCGAAGCGAATCGCTACGTAAATAATAATGCCTAGTGCTGCCAATGCCAATGCATAGATTGCATTTTTCGCCAGTTCTTTTCCGACTGTAGCTGATACAGTACTCAAACTTGGCTCATGACCGTATGTTTCTTTTACTTGCGCAGAAAAATCAAGTACTTCTTGTTGAGAGAAGTCATCTTTATAACGCATAACAGCAATATTGTGATCGTCGCCTGAAATTACGACATCATCATTTGCAAAACCGATTTCAACAAGATAATTTTCCACTTCTTCTTGCACTAGCTCCGTATCGGATTTAATTTCCACCCGTGTACCTTGTGAAAAATCGATTCCAAGGTTCAGTTTGAATACACCCAGTACAATAATCCCTGCAACTAAAATAAAAGTCGATATTGCATAGAATTTTTTACGGTTTCCAACAAAATCCAATTTATCGAATTTCGTTGTTAAGTCAAGTGAAGTAATTCCTTCATCAAGTGAATGCTGTTTCGATCTGCTGATTCCGAACCATGCCGGATTATTGAAGTAGCCACTGTTTACAAGTAATCCCTGTAACATACGAGATCCCCATACAGCTGTTACAAATGATAGTAAAATCGAAATAATTAAGGTCGTAGCAAAACCTTTAACTGAACTTGTACCATAATAGAACAATACGGCAGCTGCAAGTAAAGTTGTTAATTGTGCATCAATAATTGCTGTTAAAGACTGCTTTGATCCTAATTTGTATGCATCTTTTACAGAATGGCCAACACGTAATTCTTCACGAATACGCTCCGCAGTTAAAATGTTCGCATCAACGGCCATCCCGATCCCTAATACAATCGCCGCAATACCCGGCAATGTTAAGACCGCATTAATACCATTAAAGACGGTTAATACTAAATATGTGAATACCGATAATGTAATGATTGAGATAAAGCCCGGTAAACGGTAGTAGATCAGCATGAACAGGAAGATTAACAGTACGCCGACAACCCCTGCAAATACGGTATCGTTTAGTGCGTCTTTACCGAATTGTGCTCCAACCGATGTTGAATAAATTTCCGTTAACTTAACAGGTAAAGAACCTGCATTTAACACAGATGCAAAGTTTTTCGTTTCTTCTACTGTGAAGTTACCCGAAATCATAACATCTGTTGTATTTAAAACTTGTGTTACAGAAGCAGCTGACTGGAATTTCTGTTCTGCAGGTGGCTTTTCTTTTTCTTTAGCGTATGAATCTACGCCTTCTTCAAAGTCCAACCAAACAACTAATAAGTTATTCGGTGCACCCATGCTCATAACTTTTTGCGTCACTTCCGCAAATTTAGCCGCGTCTTTCAATGTTAAAGTTACGATTGGCTGGTTCTGTTGGTCAAATGACGCTGCTGCGCCACCTTCCTTTAAATCTGTACCATCCAATAAAATATTGTCATTTACGTCACGGAAAGTTAAATTCGCTGTACTCGATAATAGCTCACGAGCAGAGTCCTGATCTGCCAAGCCGGCAAGCTGGACACGAATTCGGTCTTCCCCTTCTATTTGAATGCTTGGCTCACTAACACCGAATGCATTTATACGATTGTTTAATGCCGTCGTTGTATCCGCCAGTACACTCTGGGTAATCGCTTGTCCATCAACAAGTGATTCCACTTCATAAAGTACTTCAAATCCACCTTGAAGGTCCAATCCAAGTTTTACATCGTTTAAAACCTTCTCTACCGTTGTGCCCATTCCTGTAAATAGCAATGCTACGACAAGAACGAACGTAATGATACGGTTTGCTAATTTCATTAAAAAATCCTCCTCAATATCACACTAAAAGCGGTGTGATGTAAAACGTAAAAATTACCTTCCACAAACTATGTATTCATTTCAATAATTTTCTGAATTACTTTTCAAAAATAACAATCCGATAGTTTGAAAAGCACAACACTCTCATTATGAAACAGCTAGTGGAAACTGTCAAATTATTACTAGATAATTTATTATATAATTCTCATTTTTCTCCTACTCTTTAAGTGGCTGAAATAAACTTTGCAGCTCTTCATTAGACAGTTTTAAGTTCAATTCATTCCGCTTGAAATCCCTTATTTGCATATAGCTCAGCACTTCCGAAGCCGTTGCACCGAAAATGCCTGCTGTCAGCTCATGCAACCGCATATTTTGCACATCTTTTTTGCGCCACACCTTATCGATGCAATATTTCCATAAATCCTGTTCTGTTATCGAATCATATCCATAGTAATGAAATTCCTCGATTTTGTTTGTCAATATAAGCTGTACCTTTTCGTAAAGGCCGAAAAATGGAATTTGCATGTCGATCACTCCTGAACTTAGGTTTTAACTGCGATTACTACTGCATACTTTATTGTATATGAATGAAATTAAATTGAGAAGGGAGAATGTAGAAGTTATTTGGGCTCATTTCTAAAAGGAACATTATTCTTAATGTTTGTCATATTTATTTCAAAATGTCTTGGGTTTTTGTACCGAATGCAGTTTATGCGTATTGCCGGGGAGGAAGCGGTCGGACTCTATATGACGGCTTATCCCACATTTATATTTTTCATTTCGCTTATTCAATTAGGTATTCCGATTGCAATTTCGAAACTGATTGCAGAATACCATGCGAAACGAAAAACAGAACATGTTACATCCGTAATGAAAACAGCTATCAAAATTTCGGCCATTTCCATTATTTTATTTAGTCCATTCATTTATTTTGCAATTCCTTATATTGCAAAAGTGCTTTTACATAATGAAAACCTTATTTTCACTCTTTATATTAGCCTTTTCACAATTCCAATCGTAATCTTTTCAAGCTTAATAAAAGCATATTTGCAAGGTTTAGCAAAAATTGCCCCGACTGCATGGGCACAACTTCTTGAGCAGCTTGTACGGATTGGCCTCATTATCGTATTGTTGCCTTATTTCATTTCGGAATCGCCTGCAATGACTGCCGCAGCCGCTATGGGAATAACAGCAATTGGTGAGATTTTCTCGTTACTGTTTTTGGCGATTTTTTATAAACGCTCGAGTAAAATGTTCAAAAAGGGGTCGACAAGCACTTCCTTTACAAAACCGATTTTTAACATTGCATTGCCTTCAGCCGGCAGTAAGTTGTTCGGGACCTTTACATGGTTTTTGGAACCGATCATTTTCTTAAAAGCACTGACGGTTTCAGGATTGGCTGCAGGAGCCGCTACTACATTGTACGGAATTATTTCCGGGGTGCATATACCATTACTGTTGTTCCCGGCTTTCATACCTGCTGCATTGGCAATCGTGCTGATTCCTGCAGTAAGTAGTGCACTGGCGAGCAATAATTACACATTGCTGAATAAACGGATCACCCATTCATTACGGTTATCTTCATTAATCGGCTGTATGGCCGCTACAGTGTTTTTCATACACGGCGATGAGTTGACAATGGTGCTGTTTCACCTTGAGGAAAATCGTGGGTATATGAAAATATTGGCACCTATTTTTTATTTTTACTATATTCAAAGTCCGCTTCACTCCATTTTACAAGCATTGGATGAAGCCCAGGCTGCCATGATGAATTCTATTTATGGTGGTATAGGAAAACTGTTTTTGCTATTCTTCCTTGCCTCACAACCAGCCATTCAGGAAAAAGGTGCGATTATTGCAATCGGCTTTGGTGTTCTTATCACATCCTTTTTACACATTGCTTCAATTAAACAGCAAAAGAAAATCAATGTCGGTTTCAGATTTTTCGTTCTGCCATACGGAATTTTTATCCTCACGTCGTTTGTACAGCCGATCATTGCTGCCGGAATGCCGCTTATGATCAGCGTTGCAATTACAATCGGGTTTGTCTTGCTGTTACTTTTCATTACAAAACAAATTCGTTTCAATGATTTCCAGTATCTACGTTCCATTTTTTCGCGCTCGTAATTGGACAAACCACTTTCCGTCTTCATAGCTGCAGTAAAAAATATCCCGTATATTCGGATAGCCATTAACCAGTAATTCGCGAACGAGCCATTCTTCATCCTTGCCAATAATTCTCAAGTGTCTTTTGTCAACATAGCCATCCATAATGAGGGGCAATATAAACCCGCCAGAATTTTTTTGATAAATCGATAGCTTTCCGGATTGTTCCAAAAAAGCGTAGGCAACATCCTGAACAGAACAAACTCCTTGTTCACGTAATTGCTGGAGTAGGTCATCAAGATTGTAGCGTTGCTTTTTCATTTCTACTTCACATATGAATCCATCGCGGATAACAAGAGAGGGATCGCCTTCAATAAAGTCACGTAATTTTTTATTTTTTAATATGAGCCATGAGTTTAAGTATTGAATTAAAAACAATAAAATAATAGGCAAAACGGCTTTAAAGAACTGCCGATCATAGTCGTCCAAAGCAATTGCAGCTATTTCACCCATCAACACGAATATCGCCAAATCCACAATACTGAGTTCACCAACTTCACGTTTGCCCATCAGACGGAAAACAATGAGTAAAATAATATACAAAACAATTGTTCGAAATATAATTAATGTATAATCTTCCAATTGATTCACCTCTCATACAATAGCTTGTTCTAAATTGCATGAAAGATACAAAAAAGCTTGCGGAAATTAAATTTCCGCAAGCTTTTTTTAACGTTTAAACTGATTCTACACGACCAATTGCTTGGCGTTCAAATTTTAAACGAGTATTCCCGTCAACGATTAAATAAACAGTCGTATCTTCAATTGCATCAACTTCTCCGTGTAAGCCACCTACAGTAACTACTTTATCCCCACGTTTTAAGCTGTTTTGCATTGTAGCGGTTGCTTTTTGACGTTTTTGTGCTGGACGAATTAAAATGAACCACATCGCAACGAACATTACGATAATCGGTAAAAATTGTACTAAACCTTCCATTTTCAAATTGCCCCCTTTCTCTATCTCTTTCTCACTTACCTAGTATAGTATAGAATTGCACGTTATTGCGCAAAAAACTCTATTTTTTCTCAAAAAATTATAGTGAATTTCGGATTTCGAACATATTTTTAGAAGTTTTTAGCATTTGGTTTATTGTAGCCGTACTTTTCAAAGAACTCTTCTTTGAAATCACCAAGACGGTCTTCACGGATCGCCTGACGTACATCTTCCATTAACTTAATAAGGAAGCGCAGGTTATGGTATGAAGTTAAACGTAAACCGAACGTTTCTTCCGTACGTAATAAATGACGCACATATGCACGAGTATAGTTTTTACAAGTATAACAATCACAATTCTCATCGATTGGCGCAAAGTCTTTTGCGTATTTTGCATTTTTGATGACCATACGTCCTTCAGATGTCATTAATGTACCGTTACGTGCGATACGTGTTGGTAATACACAGTCAAACATATCGATACCGCGGATGGCTCCATCGATTAAAGAGTCCGGTGAACCGACACCCATTAAATAGCGTGGTTTATTTGCGGGCATCATTGGTGCAGTAAAGTCCAATACTTTGTTCATAATATCTTTTGGCTCACCAACTGATAAACCGCCGATTGCATAACCCGGGAAATCCAGCTCTACTAAAGCTTCAGCTGATTTACGGCGCAGCTCTTCATATTCTCCGCCTTGAATAATACCGAACAGTCCTTGCTCGTCAGGACGTTGGTGTGCTTCTTTACAACGTTTTGCCCAACGTGTTGTACGGTCAACAGATGCTTCCATATATTCATATGTCGCCGGGAATGGAGGACATTCATCAAACGCCATCATAATATCAGAACCTAAGTCGTTTTGAATTTCCATTGCTTTTTCCGGTGATAAAAACAGCTTGTCTCCATTTAAATGGTTACGGAAATGAACGCCTTCTTCTTCGATTTTACGGAATTTAGATAATGAGAATACTTGGAATCCGCCTGAATCCGTTAAAATTGGACGGTCCCAGTTCATGAATTTATGCAGCCCGCCTGCTTCTTTCACAATATCATTCCCTGGACGAAGCCATAGATGATATGTGTTTGAAAGGATAATTCCTGCATTCATTTCTTTTAATTCTTCAGGGCTCATTGCTTTTACTGTCGCTTGTGTACCAACCGGCATGAATGTCGGTGTTTCAAATGAACCGTGCGGAGTATGGACAATACCTAATCGTGCACCCGTCTGTGCACATGTTTTAATCAATTCATAACGAATTGGTGGTTGTTTTGTTGTTTCAGTCATATTAAATAATCCTCTCGTTTCTAAAGTAAAAACAGTACTTCGAATGAAAACACCTACTAAATTTAGTAGGTGTTGCACAAATTATTATTGTATATAGGTTTTGATTTAATTGCAAATTACTTAGCCGGGCGGATAAACATGGCATCGCCAAAGCTGAAGAATCGGTATTTTTCCTTAACCGCTTGTTCATAGGCGTTCATTATTGTTTCTTTCGATGCAAGTGCGCTGACAAGCATGACTAATGTCGACTTCGGTAAATGGAAGTTTGTAATGAGTCCATCGATTGCTTTATATTCATAACCCGGATAAATGAAAATATTTGTCCATCCCTGAGAAGCGACAATTTTCCCATCATTTCTCGATGCAACCGTTTCAAGTGTACGAGTGGAAGTTGTCCCTACCGAGATCACCTTGCCTCCCGCTTGTTTAACACGTTCGATTACAGCAGCTGCCTCTTCCGTCACACTGTAAAATTCAGAGTGCATATCATGGTCCTCAATCGAATCCACACTCACAGGACGGAATGTGCCAAGACCTACGTGCAATGTAATAAATACAACTTCGACACCTTTTGCTTTAATCGCCTCAAGTAAAGGTTGTGTAAAATGCAGACCCGCTGTTGGTGCAGCTGCAGACCCGCGCTCTTTCGCAAATACCGTTTGATAACGATCTTGGTCATCCAACTTTTCACGGATATATGGCGGTAACGGCATTTCACCAAGCTGATCTAAAATCTCATAAAAGATCCCGTCGTATGTGAATTTGAATGTACGGCCGCCGTGCTCAAGCTCACCTGTACAAGTCGCCGTCAATAGTCCGTCACCAAATGTCACGACAGTGCCTATTTTCACACGCTTCGCTGGCTTTACTAGCGTCTCCCACTCATCTTCATTTGTCTGTTTTAACAGCAATAATTCAATGTTCGCACCCGTATCAGCTTTAACACCCATTAAGCGTGCCGGCAATACGCGTGTATCATTCAATACTAAACAATCTCCGGCATTTAACTCATCCAAAATATGACCGAATGTGTGATGCTCCACTTCCAATGAGTTTGGATTTACTACCATTAGACGACTCGCTGTACGGTCCAACAATGGTGTTTGGGCAATTAATTCTTCTGGTAAATAAAAATCAAAATCTTCTACTTTCACGTTTAAAACTTCCTTCTATTCATTTTGTGTCGGCGGGTAACCGAAATGGTCGTAACATAGATTTGTCGCAATTCGGCCGCGTGGTGTTCGTTGGATAAATCCGATTTGCAGTAAATATGGTTCATATACATCTTCAATCGTAATGCGCTCTTCTCCAATCGATGCTGCTAATGCATCCAATCCGACAGGTCCGCCGCCGAATCGTTCAATCATTGACTGCATCAGCTTATGATCGATATGATCCAGTCCACGAGGGTCAACTTGCAGCAGTTCCAGTGCCTGTTCAGCCAGACTTGTGGAAACAATGCCATCTGCCAGTACTTGGGCGTAGTCCCGGACCCTTTTTAACAATCGGTTTGCAATACGAGGTGTCCCTCGGGATCTGCGTGCAATTTCAAATGCGGCATGCTTATCGAGTTGAACACCGAACAATTCACCGGACCGGATAACAATTTCAGCGAGTGACTGTTCATCATAATATTCCAGGCGGGATAATACACCAAAACGGTCACGAAGTGGAGCAGATAAAGCGCCAGCTCTCGTTGTTGCACCGACAAGAGTAAATGGCGGCAATTCCAATCGGATCGAACGGGCTTCAGGACCTTTTCCGACAACGATATCAAGACAGTAATCTTCCATCGCCGAATAGAGCACCTCTTCTATCGCTCTAGGCAGGCGATGAATTTCATCGATAAAAAGGACATCCCCTGCTTCAAGGGAGCTTAAAATCGCTGCTAGATCGCCAGGCCGCTCAATTGCAGGACCGCTCGTCATTTTCACATTTACATCCATCTCATTGGCAATAACGATTGCTAACGTCGTCTTACCTAAACCTGGTGGTCCATAAAGGAGAACATGGTCAAGACTTTCCTGACGTAGCTTAGCGGCCTCGATAAAGATTTTCAGGTTTTCCTTCACTTTATCCTGGCCTATGTATTGCGCTAGACGTTGCGGTCTTAAAGAAAGCTCAAACTGCTCTTCGGCATCTGTTGCTTCACCAGAAAGTACACGGTCTGACATGATTCTCACTCCTTTTTATTTCAATTTCAACAACAGCTTCAATGCCTGCTTAATATAGGCGTCTGTTGTCGTTAACTTTTCATCTTCACTTAATTGCGGTCTGATCTTATCTAATTCTTTTTCTGAATAGCCTAATGCCATAAGTGCCAGCATCGCTTCCTGCAATTCATGTTCATTCGGATTCACGCCGAACAACGGCAGCTCATTTTCCGCGCTCGGTAACTCGACGTGATCAAGCAGCATATCCAGTTTCCCCTTCAAATCGAGAATCATTTGACGTGCTGTTTTCTTTCCGACACCCGGGAAACGGATTAAAAATGCTTCATCTTCCATTTCAATTGCCTGGATGACTGAAGTTGGATTTCCGCTCGCTAAAATAGCAAGCGCACCTTTTGGACCGATGCCTGATACTTGAATCAGTTTTTTAAATAATTCACGTTGCTCCAAACTATTAAACCCATATAGATTTTGTGCATCTTCACGTACTTGCAATGACACATAGATCTGCTGTTCACTTGCAGACGTACGGAATGCAAATGGATTTGGTGTATACAGCATCCAGCCGATTCCTTGCTGCTCCAATACAATATATTCCGGGGTAACCCTAGTAACCTGTCCTTTTAAATAATCATACATCGTTTATCCCTCACATTTCACGCTCTATTATAGCATAAGAACTGTGAATTACCGAACGTATGTTGCATCAAAAAAGAAAAGACCGTCCTTGAAGACAGCCTTTAATAGTTTATCATATTCTTCTCCATCTCACATCGATTATAAACTGCCAATTAGTTTTGCAATGTATCAATCTGTCTTGCAAAAGAATCATAATGTTTCATCCAGTCATATACAATCGATTGAATAAATGGATAGCAGGAAAGCTTTTGCCGGTCGCTGAGTTTCAAATAGTATAAACATTCCCTTAATATTTCATTCGGGAAAAACAGATAGTGAAGCTTTTCCTGCGCTTTATGCAAATATTGATGGTCATTTACAAGTGGCTGAACTTCATATTGAACATGTGGCAATACACGATGAAGCCATAAAATAATTTCATCTGACGCCTCTCCTAAAGAGGCTAAATCAAAATCGATAAGTTTCACATCTTCACCACGTAGCATCACATTATGATGAACAACATCCCCATGTAAAATCGTTGGCTTTTCACTCGGCACTGTAATTTGAGCCATTAAACCTAAGGCATAGGAAGCATGATTGACTAAAATATCATAATTGCTTTTTAGTAAACGTCTCAATTCTCTTTCATGATTGATAAAACGCTCGAATCTCCTCGTCCATTTCTCCTGTAATTGATACGTGGACAAGATGCCCAATTCCGCCCAAGGAATGACTTCATTTGTTTCATGCAGTTTTTCGATAGCATGGAGGGAAAGCTGCTGATGTTCAAAACGTTTATACTCAGCACTTTTCCCCTCAAACCAAAACTGCTTTATTATATGCTTCTCTTCATTTTCAACAAGTGGAATATGATATGGAAATTGTATATTTTCAAGCTCTCGGTGAACCGCTTTAACTTTCTGCGCAACAAAACCATTTTCATAATACTTCATAAAAAAGGACCCTTTATGTGTATCCCACTTCCAGCAATTTTCCTTAATTACTATTGACATGATTTCGGCGGGTGTGGCATTTGTTGCATTTGAGGCATCGTATTTGCTGGATATGGCATCATCTGCTGCATTGTATTTTCAGGATACGGCATCGGCATCATATGTGGGTGACAAGGGTTTGGTTGACGCATCATGTGGTCAATTTCTTCATAATACTGATGTACTAGGTGATCCTTATCCTGACAATGATCTCTCTTTAATGATGACTCTTCGTGGCAAATCGGCTGCATCTGCATTTGCATCGGCATCGACATTGGCATTGGCTCCATATACATATTTGGTTGCATCTGCATTGGGGATTCCATTGCCATTTGATTACATTTCGAACAACCCGGCATTTGCGGCATTGGCATCGGCATTGGCATTGGCTGCATATGCATTGGATATTCCATTGCCATTTGATGACATTTTGAACATACAGGCATTTGAGGCATTGGCATTGGCATTGGCATCGGCATATGGTGACATGTTGGACATACCGGCATTTGCGGCATTGGCATCGGCATTGGTTGGATATATTGCGGTTGCTCGATAAAAATTGGTTGCTGTGGTTGCTGCGGAGGTTGTTGAGCAACCGGTTGCTGTGGTGTCGGCATTGGTTGCGGTACTGTCACCGTATTTTCGAATGTCGGCTGAACATGTACATGTGTTTGCCAATTCGGCATTGGCATCGGCTGCGGCTGCGGTTGCTGGAAATAAATAATATCCCCTTGCCAAATCGGTTTTTGCGGTTGTGGCATTGGCATCGGAGCCGGTGTTGGAGCCGGTGCTGGTGCTGGTGCCGGCTTAACTTGCTCTTTTTTCGGCGCTGGCGCTGGGGCTGGAGCCGGTTTTGGCGCTGGCGCCGGTGTTGGTACCGGTTGCTCTTTAACAGACTTTGGCTGTTCCTTCACTGGTTGCTGCACTTCTTTTTTCGTAGTCGTGTCCGGTAAATAGATTTCCATTCCCGGAACAATATAGTCAGGGTTTGCTAAATGGGCATTTAATCGCTTTAACTCATCAAAGCCAACCGCGTATTGCTTCGCGATTTTCCACAAAGTGTCTCCCTTTTGTACAATATGAACGCGCACTTCTTTCCTCCTTTTCTCGTAATAGCATATGCACAAATTGTGCTATTGCCACAATGTTCACGCTTAGCAAACGGTAAATATGATAAGATAAAAAGGAACTGGTATGCTAATTGAGGTGAAGATATTGAAAAAATTATTAGGTGAAGAACGTCGTCTGGAACTGCTCGCATTGTTAAAAAATGCTGAACAGCCGATGACGGGTACAGATTTGGCGAAGCATACAAATGTTTCAAGACAAGTTATCGTCAATGATATGAATTTATTGAAAGCACGAAATGAACCGATTGTAGCAACAAGCCAAGGGTATATTTATATGCACAATGTCCAGCAAACACGCCTTCAGCGAAAAATTGTGTGTATGCACAATCCAAATGAAGCTAAAGAAGAACTTTTCATATTGGTCGATTGTGGCGTGACCGTCGAAAGCGTTATTGTCGAACATCCGGTATATGGAGAAATTACCGCTTCGATTATGGTTTCGAACCGTTTGGAAGTTGAGCATTTTGTGAAACGTGTGCAGGAAACGAACGCCCTGTATCTATCTGCATTAACGGACGGTACACACTTGCACGTCATTAGCTCGACTTCTGAAGAAAGCCTGAACCTGGCCGAAGAGAAATTACGCCAGCGCGGCTTCTTAATTGAAAACTAAGTTAAAACAGCTTATTCAAAAGACACTCGTCGATGAATAAGCTGTTTTTCATTATGAATAATTCCGTTGTACTCCATATCCGGTGAATGTTTTCCTGCGATATACACTTAGTGCAATCCCGATGACAAACGAATTTAATAATAGAGAAGTAAAACCATAACTGATAAAAGGAAGCGCCAATCCGATAATCGGCAGCCAGCCAAGGATCATCGCAACAGAATAGCCAAACTGCATGCAGTAAAAAGAGACTGCTCCAATTACAAGCATTTTCCCATAGGAACGGGGTAATCGGTTCACTTTCCAAAGTATACGAACGGCAACGGCAAATAATACCGAAACGACGGCAATTCCTGCAATATATCCGAATTTCTGAATAAGCAGTACTAAAGCGAAGTCGGTATGCCCTTCCGGAATATAACGAATCGTCTCCGCGCCAAACCATCCTGCTTCATTTAATGCATTTTTAACTGCCAAATAAACATAGCCTTCCTCTGTCGGATAACTGGCCGGATCCAAATATGCGTATAGCCGCACAAGCTGGTAATCATGCAACCGGGGTATAATGAGGAACATGCTGCTCGCTATGAACCCGCTTACCGCTAAACTTGTTACTATTTTTGCCTTGGCGGAATAATCACTGACAAAAAATAAAACCGTCACTCCCCCAGCATACAGGAAAGCTGCTATCAGGCTTGGCGCACTTAAAATAAACCATAACGGCAAAACAAATAAGACGATTAACTGCCAGCTTTTAAATTTCCCCTGCGTAAAAAAACCTGCCCAGGCAATGAACAGCATTGGCAAAACGGTCAAAGCCTGAATCTGTATCGGTCCTGCCATTAAATAGCTTTGCCCCTGCACTCTAACTGTCGGGAAATAACTTAATACCATTAACAGAATAAGTGCACCAAAATATAGAGCGAGACTGAATCGTTCCATCTTCCGATAATCGGTATACATCAGGACGGCAATCAATATTACGGCAAATACAAGATGCAGCCATTTACCTCGAATAAAATGATCGGTCATATCGGCTCCAAAAAAGATGGTACTGTCAAATGTTACTAGCGGGATAAAACTTGCACCTAAAAGAATGGCCACTAAACCGATTAATAGCCAGTCAACTTTCGGCCGGTGAATTTTATCCATCGATTTTCCGATTTCAGAAGGCGACCCCATTTCTTCAATTGCTTTTCGCTCTGCTTCCTCCGCTGTATACCCTTTTTTCATCCATGCATTTTTCGAATGTTCTAGATGTTGCTTTAATTCATCATATACATGAACCTGAGCTTCCTTCGATCGAATAAAGGCAGTGACTTTTCTTAAGAAGCTTTCACTCTGCATGCATGCGCACCCCCAGTAAACGTTCCTTCAAAGTCAGTTTCACATGACCTTCTTGCTGTAATTGTTTTTTACCGGCCTTCGTTAGCTCGTAACGCTTAACACCGTCATCCCAACTGGCAAGCACAAGTCCATCGTTTTCCTGTTCATGTAGAATGGAATAGATCATGCCCTCATTGTTGACAACATCCTGTACTCCCCTTACATGGAGTAACTGCGTAATTTCAATACCGGACTTCGCTTCGAAAAGAAGTGATAGAATCATTTTTTTCAACTCATCGACGTTTAACTGACGCTGAACATGTTGCTTGTGCTGCTCTGTGAATTTCGTGCCGGAAAATGCAGTGCGATCCATCGCTGTTTTCAAATTTTTTAAACGATCATCCATTTTCTTCACGCTCCAGATGTTTTTTTAATAGCTGCTTCCCTTTTCGAAGCCTCGTTTTTACGGTGTTTTCATTAATTTGCAATACATCGGCCATTTCCTTCATCGTCCGATCTTCGTAATAGCATAAATAAATAACTTCACGGTATTTGACCGGCAGCGCCATGACCGCCTTTACTAAATCAGCATCTTCCTGCTGCTGGATGACTTCCTGTTCTACGGAATGGCTGCTTTCCACTTGCATAAACACTTCATCATCTTTTGCTTCGACATTTTTGGCATACCAGCTTTTCAGATAATCTTTCGAATGGTTAATGGCAATGCGCCAAAGCCACGTTTTTAACGACGAGCCATACTGAAATGTTGGAAGTGACCTGTAGCATTTCACGAAAATTTCCTGTGTCAGATCCTCGGCAACCGAGTTGTTATGTACATATTGCATGACAAGCTTTAATACGTCTTCTCCGTACTGTTGCATAAGTTCATCTATAATCGCTTCATTTGATAAGTTAACGGTATCATTGATTAAGTAACTTTCCACCGGAATACCTCCTTTCAACAATTAGACGAGCCCCGATATGGGAAAGTTTGATTTCTATAACGGAAATTCTAATATATTTGAAGATCTTCTAATATAAATTTTTATCTTCTAATAAAATGGCAGTTTTCTAATATACTGGCCGGATGTGCTAATATAATTTCTTATTTTCTAATATCATTGCCGGATGTTCAAATATCCGCATGAGATGTTCTAATATCTTGCACCAATCTTCTAATATAAACGGTACGCCTATTTTTTTCGCCCCTATACGGACAAAAAATCCGGAGTACGTATTCAAATTTCCCCAAAGTTCTAATATCCTCTTCACATGTTCGAATAAACGCCACCATTGTTCTAATAACCGGCAAGATTGTTCTAATAAAATCTCCCCCGACAACTTCCGAACAAATAAAAAGCGCACTCTGCATGAAAGCAAAGTGCACCTGTACATCTTATAAAAAACGTTTACGCTGTTCTGGTGACGGTAACATGCATTCCTGCTTTTTCCCGAACCATTTGTAGCGGTTTTTGGCAATCCAGCGATACACAAGATCGCGAACCGGCTTCGGTACAACGATAAATACATAAAACAACTTCCAAAAACCTGATAAATTTCGTGTAATCTTAAGTGCGGCCGTCGATTCCGTATAATGCCGGTCATTTTCTATAAACACAATACTGTCCGTTGTTTCCGGCACATCATACTTTTTCAACAAAGCTGCTCCAACATCACTTTGTAGCGAGGCAAACTGAAATAATGCATTCGGGTCACGTTTAATAATAAACTGGACGCTCGCATCGCAGAAATTGCACTCTCCATCAAATAATAAGATTCGCTTCATGCTTTTCACCTCATTCTGGTGTGACGTATGTATAATAGGTTCCGAGTGACTTCACCTTACATCCGAGCGCAATCAGTTCTTCCACCGCGCCTTTCATCATCGGTTCCTCTTCATCTGCTAGTATATCAGTTATGAAGAAATAATTCCCGAGTCCGGTTTTAAGTGGACGCGATTCAATCTTGCTCAAGTTCAGTTTACGCCATGCAAATACCGAAAGTACTTGATGAAGCGCCCCTGATACATCTGTCGGCAATGTCAGCATAAATGTCGTTTTTGGCTGTGCGTGAAGCGGGACTAAGCCATGCTTTATATTTTGCTTCGATAAAACGAAGAACCGCGTATGATTAAAATGGAAATCATGAATATTTTTTTCGAGTATATGTAAATTATATTTCTCAGCGGCAGAAAGGTTCGCAACAGCGGCGATACAGCGGTCTTCCGTTTGGGAAACAAGTTCTGCTGCGGCGGCAGTTGAAGAATACGATGTTTGTCTTACTCCTCCATGATTATAATATAAATATTTATGACACTGTGCCAAAGCATGCGGATGTGAATAAATCTCTTCGATTGCCTCGCTATTTTCCGCAAATTTTTTATTAACTAATAAATGCTGCTGGATTTTTGACATGACTTCGGCTGTAACAAAAAGCTCGGATTCATGGAACAAATAGTCAACTGTCAGCGGAACAGATCCTTCCAGCGCATTTTCAACTGGTACAACGGCCAGCTCGACTTTCCCCTCCGATACAGCTTCGATACATTCCGGAATGGACTTGTACGGAATATGCCAATCATTCGGAAACAGACCTTTTGTCGCTAAATATGTAAATGATGCTTCCGGACCTAGGTAAGCAATTCTTTTTTCCCAATTTTTTTCTGACATAAAAAAGCACCTCTATTATAAGTTCTAAATTTTCTGGAAATTTATCCTAAAAAGAAAGCTGTCCAATATGCCCTGAAACTTATTGGACAGCAAATTTTATTTATTTTCTGATGCCATTGCCATTACATAGGACATCTCACTTTAAGTAAGTTAAAATGCGCCTGAACTGATTACTTCAGCAGATTCGATAAATTCAAGCTGATTCAAGCTTCGAATAAGTTCATCCAGCTCATAAGACATGCTTGTCACATCTAAAGAAAGCGTCACATTGGCACGTCCTTGAATTGGGATCGTCTGGTGAATCGTCAGTACATTGCAATGGGCATCAGATACAGTTTCGAGTAATTTGGCAAGTGTACCTTTTCGGTCTTGCAATTGAATGAAAACCGTTAAAATACGCTCTTGCACAATCGAATGGAAAGGAAAAACTGCATCACGATATTTATAAAATGCGCTGCGAGATAAATCCACTTCTTTTACCGCATCCCAAATGGATGAAACAGATCCTTTTTGCAATAATTGTTTTGCTTCCAATGTTTTTTGCATCGCATCTGTCAGGACATCTTCACGCACTAAATAATATCGCTGATTTGCTACGTTTTTCATCGTCATCCCCCACTTAATTAGTCGACAAAGTCAAATTCGAATTCCATTAAACGAACAGTATCGCCATTTTGAGCACCGCGTTTACGTAACTCTTCATCGACACCCATCGCACGTAACTGGCGAGCAAAGCGTCGAATACCGTCTTCACGGCTGAAGTCCGTCATTTTGAATAGGCGTTCGATTGTGTATCCTGAAAGTACGTATGCACCATCATCATCACGTGTAATTTCGAAGTCGCCCCCTTGGCCTTCATGCTTGTACATTACTACCGCATCTGATTCTTCTTCAAGTACATCATGTAATAAGAACTCAGGTGTTACTTCTAAAAGATCCGCAATTTCAAATAGCAATGGCTTTAAACCTTGACGGGAAACGGCTGAAATCGGGAAGATTTTTACATCTTCGCCTACTTTCTTTTTAAACTCTTCCAAGTTCTCTTCCGCATTCGGCATATCCATTTTGTTCGCAACGATAATTTGAGGACGCTCAAGTAATCGTAAATTATATTGTTCAAGCTCATTGTTGATTGTTACATAATCATCATAAGGTTCGCGGCCTTCCATACCGGACATATCAATTACGTGTACGATGACACGTGTACGCTCGATGTGACGCAGGAACTGCATCCCTAATCCGACACCTTGGTGTGCGCCTTCGATTAGACCAGGTAAATCCGCCATTGCGAATGAACGGCCATCATCTGTTTCCACCATACCTAAGTTCGGTACGATCGTTGTAAAGTGGTAAGCACCGATTTTAGGTTTTGCAGAAGAAACTACCGATAGTAATGTTGATTTACCTACTGAAGGGAAACCAACCAATCCAACATCCGCTAATACTTTCAATTCTAAAATTACTTCCAGTTCCTGACCTGGTTCACCTTTTTCGGCTAATTCCGGTGCAGGGTTAGAAGGTGTTGCAAAACGGCAGTTACCGCGTCCGCCACGGCCCGCTTTAGCAATAATCGCTTGTTGGCCATGTTCAACTAAATCGGCAATGACTGTTTTTGTTTCTGCATTCATTACAACTGTCCCTGGTGGCACCTTAACGATTAAATCTTCTGCACGACGACCGTGCATCCCTTTACTCATTCCGTGCTCTCCACGTTCAGCTTTGAAGTGACGTTTGTAACGGAAATCCATTAACGTACGTAAACCTTCTTCAACTTCAAATACTACGTTACCGCCACGTGCTCCATCTCCACCTGCCGGACCACCATTCGGTACATACTTTTCACGGCGGAATGCAACCATTCCATCCCCGCCGTCTCCACCTTTAACATAAATCTTAACGTGATCGACAAACATTTCTTTCACTCCTCATATGTGAAGAACATATTTCCAACTTGTATCCGTTTGTTCATATGTTTCCACATTAAAAATATTCTGTTCTATTGAAAATGGCGACTGTTCCCATTTTCCCTTTAAATGAAATGAAATATTCCATTTATCTTCATATGTTTCGATGTTTAACAGTAATTGATGCTCTTCATATGGATCAAGCTTGTCGTAAACATGAATAATTGTGTTTTCCAAGTATTGAACAATCGCTTCATCGTACTTGCTTTGTATTGGTGCATTTACATCACTCGTCATGCTTAGTTGTAAAGCCGGATAACGCCAGCAAAGGGTCTGAAGCCATTCGACTGTTTCCTTTATATGGAGACGATTGATGTTCGAAAGCATTTTACAATGTTCAGACTGGTCAAAAATCACCTTTTTCGCTTCATCCACTCGTCCTAAATCCAGGTTCATCTGGATTAAATGAAGCTGATTCAAATAATCGTGATTTGCAAAGCGCAATGCTTCACTTACAGTTAATTTCGAAACGGTCATTTCACACACTCCGTATTACAGTATTATTAGTATAACAAGTTTTTTATTAGTTTTCCTTCCATACTCCATACTCATGACATATTCAATACTTAAGAAAAGTTCAATCATCCATTTGCATTACTTGAAGGCATCGTTAATCATCAATAATTTGTGCAAAAACTTAAAAAAAGGACTGCAATAAATGCAGTCCTTTCATTGCAAGAATTATGCTTCTTGAGCTGTAGGGTATACAGATACTTTTTTCTTGTCGCGACCATAGCGTTCAAATTTAACAACGCCGTCAACTTTTGCGAATAATGTATCGTCACCACCGCGGCCTACGTTTGTACCTGGGTAAATTTTTGTACCGCGTTGACGGTAAAGAATTGAACCACCAGTAACGAATTGACCATCAGCGCGTTTAGCACCAAGGCGTTTAGACTCAGAGTCACGTCCGTTTTTAGTAGAACCTACACCTTTTTTAGATGCGAAGAATTGAAGATCTAAAGTTAATAATAACATTCTGTTCCACCTCCTAGATCATTTTATATTTCAATTCGATATATTCTGAATAGCTTGCAGTCATTGTATAGAACTGTGTCACCATTGTGTTCAGAATAACTTGTAATTTAGCGTCTGTTTCATCATTCAGTTCAGCTTGCGGAATAGTCACTTTTAAGTAACCGCCTTCAGCACCTTGTTCGATTTCAGGAGTAACTCCTGTAATTTGCGGGATTGCGTTTACTGCACCGAAGGCAACAGCAGAAGCACCTGCACAAACTAAATCTCGACCATAGACATCCGATAAAGCATGTCCTGAAATTTCAAATCCATACGATTTACGATTATCATCACTATAAATAGTTACTGTAATCATGTCCATCACCTACTTATTAAGCGTTGATTGCTTCAACTACTAATTTAGTGTATGGTTGACGGTGACCTTGCTTACGACGGTAGTTCTTTTTCGCTTTAAGTTTGAAAACAGTAATTTTCTTTTGCTTACCTTCTTTAACAACTTTCGCTGTTACAGTAGCGCCAGCAACAGTTGGAGCTCCAACTTTAACTGTTTCTCCACCTACGAATAAAACTTTGTCAAAAGTTACGATTTCGTCAGCAGCCACACCTAGTTTTTCAACATAGATTTCTTGACCTGCTTCAACTTTGATTTGTTTTCCACCAGTTTCGATAATTGCGTACATTAAAATGCACCTCCTCTTAGACTCAGACTCGCCCGGAATTGCAGGTGACCTATAAAGGTACTTAAACCTGTTCAGCGCGGTTGCAGTAGCACGGGTGCTACAAACAATAACATTAAAATACTACCACATCGAAATTATCAAGTCAACCGCTTCATTACTATTTTCTCAAAAGCAGCGCGGTATTTCCGATATTTCCAATCTCCAATAACTTTGCTCCATAAAAAGAGGCTAATAATTACTAAAGATAATGATTGCGGCAATAAATATAATAGTACGATAATTGTTCCCGTAAGTAAATAAAAAGAAGCCGTTAAATAAAATTCGAAAATTTTAGAAAACGGCTGCCGTTTCAAAATGCTGTAACATATTATTCTCCCACCATCGAGTGGCCAAATCGGAACAAGATTAATAGCAAGAATAAAGAGCTGCACTTCTATTAATTTAGCACTCAGCATATCAGGCAGAAATAAACTGATGAAGATTCCGAGACATGTTGCAACAGGTCCTCCAATAGCAATGATGATCAGCTGATTATAGGATAACTGCAGTTCATCCTTAATCGTCATTTCCCCGCCGTACGGAACAATTTTACATTGCGTTATTTTCGCTCCGACGAGTTTTGCAGCAATAAAATGACCTAACTCATGAAATAAAAGCGAAACAATAATAACGCTGTATAAAGCGATATCTCCATATAAAACAATTGATAAGAGCAGTAACAAAAACAATGGATGAATCGTAACTTTCATCTAAATCGGCTGTTCCTTTAGCCAGCGAATCGTTTCTTCCATATTCAACACTTGCCCGTCACGTTCGATCTGAATGTAGAGTTCCCCGCTTTTTTTCGTTGCGACTATCGTTCCTTTTGTTACGGTCGTGTACGGTAATACATAGAAGTCGTCCACAAATCCGAATGTAACCGTATCGCCTGTATCATAAACAACCGAGACCGTTTTCCCGTTATACTTTGTATGGCCCGTAAATACAATCATCCCATCATACAATGCATTTAATACAAACGGTTCATCATACACGAGTAAATATCCGTCATTAAAACGATCAATCGTCTCAAAAAGCTGTAACTGATTAATCGATACATCTGCACTAACAGGGAGCTGCTGGTCTTCTTTAGATAACATATTCACAACCGCTTTTCGCATCATGACTAAATCATCCGAACTGTAGACAATGGAATGGATGACACGTTTTGTAGCGAGATCCCCATAATAATTACAGCTATAAATAACAACAAAGACAATACTCGCGATGAGCCACTGCCATTTTTTCAAGCTCACCATCCAATCTTTTTGCACTATTATATGTCAGGAATGACAATACAATTCAAGAAAGCCTGTACATAGAAACAAAAGCGCTAAAGCCCTTTCAGCTCCGAGTGGGCAAAACGCCACATCCATGTGGCATGCCCCCAATGACTCACATCGTGTGAGCCGCAAGACTTGGAGGGCCCGACGCAAAAGTAAACGCTTCACCACTTTTGCATGAGGGACCGAAATGACCGAGGAGCTGGCGCTTTAGCCTAGACGGGAAGTAACCCTGTTTCAAAGTGATCCACAATGCCAAAACTCTTTAATTTCCTTAACAGAAAAAAAGCTGTAAAGAATAATTGAATCTATCCCATACAGCTGACTTCTTATTTAAATAATGCTTTCAGTTTCGCGAAAACGCCTTTTGGCTGATCATCTTCCAAGGACATTAGCGGCACAGAATCCCCTAATATACGGCGTGCGATATTACGGTATCCCAATGATGCTTTGTTGTTCGGATTCATGACAATTGGTTCACCTTTGTTGGATGAACTGATAACATCTTCACTATCGACGATGATTCCCAATAAATCAATCGATAAATGAGTCGTTACTTCTGTAATATCCATTGCATCTCCGGTGTTCATCAAACTTTTACGGATTCGGTTAATAATAAGCTTTGGCGGTTCAATCGGCTCCTGCTCAAGCAATCCGATAATTCGATCCGCATCTCTTACTGCAGAAATTTCAGGTGTCGTCACAACGATGGCACGATCCGCACCAGCAACCGCATTGCGGTAGCCTTGCTCAATACCAGCAGGACAATCAATTAAAATATAGTCAAACTCACGCTTCAACTCATCAATCAAAGCTTTCATCTGTTCAGGGTTGATGGCGTTTTTGTCTGTATTTTGGGCAGCAGGCATCAAGTATAGACGTTCATCTACACGCTTGTCTTTTACTAATGCCTGATGCATTTTACAACGCCCTTCAATTACGTCCACTAAATCATAAATGATCCGATTTTCCAAGCCTAATATAACGTCTAAATTACGCAGTCCGATATCCGTATCGACTAGACAAACTTTCTTACCTTGAAGTGCCAATGCCGTTCCTAGGTTTGCAGTCGTAGTAGTTTTCCCTACTCCACCTTTTCCTGAAGTTATAACGATTGCTTCTCCCACATTAGCGGCCCCTTCCTTATATAAGGTAGCTTTTTGAGCTCCAGTATCATCAATATTCTTAGAGAATAATAATTCTTCATCACTCATTTAGCTTCCTCCTTTGAATGTTGATAAATTCGGTCGTACATTTCTTATTTCCTGGATTCTGTCATATGCTATTACATTGTTTTCTCCAAGATAGGCAAAAATTTGATCGGTATTGTCTAATATATATTGCGACTCGTTCGTCATTACTTCCACATAATTCCCAATTAATATATGTGTCGGTTCAAAATGTGACGCGGATACAATTGCTTGTTCATTGCCACCCATTCCTGCATGCACAATGCCCTTTAACTTACCCGCAATATGTACATTACCCCCTGCCTCAATACGTCCGTTAGGATTCACATCTCCTAACACAAGTATATCACCCGTTACACGAATTGTTTGTCCGGAACGCACTATGCCTACAAATGTTTCTAAGCGACTTGTCTCTAGGAGTTTATGGCTTTCTTCCAATGTAATGACATCACTTTGGATCTTTTTTACACATAGTTTTTGCTGTCCTTCCACAATTTCAGTGAGCTGGTCTTTTTGCTCTTGTGTACAGTAACGTTTTCCTAAGTGCAGTTGTACATCTATTTTACCATCAAGATGGCCGTCTGTAACTTTTTTTCCAAGTTCTTCTACCAACTCAGCAAAAGAACATTGGTCATCCAAACGTAGTACTAACCCATCTTTTGTTCCTTTAATATGGATAAGTTGTTTTTTCATAGCTTTTTCAAGTCACCTCGCGCTACATAATAACGAAAAGAAAACAAACGGATTATCGGTCCGTTTTGTTTCTTTTCGTTTTTTTAAAATGCTATTGTGCCCGTTGAAATACACGAGCGCTAAGACAATATTTAAACGCCCATGCAAGCATTATCAAAAATAATAGATTACCAATTGTTGTCGGAACTAATCGATTTACTAGAAACGGCTGAAGCGCCATCGTTGTAAATTGAAGCATATAGAAAAATTCATATACAACAAATTCGAAAACAATCATTAGCAATATTGCCAAAATCGTAGAAAATACTAAATGTGGATGAACACGTTTTACACACCATGCCGCAATATAGCAGATCGCGGGATATAAAACTGTATATAGACCAATAATATTAATATAAAACACATCAAAACAAAGTCCAAAAATAAGACCATAAATCATCGCTTTTTTTCGGCTGTAATAAATGGATAGAAAAATTAAATATAAAATTAAAAAACGCGGAATCAAATAATAGATTCCTTCGCCGAACTGCAATGGAGAGAAGACGGCGAATTCAGATTCCAGCAAAAACAGCAAGACAGCAACGAAGCCAATTAAAAATCGAGCGAGCATTACTTATCCCCCTCATTTTCATCGGCTGGTCCATTTACTAGATCTTCATTTGTATTGCCCCCGTCAGACCCATCTACCGAAATTGTTTTGCGCTTAGCAATTATAACATGTTCGATCATTGAAAAATCTGCTGCTGGTTTGACATAGGCCATTTTCGTTAAACCGAAATCATCCGTTGTTACTTCAGTAATCTCACCGATCAGGATACCTTTCGGGAAGATTCCACCGAGTCCGGAAGACAAGACTTTTCCGCCTTCTTTCAGATCAACTTTAGAATCGATACGCTTTAATAATAATTCGTTACGCTCAACGTCATACCCTTCTACTAAACCATGAATTTCCCTATTCTTTTCATCATGGACTACTGCTGATACACGATAGTTTTCATTATTCGTATAAAGCAACTCCACTTCAGAAGTATAAGGTGTTGCGATGACAATTTTACCAACTAGCCCTCGAGAAGTCATAACAGCCATGTTTTTTTCAACACCATGTGCTGTCCCTTTATTTAAAATAATTTTTTCTTCCCACTGATCAGGGTTTCTCGCGATGACCGTCGCCTGAATTGGGTCGAAATCACGCAAACTTTCCTCGATTGATGCGAGTTCACGCAATGAAGAATTTTCTGCCTTTAATGTGCTTACCTCCGCCTTTAGGACGGCAAAGTCTTCTAGACGCATTTTTAAGCGCTGGTTCTCTTCATACGTATTTAACAGCGAATCAATATTGCTAAAAATACCTGTTATGTAATTAGCCGGCTTTGCGACAAGCGATTGTGCAAAGCCAACTGTATCTTTAATAATTTTCTCGGGTAATGTTGCGTTATGACGATCACGT